>JAFGFI010000480.1 GCA_016931185.1 Anaerolineae bacterium
CCTGCACGAGGCGGAAGCCGCCCCGTTCACCCTTGCGTTCCAGCCAGGCGCGCTGTTCTTCCTCACGCACCAGCGGATCGCGTTTGGCTTTCGTGACACCACCTTCCTCGCGCCAGTGTTTGGCGGTGGGATTCGCGCGCAGGCGGAAAGCAAGCAGCCGCCCCGGCGCCAGCGCAAGCTCAAACGACTTGGTTTCTGGCGCCTGAAGCAAGTAATCGCGGGCGCCGGGGTCACCTAGCCAGGCCCAATCCGGCCGTGTGTGGGATTGGAGGAGGAGCGTGGGTGTGCCCGAGTGCCCTTCCACGTCCAACCGGAAGAGGATTCGCTCTCCCTCTTGTAACTCCTCGGGAAACGCGCGCAACACCGTCCGATGGAGCTCGTAAGGGTTGGCGATCTCGCGCTGCACGCGGCGCGTGCGCGGGTTGAGGATTAGGCGGGAGAGGTACATGGGGAGTCTCCTTGGAGTAATCCGGTCGGTTCTATGGGCTGGACTTGAACCGTGATGGATACATCGTAGGTATAGCGCGGCGCGTAAGTGCGGCGCGAACGCGAGACGATTTCGTCGCGGCGGCGCGCACCGCAAGGTTGATGGTTTGCCAGCACCGCGCGCGCCTGAATGGTATGCGGCTCTACATCCCAACGATACCAGGGCCACTGCATGAGCGCGGCTTCCAGTGTAGGGTAATCACCGCTACCTTCAAAGGGTGGGCAGGATGCTGGACAGGCTTTGCGGCCCAAGTAGAGCGCCCAGACTGGGTTCTGAACAGCCCACGCCAGTCGGTCAATCAGCTCTGGCGCGGCCTGCACAGCAGCCAGGAACGAGGCATCACAGAGATAGCTGCGGTGGGAAATCAAAGTTTCCGGTTCGCCCGTTTTGGCATTGCGCTTGATTTTGCCTTCGCTGATGATGCCGCTGACAATGGTATGGTAATCCCTCAAGAGCGTGCCGGGTTGGTCGCAGCGCACGCCGACGCAAATCTGTTGCGAGAGCGCGCGGAGGTCTTCATCAGTGTTCCAGCCGAGGGCGCAGGCTAACAATCCCACCACACCGGATTTGGTAGGCTCGGGCGCAGTGTCGCGCACATCCCATTTGGCGCGCTCGCCCCAAGATTGTAAGGGGCCTTCCAAACGTAAAAAGAGGGTATTTGCCATCTTAGCCCTCCGGGAGTTGCTGCTCAAGCCACGCTTGCAAATCCTCCAACGAAGCGCGCACTTCTGCGCCCGGCAAAGTGTAGTCCTGAATGGCGACCAGGGCACGTTTGTCGGCGGTCAATCCATAAGCGCGTCCGACGCGAGTGAGATAATCGGCAAGTTTGGCGACGGAATCATCCATCACTGTTTGCTCATACCCCTGCCGCGCCGGCTTGATAAACGCATTGGCGTAGTTGACTGGCAGATTTTTCTCCCGCACTTCCACCAGCACCACATCAGGCAGACAGTGCGCCGCAAAGGTGTTTTGCTTGCCGGTAGGTTGCGCCGTGGCTGCCGCCTGCACCAATGCTAACACTGCCCGCCGCGCCACAGCCACATCATCGCCGAGGTTGTTGACCAATTGCTCCCAATGCACGTTGATGTATTTGTAGTAGGTGGAGCAGTTGTATTCTATGTCGCCGATCATGCCTGCGCCGGACTCTTTGGTGATATCATCAACTGCCGTATAGTAATCGAATTCCTCAGCTAATGCGTTAGTAGAGAGCGCGTGGGCGACCTGCACGGCAGCCTGCATATCTTCAAACGCTTCGGAAGTTGTCATCCGGCCAAACATAGCCACATCTACCGAGCGCGGAACACTGGCACCAAGCGCTTTAACAATGTTTTTAGCATCTGCTTTAGCCCACTTCTTTGCATCACCGTATTCTTGATAAATTCTCCATAGATTTTCAGCAAACGGTCGGGTTTCGTTGGGAGCGATAAAGACCAGTTGCTTTGTCTTTTCACCCTCGCTTTCAGATGATTCAGTAATCTGCGTTTCCTCATCAGCATCCTCAGATTTCTCGTCCTTTTTTGAGCCTTTGATGACATCAGAAATCCGAGAAATAACAATCTGAGCGGTTTCCGAAGGAATTCCTATTTGCTCTAATTCCTTGCGAACCAGTTCGGGTAGCAATTTGGTTCTTGTAGCGAGTAGATTTTCATCAGCAAACGCATCAACGAAGGCCGCCGATTTGCGCATACTGCGCTTGAGGCACTGGCTGGAGATGCGGCCGCGTCGCACGCCGCCAAAGAGCGCGTCTTTAGGGGAACCGGTATCATCGCGGTTTAGGTTTGCGGGACTGTAATTCTGTAGCAAATGGATTTGGATCAACATAGCAAGCTCCTTTTTGAAATTAGATTGGTTTTTAAGATAGGACAAGCCACTGGCTTGTCGCGCAAGCCGGAGGCTTGCGTTACTTCTGCGCTTCGACGAAATATGACCTGGCCCAGCGTTGTTGCACTTTGCGGCCGGGCGCATTCCACCATAGCAAATCGGATAACAGCAATGGCCAATTCACTTTGACGCGGTTAGATTGCAGGAAGTGAATTGCTTGCCGCAGGCGAAATGGCAACTGTGTCTTGTCAGCGTCGAGCAGAATTTCAACGCGCCGATCTAGACCACTTTTGTTGCTCACGCTCTGCGCGCGCCGCAACGCGCGGCCTAAATCGCCCGCGCCGCCAGCTTCAGCCATTGGGTAGAGGGTGGCGATCAGGAAATAGGTCTCATATTCGTATTCGGATAATCCCGGCGGCAACAAATGATAAAACGAACTGGCGTTACGGGCTTCCGCCAGCGTCCGCCCGGCGTTGCGTTTGAGCCGCGCTCGGTCGCCTGGCTTGAGTTGCGCCAACCGGTCAATAAACAGTTGCACTTGTGGGGGAATCGTTGGTTCATTCATAGTCGTTTACTCCTTTCCTGAATTTGACCCGATTTGAAACTTCTTACGTTTGACATTCAATACAAACCGGCAGCGATCTTCACCTTGCACGCGCTGCCGTAAACTCGCGGCATCGTCGCCAACGCTATCGGCAGCTTGCTGAAACGCTTGCAAGGCAGTAGCCACAACCGTATCGGCCCAACGGCCGGTTTCTGGCGCACGCGCCGCCGGGATTTCAATCGCGCCCAGAGCCAGCACATAGAGGCGGAATGGTTCGGCCAATGCGCTCCAGTAAGATTCGCGCATTTGCATTTTTAGTCGCTTGTGGCGTTCAGACTTGGTTGACTTACCACGAAAGTACTTTTGAAACACCCTACCAATTTCGTACTCACAGTCTTCAGAAAACTTTAGGGCCTGACTGATATGGTATGCAATATCCGCTTCCCGCAAAACAGACGGTGGTATATCAAAACCAATATCTACCCATTCCAATACTTTCGCTTGATCAGTACGGGCACCAATACAACGTACAGGATAAATATGCAAATCATCAGCTAAATTCATAGCGGCAATTTGCTCCAATACCTGTGGGCGTAACATTGGTGCTTTACTCTCTGGTAACGGCATCAAAAAAAGTGCAGCAAACTCGCGCCACAATGCTTTGTCCGGCTGAAGGCGCACAGCTACGGGACGCTCTTTACCGACACGATATGCAACAAACGGATCTATCCACATCGGCGCATCTTTCCGGCGACTTTCACCCATTTCAAAAATGATTGTGCGTATCCCCCAGGTTAATGGCGCGTCACAACGAGTACAAGCGCCATCTAACAACTGTGGGTGCAAACGCACACGGCGGGCTGGGAAAGTGAGACTGTGCAAATAACCTACTGTTTCTACTTCACCAGTACGCACAACCGGGTTGTGTATCCACCACGGCACATCTTCTTTGCTACGAGCAGCAGGTTGAAAACGCGGCAACAACAGAGAAGCGGTGAGACTGTGGAAAAAAGTAGGACCACCAGGAAATACATAAAGCGGTGGAATACCATTAATAGAGGGTCTAAAACCACTGCCGCCAATGGAAATAAATGGCGAAATGGTTAAAAGCCCCTTAGCAGCACATTCCGGACAAAATTGTTCATCCATGATGCGCCCATGGCGATAGTGTTGCAATGCAGTAATGCGTGAAGTCTCCGCGGTCAACACAGAAACACTTTTCACCTTGTCAGCTTTGGTAGGATGCAACGGCAAATCAGAACTTTGGAAAAACGGAACGGTTTCCGAGAACAGGTCAAATCGGTCAGCATACTGTGCTCCGAAAGCCGCAATTTGGTCGGCGGGAAATTGCCCGACTCGCCACAATGCTTCTAAATTAGAGACCCGCTGCGGATTACAGATAGCCTGCGCGATGGCAGTCAGCAGGCGGTGTATCCCAGCCACCACCAGGGGCGAAGGGTCATACAAAGTGGCAAATTCGTGCGCTCGCCGCAGGGTTTCGGCCAACCCCAGGCGCTCCGCGCCGCCATCGAGCCGCTCCAACGTAATCCAGGGATCAGTCCACAGGTTAAAATGAGGTACTTGAGATTCAGGCATACTTACGCTCCTTTCTTGCGAATTTGTAACCCAAGTTTTTTGTCTAAGTGTACTTCCAACACACCTTTTTGCAAAGGCAATTCGGCCATGCCATCGGTCAACCACAGCGGCAGACAGTCTTTTAATAGCGCTGACCGGGTAAAGAG
>JAFGFI010000481.1 GCA_016931185.1 Anaerolineae bacterium
AACATTATGCTCGTCTCGGTGACAGAGCGCACGCGGGAGATTGGTTTACGGAAAGCTGTGGGCGCGCGCCGCTCCGATGTCCTGTTGCAATTCCTGATGGAAGCCATCATCCTCAGCCTCATTGGGGGGGGGATCGGTATTTTGACGGGCGTTGGCATCGGGCAGCTCGTGAATTTGACCGGGTTATTCACCTCCGTCGTCACTGTCAATTCTATCCTGCTGGCCGTGAGCTTCTCTTTCGCCATCGGCCTCTTCTTCGGTATCTACCCCGCCAACCAGGCCGCGAAGTTGAATCCGATAGAAGCATTGCGGTACGAATAACGGCGCGGAAGTCAGAGGATGGGGAGGCGGAGGAGCGAGGGGGCAGGGGGGACAAGGTGATAGGGCAAATGGAGAACTCCGTATCTTGCCTCATACCTCCAACTACCCAACCATCGAACTACGTTTTAGGAGAATTTGAAATGAAAAATGTACATTTAATCTTAATCAGTTTGTTTTTGCTCGCAGCATGTAGTATGGGGGAAGCAGCAGTGTCGAATCCAGCACAGATCACGCCGGAGGTTCAGCAGACGTTGCCGACGGCAACTCCTTACCCGACATACACACCCTACCCGACATATACATTGGTTCCTACCGCAACATCTACACCGCGTCCCTCGCCTACTCCAAAGCCGCCAACTACAACGCCTACCCCAATTCCTACAGAATTCCCTACTGCGACGGCAACTGCTGTGGCCGTAGTTACGAAGGCGACGGCGATTCAAAGCGATATGGTGGGCACTGACAATACCGCTGCCGCGGAGAGTGATACTATCAATGCACCGGTTGCGGCGACCAATGTCGCATTGGAACGCATCCCAGACGTGGACCCCGCGCCACCTTTGACCATAATGGTCCACACCGTGCGCCTAGTCGATGGTGGGGCAACTTACCAAATCCTCGGTCAAATACGCAACGACGGGACGCAGAGCTATGAGGGCGTCAACGTCATCGGTACATTCTTTGCCGATAATGATTATCGTCATGGTCCGGTGGATGCCATCAGTTGTTGCTACGCGCTTGCTCCGGGAGAACAGTGCGCGTTCACGGTTGAAATCTACGCGCGGGATTACCTGGCCTATGCCCTGCACCCCGAAGCCTTTCCCGCGGAATATCACGTCTATGTGCCGGTGAGTCTGGACCGCGTCCAGGCCGTCGATGACGACACCGGCAATATTCTTATAACGGGCGTAGTGAAGAACACGCATCCCTACGATGTGCAGCTTGTGCGCATCACAGGGGAACTGCTAGATACGACAGGGCAAGTCGCCAGCATGAGCGAGATTATCATGCCCGGCGACCTTATGATGGGAGCAGAGACCACTTTCGCCGTGCGTGTCCCATATCAGGCGTATAGCGACTATCGAGTAACGGGAATGGCACTGCAAAAGTGATTCGGGTGTATTTCATTTACTGGGGCAGTCGAATAAAACGTCAAACGTAAGGGGCCGAAAAAGAATAAGTCCCCGCGCTATCACCTTCCTGGAAGCAAAAAACAGCTTCCAGGAAGGGAACGCGCGGGAAATTATGTTTTTACAAGCCCTTAATTCTGGGCCATCATCGCCATCTGACGCCGCTCGCGCACAACTTCCCAGCGAGGATCAAGTTGATTCTGTACTTCATTCAAATGACGGTAAAGTCCACCACGGGCCATCAATTCCTCATGGGTACCCACTTCCGCAATGTGGCTCCCCTCTAACACTACAATCTTGTCCGCACTACGGATGGTTGAAAGCCGGTGCGCGATAATGAGCGTCGTGCGGCCCACCATTAAGCGTTCCAGAGCTTCCTGGATAAGTAATTCCGTGTGGGTATCCACACTAGACGTGGCCTCATCAAGAATAAGAATGGGCGCATCCTTAAGCACTGCCCGCGCAATTGCCAGCCGTTGTTTTTGCCCCCCGGAAAGTTTGACGCCGCGCTCCCCGATGAGCGTATCGTAACCATCCGGCAAATTCACAATAAACTCATGCGCGTTGGCAATCTTTGCCGCCTCAATCATCTCCTCTTCCGTTGCATCTGGCCGGCCAAAGAGAATGTTCTCCCGTGCCGTGCCGTGGAAGAGAAATACATCCTGCAATACAATACTGATCTGCTCACGCAAACTCTTCAGCGTTAAATCGCGTAGATTGTGACCGTCTAGCGTGATATAACCCCCCTCCACATCATAGAAACGCGGAATGAGACTGGCCAACGTTGTCTTTCCCACACCTGTCGGCCCGACCAGTGCAACTACTGTTCCTGCCGGAACATCCAGATTGATGTTTTCCAATACCGGCACCCCTTCAACGTAATGGAAATTAACATTATGGAACTGAATATCGCCTTCAGCCCGGCCAGGCAATGTGATAGCACCGGCTTTATCATCCACCTCTGGCTCTACTTGGAGCAATTCAGAGACACGTTCCGCGCCCGCCAGCGCGTGTTGCACATTTTCAAAGACGTTGCTCAACATACGAATTGGTTGATAGAACATTTCCAGGTAAAGGAAGAATGCCACCAGATCCTCAATCGGTAAAACCTGATTAAGGGCTAACCGTCCACCGAAGTAAATCAATACGATAGTTCCCAACGACGATGAGAATTCCACAAACGGGTGGAAAGTCGCCATCAAGCGCAGCGCGCGCAATAATGAATCACGATAGTGGCTGATGTGATCACCAATCCGCCGCGCCTCAATATCCTCACGCGTGAAAGCTTTGATTTCGCGAATACCGGAAAGATTATCATTTAGCGTCGCATTGAGATCACCTAATTCCTTCTGTCGCTCGCGGAACGCAGGGCGCACGTACTTGCCAAACCCCCGCGCCGCGAATATGATGAAGGGTACGGGAATAAGGCTCAGCAACATTAACTGCAGGTTCATACTCACTAACACGGCGGCAACACCGATGAACATCAACACGTTAACCAGGGTATCCGGGATCGCGTGGGCCACCAGCGTTTCGAACATATCCGAGTCGTTGACCATACGCGACATCAAATCACCCGTTTGCTTATCCTCGTAGAAGCGTAATGATAACCGTTGAAGGTGTGCATAAATTTCGCGGCGCGCGTCCGCTACTGCCCCCCACCCTGCGACGTGGGCCATATAGCTGCGCAGGAACTGCAATCCGGCCCGCACCACATACACCACCAACGCGAGAATTGCCAACCGGCTCACCGTCATCAGTGACGCCGTCATCTGCGACTGATCCTTGACTGCCGCAATCATCTGCTTTACAATCCACGGGGCCAACAACTGTACCCCGACCAACGCCAACATACTTAGAATAGTAATCACCAATGGTTTAACATAGTTTCTCGTGTATCCAAAGACAAATCGTAATGTTTTCATCTCCACCTCTAAATTTAGAAATCCCACGCCGAGGCCGGTCTCCGGCCATGCCTCCTACGCCCCATCATCACTTATCATCACATCCACAAACTGCCGTTCATACAACTCACGGTACAAACCATCAGCCTCTAACAGTTCTTCGTGCGCGCCCTGCTCCACAATCTGCCCACCGTCAATCACACAGATGATGTTAGCATTGCGGATAGTGCTGAGCCGGTGCGCGATTACAATAGCAGTGCGCCCGGCCAACAGGCGATCCAGCGCATCCTGGATGAGCGCTTCCGTGACCGTGTCCACACTGGATGTTGCCTCATCAAGGATCAAAATGCGCGGATCGGCCAAGACTGCGCGGGCGATACACACTAACTGCCGTTGTCCCAGGGAAAGGTTCACCGCACCTTCCTGGATTTCTGTCTCGTAACCGTCCGGTAAATTTATAATAAAGTCGTGCGCATTAGAAAGCCGCGCTGCTTCTTCCACCGCTTCCATCGGCGCGTCAGGAATACCAAATCTGATATTATCCGCTATCGTGCCGGAGAACAAAAACGGATCCTGGGACACAATACCCATCTGCCGCCGCAATGACCGCTGTGCCACATTCCGCACATCTATACTATCCACCAACACCTCTCCTTCTGTCACTTCATAGAACCGTGCCACCAAGTTAGAAATAGAGGTCTTCCCCGCACCTGTCGGTCCCACAAGAGCTACCGTCTGGCCCGGCTCTATGGTCAGGTTGACGTCATGGAGGACCGGCTCTCCCTCACGATAGGCAAAGGTGACATTGTATAATTCTACATGTCCTTTAATTTGCGGCATCGCGGGCGCATCAGGGCGATCGGCTACCGCGGGTGGAGTATCCAACAATTCTAACACACGTTCACCGCCGGCCATTGCCGTCTGCATCGTCGTATAGAGTTGGCTCAACTCGCGGATCGGCTGAAAGAAGCGCGTTACATAGGAAAGAAAAGCAAATACAACTCCCAGTGTCAATGTCCCCTGCGCTACCGCTTGTCCCCCAAACCATAGTACGATAGCTGTTGCTAATATACCCAAGAACTGCACCGCAGGTATAAAGACAAAAGATAACGTCATTGCTCGGACATTGGCATCACGGTTGGCCCGGTTGACCTCATCAAAACGCGCCCGTGACATCCCTTCCTGTGCAAACGCCTGGATAACCCGCATCCCGGCGAGGTTTTCTGCCAGATCACCCACCACATCGGCGACTGTCGCGCGCGTCTCGCGAAAAGCAACCTTTGCAAAGCGTGCATACACTAACGTTGCCAGTATCATCAGTGGCATCACACTGAAACTTAAGAGTGCAAGACGGGCATCCATCGTAATCATCACCGTCACAATGCCCACGAGTGTCACAATATCACCGAGCAGGGTAATAAGCCCTTGTGAGAGCAGTTCATTAATCACGCCCACATCGCTGAACACACGCGAGATGGTTACACCGATAATATGGGTATCATGATAACCTAAGTGTAAGTCTTGAAGATGACGTATCAATTTCCCACGTATATCTGCCAGCACATGCTGTCCGGTACGTGAGAGTAAATAATCCTGCGACGCCGATGCTACATACAACCCTATAAAAGCCCCGGCTGTAAGTAACGCTGTTTGGTTCAGCCCCGCAAGATCACGTTGCGTAATATTCTGGTCAATAGCTACTTTAATTAAATACGGTACTGCTAATCCCAACCCAGAAGAAATCAACATTAAAATGAAAGCCAGCACCATACTGCGCCAATAGGGTTTGAGAAAAGCCAATAATCGTCGCACGACGTGAACATCGAACACGCGCCCGATTTGATCCTCTTCCCCGCGTCCCATACGATGCAACATCCCTCGTGGCCCGCCACCCATACTGACATTACCAATACTAAAACTCATAGTATTAATGCTCCTTTAGTTTAAAACTGCGTTAGTGAAACGTAAGGTACAAAACATAAGGGTGTGTTTCATTTGAGTTAGTGGGTACGTCAAACGTCAAAATACGCTCCCGTTTGATGTTTGACGCAAGTACATTCTCCAACTCAAATGAAACACGCTCAAAACATAAGATCTAAACAACCGTCGGTTGTTTAAGGTTCGATTGGCGAATCTCGACACCTGATTCTCGATACTCACGCTGAGGCCGATCTCCGACTGAGGTCCTACTTTTCCGCCGGTTCGTCACTTCTGCAACTTCTTGTGGACGCAACTGCCGTTCATAAATCTCACCGTAGAGACCTGAAGTGCGCAGCAAGTCATCGTGGGTGCCCTGCGCCACAATATTCCCCTTATCCAACAACAAGATTTGGTGCGCCGCGCGGATTGTACTGAGTCGCTGAGCAATGACGAAGGAGGTGCGCCCCTGCATCAGGCGTTCTAACGCTTTCTGAATAAGCCGCTCAGTCTCCGTATCTACACTGGACATGGCATCATCCAGGATAAGAATGCGCGGGTCTTTGAGCAATGCGCGCGCAATTGCCACCCGCTGTTTCTGTCCCCCGGAAAGCGTCGATCCACGTTCTCCCACGGGTGTATCATAACCATCAGGCATTTCTATAATAAACTCATGAGCCTGGGCAGCTTTCGCCGCTTCGATAATTTCCTCTTCCGTTGCGCCGGGTCGCCCAAAGGCGATGTTATTACGGATTGTATCCGCAAACAATGTTGTCTCTTGCAGCACAATTCCAATTTGTCCCCGCAGCGAGGTCAACGTCAAATCGCGGACATCATAACCATCAATAGTGACGCTTCCTCCGGTCACATCGTAGAAACGTGGGATCAGATTGATAATGGTAGATTTTCCAGACCCGGTTGTGCCGAGCAAGGCAATAATCTGTCCAGGTCGTGCATCCAGGGAAATGTGATCCAATACTGTGCGCCGCCCAAAGTAAGCGAATGACACGTCTTCAAAACGAACGTGACCTGCAATCGGCGGAAGGGGGATCGCATCAGGAGATTCCTTCACTTCTGATTCAGCGTCCAGAATTTCAAAGATGCGCTCACCACATGCAATCGCTTGTGCGATAAAGGGCACCATCCGGCCCAACATCCTTACCGGGCCGGCCAATTGACCAACATAGGTAATAAACGCGCCCAACTGTCCTAACGTCAATGTATCGTTCATCACCAGTTGCCCACCATACCAGATAATAAAAATCGTGCTGACATTAGCGATCAACGTAACCAGGGGGTTGTTGATCGCACTGATGCGCGATGAATTACGAGCGAGATTGAACCAAATATCGTTCTGCGACTCAAAGCGTGCAATCTCGGCTTCCTCCTGGGCAAAGCCCTTAACAATCCGCATCCCACGCAAATTCTGCTCGACCCGTGTTGTTAAAACCGCCATTTGCTGTTGAATAGATTGGTAGAGGGGACGCATAGCTTTAGAAAAACGATATGCTTGAAACATCAACACAGGCATACTCAACAGAGATAATATCGCCAACCGGGGATTCATCAACACGATAATGACGACAGTTACAATAAATGTGAGCGCACCTTCTAATAAACGCATGGTCGCGCGCCCATCAAGAAAGCGGATGCGATCCACATCCTGCATAGCCCGGGACAACAATTGCCCGGCCTCCGTGCGATCATGGTAAGAGAATGAAAGACTGGCAAGTTTCTGGTAGAGTTGATTGCGCAAATCGTAGGCTACATTCTGTGACGCTTGCTCAATCCACTTGCCCTGGAAAAACCCCAATACCCCACTTAACGCGGTCAAGCCAAGCAAGGCTAACACGGCCCAACGTAAAAAGGACAAATCCTGCTCTCCAACCCCCCGATCCACAATACACCGGATTAGTTGTGGATTTAACATCGTCAGTCCATTGATTATTAACAACAAAATATACCCACCTGCCACTAAATGCCAGTAAGGCTTCAAATAACCAAATGCACGCAGCAAAATTTTAGTATCGGTAGCGCGTTGCTCCACTGGCGTGCTATTCTGTTGATTCGCTGACTCACTCATTTGCTCTCTATCTCCATAAGGGCTAGTAACTCTGAAAATGCTTCATCTAAAATTGCCAAACGTTCTGGGGACAAGGTCTTGAGCCGCTCGCGCAAGAGGGGAATACCGCCCAGAGGTGTTTCTTCGGCCAGGCGGCAACCTTCAGGCGTCAATTCCACATAGACCACACGTTGATCCTTCTTACACCGCTTTCGCGCGACATAACCGGCATCTTCCAGGCGCGAAAGCATCTCCGAAGTTGCGCTGGCGCTGATATAAATATATTCCTGTACTTCACTAATCTTACAGGGTCCGGCCTCGTGCAAATAACGCAATGTTGCAAACTCTCGCCCACGCACGCCATAATCCTGCGTCTCACGGCTATAACTACGCAGGTACCGGTACAGACTGAGAAACTTTTGCGTCGCCACCAATGCTAAGGTGCGTTCTTGCTCACTCATAAACCATCTCCTTCAATAATGCATTGCTCTTTTGAGATTCTGTTCAATCTATCAATAAGCTTCGGTAGTGAATATTTCGCTTAAGAATATTTCGCCTACGAAATAGTATACCATATCTTAACCTAATGTCAATAGGCAAAACAAGCCGGGGTATCCGTCACATTTTTGCACGCGGAGATTGGGCCAGTTTATTAAACCGTACATTCCGCGCGATTTGGGTTAACTATTGGCTCCACAGCAGATAGCGCGGGTTAAAACTGGCCCAATCTGAGCCGGTGCTGCAAAACTTTGACGGACACCCAACAAGCCATTCTAAGCTTCCCGGTGGGTTAAGGCCGTCCAAATGCAATAGACTTGAGTTCCTAAGTTGTCAAAACCACCGCCTATGGTATACTGCGCAGTGTGGTTGACCACTAGCCAACTCGAACGCAAAACGATTGGCCGGTTCTCAAAATATTAAGGAGTATGACGTGTTAAGCAAAGAGGAAAAACAGCAGATTATTCAGGAATATGGGCAAAATACAGAGGATACCGGTTCGCCGGAAGTTCAGGTTGCGTTGTTAACACAGCGCATTAGCCTATTGACGGAACACTTAAAGGTTCACCGGCACGATGAACACTCGCGCCGTGGGTTGTTAAAGATGGTAGGACGGCGGCGCAGAATGTTAGCATACTTGCAAAAAAGCAGCCCCGACCGGTATCGTAGCTTGATCAAACGCCTAGGCCTACGCAAGTAGACGCGGCTATCTAAACAAACGCGATTACAAGCATTGGTTGCATTTCTTATTGAATAAACCCGGTTTCTTCTAAGAAACCGGGTTTATTAAGTTGGTTTCCTGTATCACAGAATGTGATACAATGTTAAATAGTGTGGAATAACCACACAAAAAATATATCTCCGGTTAACCTGAATCGGGTAGGAGGTGGGAATTGGGGAGTGGGGTGCACGCTAAATACTCTCAAGCAATTGAGCCGTATTTTGCACAGCAGTTCCCAGTTTCTGACCTTCTATCGCCAGGAACACCGGCTTAGGAGGTTTCTTGTGTTAAAAGAGTATACGTTTTCAGCGCAATTAGGAGATCAGACGATCACCTTCGCTACCGGCAAGCTTGCTCAGCAGGCTGGCGGTGCAATTCTTGCCCAATGTGGAGATACGGTGTTGCTGGCAACAGCTACGATGTCCCGGACACCCCGTGAGGGCATTGATTTTTTCCCTTTGACGGTGGATTTTGAGGAACGGCTCTATGCCGCCGGGCGCATCCCGGGGTCCTTCTTCCGTCGCGAGGGGCGGCCTTCCGAACAGGCAATCTTAACCAGCCGCCTGATAGATCGGCCTATCCGTCCCCTTTTTCCCCAGGATATGCGCAACGATGTGCAGATTATCGTGGTAGCCCTATCTATGGGCGAAGAAGAACATGTGGACACATTAGGGGTTATTGCGGCATCGGTAGCCTTGACTGTCTCTGATATACCATTTGATGGCCCCGTCGGTGCAGTGCGTATTGGATATATTGATAATACGTTGGTTGTGAATCCCACCATCACTCAGATGACCAACAGCGCGTTGGATCTGCGAGTTGCGGGCAGCGCCGACGCGATCATTATGGTGGAAGCTGGGGCCAATGAAATTTCTGAATCTATGATGGTAGACGCAATGATATTGGCGCACGAGTCCATCCAGGACGTGATCCGTGTGCAAAATGAGATGCGCGAGGCAATTGGCAAACCCAAACAACCCTATCCTTCTTTTAAACTGCCTGAGGCACTGACGGCGCGTATTCACGAGTTGTCATACACACAGTTGCGCGACTTAGTAGCGACCACGCAGCTTAAAGGAGAACGCATTGACGCGCTAAATGCTTTGGAAGATGGGGTAATAGCAACGTTTGCCGGGGAAGCTGAAGCCAATGGTTGGACGCCAGTGCAAATCGCCGAGGCTTTCCACGATGAATTAAAGACCGTAGTGCGCGGCCGTATCCTCGATGAGGGCATACGGCCCGATGGGCGTGACCAACACACTATCCGCCCCCTATCGGCTGAAGTGCATTTGGTTCCTCGTCCTCATGGGAGTGGATTATTCACGCGCGGCGAGACACAGGTTTTGAGCCTGGCGACGTTAGGGATGCCCGGCGAAGAACAGGAGCTTGATGATCTCTTTCCAGAAGCGACCAAGCACTATATTCACCATTATAACTTCCCACCGTACTCAACTGGGGAAGTGTATCCACTCCGTGGTCCCAGGCGCCGCGAAATTGGGCATGGTGCGTTGGCAGAACGCGCGCTGGTGCCCGTGTTGCCATCAAAGGAAGCATTCCCTTATACCATCCGTGTGGTCAGTGAGGTAATGTCCTCCAATGGCAGTACTTCTATGGCCTCTACGTGTGGTAGTACCCTGGCATTGATGGATGCCGGTGTGCCCATCAAGTCCCCCGTGGGCGGTATTGCGATGGGACTGGTCAGCGATGGCAGTCGCTACCGGGTGTTGACCGATATCCAGGGCCTTGAGGATCACTTGGGTGATATGGATTTCAAGGTCACCGGTACGCGCGAGGGCATTACGGCTTTGCAGATGGATATTAAAATCAAGGGTGTGACCCGCGCGATTCTCACCGAGGCACTGGAACAGGCAAAGATCGCGCGCGAGCAGATCATCAAAGTAATTGAAGCAACGATTCCTCAACCACGAGCAGAGCTTTCCAAATACGCGCCCAAAATGCTCACAACACAGATTGATGTAGAGAAGATCGGCGCCTTGATTGGTCCTGGCGGCAAAAACATCCGTGCTATTCAGAGTGACTATAACGTCAAAGTTGACGTCGAGGAAGATGGTACTGTCTTTGTGGCTTCAAGTGGTGGTGATGGTGCACAAAAAGCCCTGGACTATATCGAATCTATGATGCAGGAGGCCAGAGAGGGCAAAGTGTATACCGGTAAAGTTGTGCGGGTAGCAGACTTTGGTGCATTTGTGGAGATTTTGCCCGGCACCGATGGTATGGTTCACATTTCACAACTCTCCGAGAGCCGCGTTGAACAAGTTACAGATGTTGTCAATGTGGGCGATGAGATTTTGGTGATGGTCACCGGCATCAGTGATGGCAAGATTCGGTTGTCGCGCCGGGCAGTGTTGGAAGGATGGACACTGGAAGAGGCGCAAGAAAGCGATGGCGGCTCACGTAGCCGGCGTGGAGGCTCACGCCCGCCCCGTCGCCGCTAAATGATAGTGTTTCGATGGATAGAACGGTCGTCAATCGCAAAAGGTCATTCTCCGTTCCATCCATTCAATCCGTTGAGCTATTAGGAGGATAAAATGAGCAAAGACCCTAAAGTCCAAACCTTGGGAGAGACTGAAAATTTTGTAATTTGGATGTCCAATGATCCGGAAAGTGGTGAGGTTCTCTACCATATTGAATTGGCGACAGTTACACTCCACTTCTTTGAAGATGAGTGGGATGAGTTCACCAATTTGATATTACAAGCTATTCGATAAAACAGAACGTGTTAACACACAACAAGTTTTACGGCACAGGCATAACCTGTGCCGTTTTTGTAGTAACTGCCCAGCGGTCTCTGGACGGCTAAAGCCATTAGCTCTTTACCCCGTTAGATATAGCAACCTGGGCCAATTTGTGCTATAATTTGTATAAGGACAGTTTGTACTTTAAAGGTCGATATGGAACCAGGGTATTTGCAGTTTCGTATATGTAGATAGCCGGGATCATTACAAAACATCATAGATTGTGGGAACACGTTAAGGATAGGTTAAATATGGCTGACGTACTTGAGCGATTTACACCAGCAGCGCAGGAAGTTTTAAGTTTTGCAAAGATAGAAGCGTCGCGCATGCGACATGCAACTATTGGGCCTGAGCATATTCTGCTAGGGTTGCTTTTAGAGGGAGAAGGTGTGGCCGGGCGTGTACTGCGCGATATGGGTCTGCGCGCAGCACAGGCGCAACAAACAATAACGCGTCTTTCCAGCGCGCTCCCTTTGCGCGCCCCTGAACCCGAGTTGCGCCACAGCACTAAGACGTTGTTACAAGTCGCGGTCGAAGAAGCCCAACGCCGTAACAGTACGGTTGTGGATACTCAACACGTACTCTTGGCCCTTTTACGCCAACAAGAAGCGGTTATTATCGCTGTGCTTGCGCAAGGTGGACTTTCTATTGATACCGTGCGCCGGCGTATCGAACGGTTTACACCCAGTCATACCAATCGGAAACCTGTGCCCAGTCCATCCACAACGAATGCTTCCGGGCGGCGCGAGCGACAATCCCACCGCCGGCAAGAGTCGCTATTGGATCAATTAGCTATCGATCTGACACAGATGGCGCAAGATGGCAAACTGGACCCGGTCATCGGACGCCAGCGGGAAATTGAACGGGTCATTCAAATTTTAGCCCGCCGCACAAAGAATAATCCTGCCCTGATCGGTGAACCAGGAGTAGGTAAAACGGCTATTGTCGAAGGATTGGCGCAACGCATTATCTCCGGGGGGGTGCCTGGCCCAATTCTAGGGAAAAAATTGATACAGTTGGATATTGGTTCACTGGTTGCCGGCACAATGTATCGTGGGCAATTTGAAGAACGTTTGAAAAAAGTCCTCAAAGAGCTTAAGGATACGGATACCATTATTTTTATTGACGAAGTCCACATGCTTGTCGGGGCCGGCGCGGCAGGTTCCTCTATTGACGCGGCTAATATCCTCAAGCCCGCGTTGGCACGGGGTGAGTTGCAATGTATTGGCGCGACTACGTTAGACGAATATCGCAAGCATATCGAGTCTGATGCTGCTCTGGAACGCCGTTTCCAACCGGTGCGGGTAGATGAGCCGACAATTGAGGAAACTGTTAGTATCCTCCGCGGCGTGAAATATGCGTATGAGAAACATCACAATTTGCACATCAGTGATGAGTCCCTGGAGGCCGCCGCGCGGCTATCCGCGCGCTACGTTATTGAGCGGCATCTGCCTGACAAGGCAATAGATGTAATAGACGAAGGTGCATCGCGGGTGCGAATGTACAAATCGCGTATTTCACGAGAATTACAGGCTGTTTTTGAACAGATTCAGGATATCCGGCTGAGACGCGCGCAGTTAATGGCAGCCAACCAACGTACAGACCTGCTCGAACTTTCGACGATGGAACACTCACTGGAACTGCAAATGGAGGAATTACGCCGGCGACAGGAAATAGAGGATGAAGGGTTAATCGTCACACCGGCGGACGTCGCCGATATTATCGCCATGTGGACCGGCATCCCCGTTTCCCAAATTGCCGAGGAAGAAACCCAAAGACTATTAGATATGGAAAGTGAATTGCGCAATCGCATTGTGGGTCAGGATGAGGCTATCGAAGCTATAGCTAAAGCTGTGCGGCGCGCGCGCGCAGGATTGAAGGACCCTCATCGTCCCATAGGTTCTTTTATTTTTCTCGGTCCAACCGGTGTAGGAAAGACTGAGTTGGCGAAGGCGTTGGCCGAATTTCTGTTTGGCAGCGAAGACGCCCTTATTCAATTGGACATGTCAGAATTTATGGAACGGCACACGGTTGCCCGGCTGGTCGGCGCGCCTCCCGGCTATGTGGGATACGATGACGCGGGGCAGTTAACCGAGGCTATCCGTCGCCGTCCTTACTCGATTGTAGTCTTTGACGAAATCGAAAAAGCTCATCCCGATGCTGTGAATATGTTGCTACAAGTTATGGAAGAGGGAATTCTTGCCGATGCTCGTGGGCGCAAAGTAGACTTCCGCAATACCATTATTATTATGACCTCCAACGTGGGCGCGGATGAGATCCGGCGGGATGGCCGGATTGGCTTTTCTCTAGGCATCTCCGGAGAGAACGAAGCCTATATGTACAAGGAAATGAAGCAAACCCTTAACCAACGGCTACGCAAGCTCTTCCGTCCCGAATTCCTCAACCGTGTGGATGCAGTGACTATTTTCCGCGCGCTTAACCACGACGACATTCGTGAAATTGTCAATCTGGAAATTGAAAAGGTGCGCGAGCGAGTGCTGGAAAATGGACTGGATATGGAATTGACCGACCTGGCCCAAGATTGGTTGGCCGAAAACGGCTACAGTGACGAATATGGCGCGCGCCCCTTGCGACGTCTGATTGAACAAGAAGTGGAAACCCCGCTTTCCGATGCCCTGCTCAGCGGCACGTTTCGGCCAGGGGATACGGTAATTGTGGATGCCGACGAATCCGGTATTTTGTTGCGCGCCCCCGAACCAGAACTATTACTTGAGATATAATTGGGTAGGAAATTACTGGTCAAGTCTTTCTTCTCCCGAACGGGGATGCGCGCGCAGGTAGATTTCCCGCGCGCGCTTTTGTGTGACGTTGGCGTAGATTTGGGTAGTTGCCAAATTCTCGTGTCCCAGTAGCTCTTGCACTACTCGCAAATCTGCCCCCCCGTCCAGTAAATGCGTGGCGAAGGTGTGCCGTAGCAGATGGGGCGTCACCGTCTGTTCAATGCCGGCCATTACCCCAGCCTGGCGTACCACCTCACTGACTGAGCGCACCGAGAGCCGGTTGCCAAACCGGTTGAGAAAACAAGCATCTGTAGGGCGTTTACCTATCAACTCAGGCCGCGCCAGTTTGAAATAACTGCGCAGAGCAGCGACTGCAGGCTCTCCCAGGAGGGCGATCCGTTCTTTATCCCCTTTCCCCACAACGCGTATCTCACCCGCTGCCAATGAAATATCCTGCAGATTAAGGCCTACCAGTTCGCTCACCCGTGCGCCGGAAGCATAAAGTGTCTCCAGGATTGCCTTATCGCGGATGCCCTGAGGACTGGAAAGATCGGGCACGGCTAAAAGCAACCCCATCTCCTCCGGGGTAAGATACCGGGGCAGCCGCTTGGGGACACGGGGAGCGTGAATACGTCGGAATAGATTCTGTTTCCACGCATTATGGCGCATCAGATAATCTCCAAACGCCCGCAGTTCAAAGACCCGCCGCGCGATACTGGCCCGCGCATAACCGATCTCCATTAATTCTGCCAGGTAAGCACGCACCAACTCGCGAGTCAGCGCGCTCTGCGTGGTAACCTCCTGTTCAACACAGTAGTCCAGGAACTGCCGGATATCCGTCCCGTAGTTCTTAACGGTGTAAGATGAAGCATTTTCCCGCTCCAGGAATGTTAAATATTGATCCAGCCAGGTGTGTAAAGTTGTCATCTATACTTATCATACCACACCTTATAGTAATATTTTGGGCGTTGTCCTTCCCTCAAACTTGCGTATACTAAAGTTTGCTTTACCAGGAAGGGATCAGCTTCTATACATATACTGGTTCATAATGGGGAGACCGCGCGCAAATAATGTACTATTTGGCCGGTTATAGAAACAGTGTAGATACGAGGCAAAGTTCAGAAACTTTGCTTTTTACTTTTACACTTTTACGTTTGATAGGGCATAAAGTGTAAAGGTCACTTGAATCATCCCAGATACGACTGAAAGAATTACTTATGAAGAATAGATATCGAGTACAGTTATGGCTGCAAGTGCAAAGCCTCGCGCAACGTCTCAAGCTGAGAAAAAAGGTGTCAATGGCGAAGGCGCGGGAGGATATAAACAAGCCTTTGTATAACAGCGATGCCCCATTAACGGCAGTGATGGATGCACTGGAGGTGGGGATATATGTCGCCGATATGGAGACTTACACGCTACTGTTTGTTAATCGTCACGTGCGCCAGGAACTGGGGGCACGCGAAGGTCAAATCTGTTGGCAGATTTTGCAAACCGGACAAACCGGACCATGTCCATTCTGTACCAATGTCCATTTAATGGCCAATGGACAACCTACGGGGATTTACATCTGGGAATTTCAAAATACGATAACGGGACGTTGGCATCAACTTCAGGATCAGGCTATCCGTTGGATGGATAGGCGATGGGTACGGATGGAGATCGCCACTGATATCACCGATTTGAAACACACAGAATCCGAACTGCGACGGGTAAAAGAGGAGGCCGAGCTTGCCAATCGGGCGAAAAGTGTGTTCCTGGCGAATATGAGCCATGAATTACGCACGCCCCTCAATGGCATCCTGGGTTATGCGCAAATTCTCAAGCGGAACACAATGTTGACCGAGGCCCATCTACATGGTTTGAATGTAATTGAAGAAAGTGGATACCATTTATTAAGCCTCATCAATGATGTGCTGGACCTGGCAAAGGTGGAAGCCGGCCGGATTGAACTTGACGAGGTGGATTTCAGTTTGCCTCACCTGATCGAAAATGTGACAGACATTATTCGCGTGCGTGCAGAACGGAAAGGCGTGCTATTTACGGTGACACAGGAGCATCTCCCAGAAGGTGTGCATGGCGATGAGCGACGATTGCGGCAGATCTTGATCAATCTCCTGGATAATGCGGTAAAATACACAGACGTGGGCTGTGTAGAACTGAGTGTATCGCGTGTAAGTATGCCCTTATCTCCTTGCACCTCTACTCTCCAGTCTTCCCCATTCCCGGTTATGTTGCGTTTTTCCATAGAGGATACCGGGCCGGGATTAACTCCCGACGATCTGGAACATATCTTCAAACCCTTCCAACAAGCAAGCAGGCATCAAAGACAATTTAAAGGCACAGGTTTAGGATTGGCGCTTACTCGTAATCTGGTAGAGCTGATGGGAGGACAATTGCAGGTGTGCAGTGCGCCGGGCGCAGGTAGTACATTTTGGTTTGAAATATGCATGTCAGAAGTTAAAAACCGGAACGCGACGCCCGTACCTATCGCGCGTTCCATTGTGGGAATTCAACATGAAGGACCGCCCCTCACCATTTTAATCGTGGACGACAATGTTACTCATCGCGCGGTGATCGTCAACCTATTAACCCCATTGGGATTTCATATACTGGAAGCTTCTGATGGCCGGATGGGGCTGGTGCAAGCACATACCCAGAAACCCGATTTGATCATTGTGGATTTGATAATGCCAGAATTGGACGGATTAACGCTGATACACATGATACGGCAAGACGCAACCTTGCAAACGGTCCCCATCATTGCGATGTCGGCCAGTGTGTACAAGGGAAATGACGTGATCTCGTCCTCTATCGATAGTAACCTTGAGATGGGTGCGTCCGTTTTTTTGCCCAAACCTCTTGACGTCGAATTATTTCTGGTTCACGTACAGCAACTTCTAAAGCTCACATGGATTTATGCACCGGAACATAGCAGCGATCAGTCTGTTGTAATGCTTTCGGAAGATGTAGGTACCCATGCTGAGAAAATTCCTTCACAGGATATTTTACTGAAGATCCAGAATCTTCTCATGACGGGGGACATTGAAGAACTGCGTGCATACCTAGAATCCCTCGTTCAAACAGATGCCGCGCTTGAACCTTTTGTGGCGCAGTTGCGCACACTGAGCCTGCAATTTAACCTTAAGGCAATGGAATCGCTGTTGGCACACTATGTACACCAAGAAAGTGAAAAAGAAGCAAATATGTGATCATAAGCTCATGGACGAAAATAAGTCCGCAGTAATAGTTTTAACTATCCCTGTACTACAGAAGCAATTATTAAAAATTGATATGCTGTGCTATTTCCAGGGGAATTGCTCGTTAACCGTCGGTTCACCGTCGCTTGGATGAAAATTTAAGACAAAACCAAGTTTTCTAGGGTTTTCACAATTTGTCAATTTTAAATTTGCCGATTTGCGATTCTTAGAGGGGGAGGGAGGCATCTATTGGCTCCGGTTGATATGATACGTGATGTCATTTTGATTGTGGATGATGTTCCCGCGAATTTAAACGTCTTGCACACACATCTACAACACGTGGGATTTAAAGTGTTAGTTGCCCAGGATGGCGTGCAAGCGCTAGCGATTGCGCAGCGTGCACAACCAGATCTGATTTTACTGGACGTGATGATGCCAGAGTTGGATGGATTTGAGACGTGCCGGCAGCTTAAGATGCAGCCCACCACCCGCGATATTCCTGTGATTTTTATGACGGTTCTTTCAGATCCCAATGATAAGATACGTGGGTTTGACGTAGGGGGAATAGATTATGTGACAAAACCGGTTCATCCTTCGGAAGTATTAGCGCGCGTCAACACACATCTGACGTTGCGCCGGCTACAACGCCAGTTAGAGCGCCAGAATGAGGAATGGGAGGCACGCGCGCGTGAACGTACCCTGGAGTTGATTGCAGTCAATGCTCATTTGCAGGCAGAGGTTGAGCGACGGCAAGAATATGAACATGAGAAAGATCACCTGATGGATGTGATAGGCCGCCAAAATGAACTATTACGCTCTTTGACCGAACAATTGATTGCCCAACAACAGGCAACCCAAACTTATGTGACCCATACGTTGCACGAAGATATTGAGCAGGCTCTAACACATCTTGAGGTACAATTAGATACATTGGGGGAGCAACTTGCGCGCAATACTTCGTATATGCCCCCGCCCTCATTATTAGACGCGCACGCTACCTTAATGCAAGTACAGACGTATGTTCATAGTTTGTCAGATCATTTGTATGAGACGGGAGAGAAACTGACAGATTTTGTAACGACGTCGTTATATCGACTTAGCCCACGAGAACTAGAAATATTTGAATTGCTGGCCGGGGGGGAATCCCCCCAAGAAATTGCCCAAATACTTAATATTTCTACCAAAACCGTGTATAAACACCGGAGTTCTATATTTGAGAAGTTAAATATACAGAGTATTTCCGAATTGATGAAACTGGCACTTCGCCAAAATGTCATTTCATTGGATTAATCCCCTAGTCTTCTACTATGTCCATCGCTATCTTTTCCCACTCCCATAGACGCTGGGGATGATAGCGGATGGTGGAAATATCTTTCAGAATAATCTCGACCGCGCAGCCACGCGCGGTTTCCAGGAACTCGCGCAGATCATGCCGGGCTTGCTCGGGCCGCCATCCATCTTCCGCCAGGATTGCCGGATTGGGCTTGCGAGAGAGAACGTAGTCATTGCCGATAGCGTTGACAACACGCTCATTATGATTCCACGGGCTAACCGAAATCTTACGCAGGTTTGGCACACGGCGCAAAATGTCGATTTTGCGATCCAGGGGTTCGCAACAACCGTAGTAAGTAAGTCCCCAACGCTCCAACCAGCGCAACTCATGACGCAGCGCAAATTCCCAATGCATCCGGGGAGAGACATCGGAGAAGATTTGCGCAGTAGCACATCCCCAAAGGTTTTGTGCGCGGATATGATTGGGATCGTAATCATTGCCGGGCAATTCATCAGTATAACCGTAAGCCCCGGAGCCGATACGGGTATTATCGTCGTTGCGGGTGAGCAGGTTAAGAGCCTCCCACTGGTCAAGTTCGTGCAAATAGGCATTCACCAGGCGCGTCATTGCCGCGTCAACCATTTCAGGACGCTCAATCAGATCGATCATCGCTTCCTCCACGCCCCACCAACGAATCAGTTCATCCCACGGCGCGAACCAGTGGCCCTTGTACCCCACTTTCTTCACCGGCAAGATATCACCAACTGCGTCGCATAACGCCTGGTAATGCATTTCCGTGGTCTCCGCGTCATAAATCACATCCGGGAACTTAATTCTCTCAATGTCTTCCGGTTCGATAATCTGGCGGTGGAAATGCCGGGAGATGACACTGTTAGCTTCGTCGGTCTTCACAATGTCTACTTCCTCCCGGATACCAAAGCCGGTGCTATAAATCACTTTCGGGCACGCGATATACTCATCTACAATCATATCGCCAGGTATGTGGCGCCATTGGTAAAGTGTGTGACGGAGTTGTGTCTCTATCTGCTGCGCCCACAAGTCGTGAGTCTGTATTTGCAATTCATCACTGGCGGGACTTGTTGGGGCGGCTAATTCATGCCAGGGAACTTCGTTAATCCACACCAGCGGGCGAACTGGCTCAAGTTGATTGAGTCGCCGCCAAAGATCCGCCTTTTCTTTGTGAACCGGCAACGCGGCGATTTCTGCCTGTTGCGCGACTAAACGTCGTAATATATTCTTATCATGCAGAGAAATATGCATCAGTTTTCCTCCTAAATCCTGTTAGCGCGCACAAGTATTGGGATGTAGCCGCGCTTTCTATAGCGCGCTCTTTGTCCCCACCGGTCATACGCGCTAACCAAACCCCTCGTGTTCCGTCCGCGCGATGATCTCATCCTGTAACGCCTGGCTCAGATCGCAGAAATAATCGCTATAGCCTGCTACACGCACGATAAGATCACGATATGGGTCGGGGTGGGCTTGCGCGGCGCGAAGTGTGGCAGCATCCACCACGTTGAACTGGATGTGATGCCCATCAAGTTGGAAATAAGAACGCACAAGGTGAACCAGGCTATTCAGTCCGGCATCATCCTGCAAGACCTGCGGCGTGAATTTCTGATTAAGCAATGTGCCGCCCGTGCGGGTATGATCCATCTTGGCGACAGACTTGATGACGGCAGTCGGCCCATGCCTATCTGCTCCTTGCACAGGGGAGATCCCTTCGGAAAGCGGTGTCCATGCCTCGCGGCCGTCGGCAGTTGCCCCAGTGACAGACCCAAAGTAAACATGGCACGTAGTAGGCAGCAAATCAATATGATACGTCCCCCCGCGCGTGTTAGTGCGACCGTCAATAGCGTTGAAATAGACTTCAAAGGCAGCACGCATCACGGTATCGGCGTAGTCATCGTCGTTGCCATAGCGAGGAGTACGGTGGAGTAGCCGTTGCCGTAGTCGCTCGTGACCTACAAAATTGTCGGCGAGCGCGGCAAGTAAGGTGTCCATTGCCAAACTCGCTGTCCCTGGATCGGTTGGGGATCGGCCAGGGGTATCGTAAATATGATATTTGATCGCCGTCAGCGCGTCCGTGAGCGAACCCAACCCCACGCCCTGGATATAGGAGGTATTATAACGCGCGCCGCCATCGTGATAGTCTTTACCTGCGACAATACAATCACTGATGAGCAATGACAGGAATGGTGCCGGCATATAGCGGGCATATAGCCGCTCAATAACGTGATTGCCCCGAATCTTGATATCCACAAAGTAGCGCAATTGTTTCTCGTAAGCGGTAAACAAGTCATCAAAGCTGGCAAAAGTGCGTGGATCGCCGGTCTGTGGCCCGATCTGTCTCCCGGTGCGTGGATCTACACCGTTGTGCAACGTGATTTCCAGCACCTTGGGCATATTAAAATACCCGGTAAGATTGTAGTTCTCTTTGCCAAACGCGCCGGTCTCAACGCAGCCACTCGTGCCGCCACAGCGCGCATCCACCACATTCTTGCCCGCGCGCAACATCTCCTGGATTACAGTCTCGGTATTGAAGACAGATGGCTGCCCGAACCCTGTGCGAATAATGCGGGCTGCACGCTTAATGAAAGCATCGGGATTCTTCTTGCTCACCTGGATGGACGAGCTGGGTTGCAACAGCCGCATATCCTCGATCACATCCAGGATAAGATACGTGACCTCATTGACGCCATCAGAGCCATCGGGCCGCACTCCGCCGACATTGATCTGCGCGAAATCGGTATACGTGCCGCTCTCCGCCGCTGTCACTCCGACTTTAGGTGGCGCAGGCTGGTTGTTAAACTTGATCCAAAAACATTGGAGCAGCTCCTCGGCCTGCTCGCGGGTAAGTGTACCCTCAGCCAATCCCCGGTAATAGAACGGCGCGAGATGTTGGTCCAGCTTACCGGGGTTAAAAGAATCCCACGGATTCAATTCCGTAGTCACACCCAGGTGAACGAACCAGTAATATTGCAATGCCTCCCAGAAATTGCGGGGAGCGTGAGCGGGGACGTGAGTACAAACCTCGGCGATATGTTCCAATTCGCGCCGGCGTGCCGGTTCAGCTTCCCGTACTGCTAACTCGCGTGCCTGTTCTGCGTGACGCTCGGCAAAGCAAATGAGTGCATCCGCCGCAATTGCCATCGCCTTAAGTTGTTCCTGTTTGGCGTAGGCGTCAGGATCATTTAGAAAATCCAGTGCATCAAGACTGGTCTGAATATCGGCTTTGAAATCGAGCATCCCCTTATGGTAAATTTTGTCATCTAGTACCGTGTGACCGGGAGATCGTTGCTCCATAAACTCGGTAAAGATCCCGGCTTCGTAAGCAGATCGCCATTCCGGCGTCATCTCCTGGAAGATGAGCTCGCGCATCGTCCTGCCCTGCCAGAAGGGAATAATAGTATCCGCATACATTTGCCGGGCTTCCGGACTGACCGTAAAAGGAATTTTTTCCCGCGTATCCAGGATATCCAGATCGCTTAACGTGTGACAGCAAAGTTCGGGATAGGTAGGTGTCGCTTTCGGGGCGGAACCTTTCTCCCCTACAATAAGTTCACCGGGATTAATACAGATGGTCTTGTGTTCCATCATGTATTGAAACGATAAAGCGCGCTGCACCGGCGTGGACATCAACCCGGTACACGTTTTATAAAATTCCGTCATCAGTTCTGCCCGCTCGCTGGAGAGCGAAGGGACGGCGTCAAGGCTTTGTTGTCGTAGCCGTGCCACTCTATTTGTGATTGCCATATTATTCACCTCCTGTAGAATACATTATAATAGTGATGCGTGAAACGTGAAACGTAATGACGGGTGTCCGTCCGGAGATTGGGCCAGTTTATTAAATCGTACATACCGCGCGATTTAGGTTAACTATTGGCCCCACAGCAGATAGCGCGGGCTAAAACTGGCCCAATCTGAGGAGTATACTTGTGTACAAGAAGGTCGGTTTTCAAACTACCGGGATGAAGGATGGAGATGAAAATGTATACCACGACAACATTAAGTGACAAAATTAAGGATGCACTAAGTAAAGACAAGCTAATTGACATTATCACGACAGGTGCAAAAACCGGCCTGCCGCGCAAGACAGAGATCTGGTTTACAAATATCGGGGGACGTATTATCATCTGCGGAACACCCGCCGCGAAAGGCGGAAATGGCCCCCGCGCGCGCCGCGACTGGTTAGCAAACCTGAGTATACATCCGGAATTTATATTTTGTTTAAAGGAATCACTCAACGTACAATTACCCGCGAGAGCTGTGATTATCGTTGACCCGGAAGATCGTAGACGATTGATGACCGCGCCTGAAACTCAATGGTATCGAGAGCAGGTAGATTCGATTGAAGATCTCGTCGAGAATAGTCCCATCATTGAGGTTTTCTTTGATGAACATAATTTGTAATTTTTAATGTAACCGTTTGGTTTTGTGAGCGATTACCGTTTTCTGTCACCTGCTCCAGACAGAAATGAGGGTTTGGGATGTTTTTTCGTTGGCGGGCGTAGCCCGCCAACGAAAAAACATCTCTTTCCTGCAGTTGTAGCCGCTTTGCGGCCATCAATGGCGCCGTTTGCTCACAAAACGAAACGCATACTTTTTAACTTACGTATGGGAGAATATACATGAATGAATACATAGAAGCAAACAAACAAAGTTGGGGAATGATTGCAAAGGACCATTATGAGACCTTCAAAGCCAGGTTATTGGCCCATAAAACCACATTAAGCCAAACCCAGATTCAGGAACTAGGCGATATTGCAGGCAAACGACTGATTCACCTTCAATGCAACACCGGCGCTGACACTATTTCTCTTGCCCGGATGGGGGCGAAGGTCACCGGGGTGGATTTGGTTCCCGAAAATATTCACT
Source organism: Anaerolineae bacterium (assembly GCA_016931185.1). Classification (GTDB taxonomy): domain Bacteria; phylum Chloroflexota; class Anaerolineae; order B4-G1; family SLSP01; genus JAFGFI01. Next base: position 23,417 of record JAFGFI010000481.1, read on the forward strand.
ATGCCCGCAAGTTGGCGGCTGATTGTGGCATCGATGATGCCCGCTTTATTGAGTCCAATGTCTTGGAGATGATAGACAAACATCACGAAAAGTATGACATTGTCTTTACGACAGAAGGCGTTCTGTGCTGGTTGCCCGATTTATACCTGTGGGCGTGTAATGTACGCCATCTCCTGGCGGATGATGGCTTTCTATATGTGCTAGACAGCCATCCCTTCTATATGATCTGGGATGAAGAGAAGTTGCCTGAGTTGGTCGTTAAATATCCCTATTTCCAAAAGAACGCCGACCAGGATGAATGGATTGGTGGCTATGCCAGCGAGAGCAAGCAGGCCACCAATTACAGTTGGATGTACACAATGGGAGAAATTGTCACTGCGCTAAGCCAGGCAGGGTTGCACATTGAGTGGTTGCACGAGTTTGATTGGCTCTTTTTTCAATTATCCGCTGAGAAGCAGATTAAAGATAAAGAAGGGAACTGGGTTTTTCCTGAGCATAAGGAAAGATTGCCTTACACATTCTCACTGAAAGCAACGATAAGATAACTCAAGTGCTACCTGGACAGCTTTAAGGATTTTGGACACGGATAAACTCAGACGTCAAACGTCAAACGTCAAACGGGAGCGTGTTTTGACGTTTGACGCAAGCAAGTACATTCTCCAACTCACATTATTCATCTGTTAGCAATGACTTGATTTACGCTTACCCTTCGCCTGTGACTCTTTCCGTCCGGCGAAGTGCAATGTACGCCAACAAAATGCCGGTCCCAAAAAGCACAATATTGAGGCCAAACGGCAACCGCCGGTTTATCTCGGAAAGCTGTCCAGCGATCCAACCAAAAGGCGAAGTACATAGAATTACAATCACATAGAGAATGGCCATAATCCTGGCGCGTTCTTTCGCGTCCACAGTGACGACGATCAATTTTTCCAACAGGATATTGACCGCCGGCATACTGCATGCTTCTAACAACACAGAGAGCAGCAACAGTCCATAGCTTTTCACCGGCACGCTGATCAACAGTACCTGGCTAAACACCAGTCCCAAAAATCCGAGGAGCATTAGTTTTCGCTCCCCCATATCTCTGAGTCGGGGCATTGCAAAAAAGAAGAAGAACAACATTGTGATGGATTTAGCAAAAGCATAGAGTGCCAGGTGGCGGTCTGGAACCTGAAGTTTTTCCGTGACCATAATGGCCCAAAATGTGCCATTGATCATGTTGCCAATACCGACAGCAAGCATCAGACTAACTGTTAATAACATCTTCGGCGAATGTATAATCTGCATGAATACTGCCGGGTAGCCGCGTAACACCGCGAACAAAGGTTGTTCTTTTGTCTCATGCATGCGGGATAGTCCGGCCTGTGTCTCTTTAACCATCATGTTCATGACGATAAACTTGGTCGTCATCATCACAAAAGCGAGCAGGTATAGACCACGGATAGTAGGAATGAGCGAGAATTTGTCAACCCATACACTGGTCAATGGGGAGACAAAGGCCGCCAATAAGCCGGCAATATAGACCCATGACCAAACGTCAACCAGTAAATGTTCCTGTGTGTCCTCAACCAGCAGACATTGCCAGGAGTTATTTGTCACGCGCCACACAGCATTGACGATGGCAGCGATAAGGAAGTAGGTGAAATTTTGAGCAGCAGCCCAAATCAAACAAGGGATACTCCACGCAATGATGTCAAAGATGAACGTAGTGCGCTTGCGCCCCAGTTTATCCGTGATCGCGCCGCTCATCATCGTCCAGAAGACCTGGAATGCCAGTCCAATACTGGCTAACAACCCGATTTGACCATCGGTCAGCCCCAATGCCACCATATAGACCGAAATATAGGGCGAATAAAGATTATACGGAATCCCCCACAGGGGTTCCGTGTACACGCATCCACGCGTATTCCCGCGCAGACTCTTTAAGGTATGAATAAGTGGATGGTTAAACAAAGCGACTCCTTTGTATAATAGTTAAATGTAACAAGCTAACACATGTGGATAGATATCTGCGGGATGGTAATAACATTTTCTGATCTAGTCATTTGCAAATGAAAGTCAATTCTGTTCGTTATATTCGGAGTCCGATTTCTCTAGTAATGTATATTGAACTACCATTTGCTCAGTGTCTTGAAGCTCTTCGGTGTACTCAGATTTTGGAAGAGATGCTATTTTCCTTTTGCGTTTTGGACGGTTACGGCCACCATCCTCTGGCAATGCTTCTTCCTCTTCTTCATCCCATAATAAGCCAGGGCGTGGGATTTTGTAATATACATTTTCTTGTGAACCATTTGCCTTGAGATTTTCCCCATCAAATCTTCCTAAGGCCCCTTCTAAATATTCTTCGACTTCATCGACACAAACCCATCTACGCTCAAGTCTCTCCGCTACTTCACCCGTGATACAACTACCCGCAAAAGGATCAATTACTAAGTCCCCTTTTTCAGTAAGCATACGAATAAAATATTCAGGTAATATAGATGGATAACGAGCTGGGTGTGGTTTGATCTTATGTGCGGCACAATACCTTAAATAATAACTATTGCTCTCAGTATTTGGTAAAGCTAATAAGTTTGGGGGAATAGCCGCCTTATTATTGACAGAAAATTTCTCGCTGATGTCATGCCCAGAAGGCCGTTTTTTAGCTGTATAACCATTCCTGAGCAAGTCTTTCATACTATCACTATATGGTTGTAACACACGGCGATTGCTTGCTTTCGGATAGGGGGTAGGAGATAACCACCAAATACAATTTATAGCGTCCTTTACCCTTATCCGTCGTACTGTTACCCATTCGGCAGGTGTAGGTAACTTTGAAGGATTCCACCAATAAAATTCTTGCGCCAAGTGAAACCCTATCTCTTCACAGAGCATTATCAAGAGTTTAAAATGATATAGACTTCTAGTGGGTTGTCCTTTTATCCAAGATCCGCCAATATCAATGACTAGACTCCCATCATCTCGCAAGATACGCTTAAAAATGTGTCCAAAGCTTCTAAACCATTCAATATAATCCATAGCATCAACATTGCCGTAATCTTTTTTACGAACCAGACCAAATGGTGGGCTTGTCATAATCAGATTAACGGATTTCAATTCAATATACTTTTCCATTAACTGCAAAGAGTCACCATGAATGATTTTTCCAAACTTTGTATTAAAATAAATCTCTGTCATTTTTCTATCTGAGGATCTAGTTTTTTTAACTGCATTGCATGTTTTGCTTCTCTATTAAGCACTTGAATAATAAAAGATGGATTTTTTATAATGCCCTCAATATCGGTACGATCTATCATAACAATAGCTAAATTAGAATCAGCCATGACTTTGTTTGCATATTCTCTAGCAGTCACTCCAATCTTACCTGTGCTAACTATAACAATCACGTTACTTTTTAGCATATGTGTTAGGCCAACTTCTTTAGCAACGTCATCTAACCGAATACTAGAAGTATTTTTACACTGTATTTGCCATCTAGAAAATACCAACCGGTCTGACTCGAAGATTAAATCCACCTCAGCACCACCTGTCATATTGCCACGTAGCCTCGTCGCTACATAATCAAGGTCGATGATTCGCATAAATTTAAAAGCCAAAGCTTCTAATGCCAAATCACGTATATGAGTATCTGTATCATTTAATTCATCAAGTATTTTTGCTAGAGGTTTGCGCAACAAAGGTCTCAAATCCGAATAAACTTGTTGCTCAAGTTGCTCCAAAATGGGCAACACTACTTCCCGCTTTAACTGTTCTGTAGGGTAAACAAGAAAGGGTTTTGCGCCCCGTCCGGGAGATTTTGTCCCCCGTACTAGAGTTATATAACCAGCATCTCTAAGTGGATACAAAACCGTCTTGGGAAGCATTTTTTCATTAAACTTGACACCATAAATGGCAGATGCTAGCTTTTCAATCTCATTTGAGGAATATGATTCTTGTTCTCCCTGATTGACTAGTGATTTGATGAAAGCCTTTTGTTCTAGTGTCAATTGAGCTAGTGCATCAAGTTCATTAGCCGTAATGCCTGCAAGCTCCATTAATCTAACTTCATTGACACGCCATCCCTTCGCAAAAACACCGGCCTTTTCTAGCCATAATCTCATCATACTTGGGTGTTTGCCACCACGTGGAAAGTTAATCCCCCGTTCCTGTAACCACTCGCGCAACTTAACAAGCGTGACCTGTTGTCCGGAGACTTGCATATCTTGTACACATTGCACAAGAATCAGACCGTTTAAATAGAGCAAGATGTGCTTGGCTAGTTCGGCGTATAACTCTGCGCCTACATCTCGTCGTTGGTATAATGACTCACCAAAATCGGTAAATAGAAGAGCATCATCTATAATATGATAGGCTTTTAAACTAAGCCTGAGATTCATTGCAAGTTTTTTCTTGTTTCGTTCACTAGTTTTATTATCCTTGAAGAAAGTCTCTTTGATGATATTTTCAAAGCCGTCTCTATCTCCCGAATACTCAGCGAGCAAATCCAACACAGTAGGCAAGTCAATTTGATTTGGAGAAAATTCACTACCAAACGGCAAATCACTTTTAGACATTAAAAACCTCTTAACTGAAAGCTCAAAATAATACTAACATTTACCTGTATCAATGAGTATACCATCACTACGAGCAGAAACAACTGAAACAGAATATATGTTCTATACAACATGCACTAAAACCTGCACACGCTTTATGGATAGTGATTTATTAGCTACGAACTATACGTTTTAGTAACCAAGTGAATATGCTCAAGGCAAATTATTCTATTGCGCATGAACAGATTATATCTGATTGGATATAGGTCTTCCGATTTATTGATCACAAATAGCTTAACCACCACTCGCGGCGTTGTTGTTTTAAGTTAGCAAACCAGCGGCACAGAGGATAGAGGGCCAATACGACGGCAATCCATACAAGATACACCGTGCCAAGTCCAATACCAAAATTGGCCGGGTAGTAGATGAAAAGGACGGCAACTTCGCCAAGTGGAATCCCCTGGATGAGTGCGATCACAAACGCAATTGAGTGAATTACATAGAGATGTACAACGTAATAGAAGAACGGCACGCGGCCAATGGTAGTCATCGCGTCCGCAAGCCAGCCTTGAGCACGTTCAAACATAGCAAGAAGCATTAAAGCAGGGCCAAGTGTCATCAGTAAGTAGTGCAGGGAAGGGGGATACTTCGTGACATCGAAAAAATCAATCAGGGTTGCCGGCAACATGTCGCGCGCGTACCATGTATTGGGATCCCCGTAAAAGTTCAGCAGTCGCAATACAAAGAACGCGCATGTTAATAAAGCCCCGGCCCGCAAAAGCGTGCGAGGACGTGTGGGATTGTCACCGGCGAAGAATGGCCCAATTGCATATCCCAACGCCATCACGGCAATCCAGGGGACGATAGGATAAATACCGTAAGCGACCGGCGAACCGCCGATCTTGACGATACCCTGAATGTGAAAAAGTATCCATAAAGCCGACGCCTCATCGGCGACAGGCTCAATGATATTGAGCAAATTGTGGCTGAGGATCATCGCAAGTGCAATCCCGATCATCGCGGGACGCGGCAACCAGATAAGGGCGGCAAGCGTGATCATGGACCAGCCAATGACCCAGAATATCTGCAAAATGGGCACAAATTGTGGCCCAACATTAAAATTCCAGCCGAGGTTAATGAACGTAAATTCTACAAAAATAAGCCACGCGCCACGAGTTGCCAGATAGCGCGATAACGCGCCATTCGAAAATGATGCATCCTTTGCGCGCTTCTTTGCCCCGTATAAAAACGCACTGATACCCGCGAGGAATATGAAAGTAGGAGCGCAAATATGCGTAATCCAACGGGTAAAAAAGAGGAATATATCCACATCCGCAAAATCAAGGGTTGAGGGTTGTGCCCGCGCCAACATATCGCGCACATGATCAAGCGCCATAATCACCATTACCAATCCGCGAAGCATGTCAATAGAAGCAAGGCGTTTTTCGTTCATAGGTATCAGATTTTACACTCCAATCCATAATATGACATAAGACCTGACAGGTTTTGCTCAAAACCTGTCAGGTCCTTAAATCACAATCTAAATTATACAAAGAGCCAATCCGCCACGACCGGGGCGATAGCTTCCAACTGCGTAATATCTTTATCGTTAAAACCGCAAGGCCGTTTGTTAAGGACTTCAATGGCTCCAGCAGGCCGTCCTCCTCGGAGCAATGGCACACACATCATGGACTGGGTCGTGAATCCGCTGTGCGCATCAATATCACTGAAAAAACGTGGCTCCAAACCGGCAGAAGGTACGATCAACCCCTCATTATTGCGCACTACCCACCCGACTACTCCCAACCCTACGGGAACTCGCACCCCTATCAGCTTGTGCAGAACCGGGCTGGCCGCATAAGTAAGCACCAACTCTTCAGTTGTGGGATCCAAAAGAAAAATAGAAGCCGCTTCCGTTTGCAATCGCGCGTTAATTTCTAACAGAACCTCGGAGAGACCGCTCTCTATATCCACCTGTCCCACCAATAACCGGGTAATGTGTGCCAGGAAAACCAGGGTCTCTTGCTCAGTGCTGCTCAAACCATCTTCCAAGACATCCAGGGCCGCCGACAACACATGGCAGACCCCATAAAGCGCGCGCTTCACCTGCACAGTGGATATATCCTTCTCCCTATGCTCACAAACCCGCGCCACACGGGATAAAACCCCCGCCACCTCATTCAAAACTGTACTGTTTAATTCCGCCATCGGCTCACCTCCCCATGTGACGTTCACATTATACACCGGGTTGAGATTTGCTCAACGTGGTTCTTTGTCAAAACCTACAAAAATCTCAGTAGACATTCATATTCTGCACGTGTATGCGTTTAGTTTTTTGAGCAAACGGCGCCATTGACGGTAGCAAAGCGGCTAAAGCCGCACGAAAAAAAATACTCTCAACCCCTTGTTTCTCCCTGGAGCAGGTGACAGAAAACGGCAATCGCTCACAAAACTAAACGGTTACCCATTTTCATCTAACCGCTGGTGAACGGCCAGCTGTTGATGAAAAATTCCTTTGTTGTTTATCATCTTGGAGTAGAATAAGTAAAAGATGACGATCGCCGGCTCGCTGCCGGGATTGAAAAGATCATGCAAAGGATCGGCTAACTTGCGGTTGGTCGATCCTGAAGATTTGAGGCTTTCAATATTTTCTAAGGAGAGATAGATATGATTCAAATTGCAGAAATGTTACCCCCCCGACCCTCTGGCCTCTGGACGATGGTCAAGCAGTGCGGGATCACCCACGCCGTCGGCGGCATGGACTTCAGCGGTGGCCTTGATGTAGATAAGGAATACTTGCCGTGGAGCTATATGTCGCTGGTGCGCCTCAAAACGCTGTACAACGATTTTGGCTTTTCACTGGATGTGCTGGAAAGCCGCCCCCCGCTTAACAAAGCCAAGCTGGGATTGCCGGGCCGCGATGAGGAGATCGAGACGGCTATTACGCTGATCCGCAATATGGGTAAACTCGGCATCCCCGTGTGGTGCTACGAGTGGATGGCCGTCTTTAACTGGATGCGTACCTCAACTACCGCCCCCGCGCGCGGCGGCGCAATGGCAACCGCCTTCGATTTTGATCTGATGAAAGACGCGCCGCTCACGGAATATGGCGAAGTTAGCGAGGAGACGTTATGGGAAAATCTCGACTATTTCCTCAAAGCCGTGGTGCCGGTGGCAGAAGAAGCGGGCGTCAAACTGGCGATGCACCCCGACGATCCCCCCCTCTCACCCATTAGGGGCATCGGGCGTGTCATGAGCAGCATTGAGAACTACCAGCGCTTGCTCGATATGTACCCCAGTCCTGTCAACGGTATCGGCCTGTGCCAGGGGAACTTCACACTGATGACGGATGACCTGCCTGCCGCGATCCGGCACTTCGGGAAGCAGGATAAGATCTTTTTCGTCCACTTCCGCGATGTGCGCGGCGACAAGACTAAATTTGTCGAGACCTTCCACGATGAGGGCAAGACCGATATGCTCGAGTGTATGAAGGCATACCGCGATATCGGCTTCGACGGTGTCTGCCGTCCCGATCACGTTCCCACGATGGAAGGAGATCGCAATGACCACCCCGGCTACTCCAACATCGGACGGTTGTTCGCAATTGGGTATTTGAAGGGACTGAGAGAAGCGGTATACGCGGAGTAAAGAAGACTCAATAGATCGAAACTCTAGGGTGGGGTACACTTTGGCATCTGACATTGGATTGCTATTTACGCCACAAGTTTCTTTTCAGAGCGCGTTAAGTGCGCCCCACCTGAGTATGGAGAGACCAATGATGAGAGACGAAGATAAAACAGAGGCGCAACTCATAGCAGAATTGGCTTGCTTACGCCAACGGGTAGCTGAATTAGAAGCCATAGCAACCGAGCAGCAGCAGACAGAAGAAACGACGCGCGCACAAAGGTTGCTGCTGGGCCTCAGCTATGCGGCGCAGGCCGTACAACGCGCGCGCACCCCGGAAGCCGTGTATCACGCCATTGGCGAACACGCAGCCAAATTAGGGTTTAACGCCACAATCTTAATGTTAAGTGAAGATCGCGCGCACTTGATCGTCCCTCACTTGCCTCTTCAATTGAACCTGCTACGAGCAGCGGAGAAACTGACCGGCCTGTTAGCAAAGGGTCAAATTCCTCTTGTGCCGGACGGCCACATCCAACGGATTATTACCAGTGGAGAAACCCTATTGGATACCATAGACGCTGCCGGTGTTGCCGAATTTCTACCTCGTTCTGCGCATCCCCTGGCCGGACAATTGGTGCATTTATTGGGCTGGCGACAACGTATCCTTGCCCCATTGATGATGGATGGCGAGGTGTGGGGCGTATTGGCCATCGCCGGTAACAGGCTGACCGAATTCGACATCCCGGCTGTGATTGCTTTTGCCAACCAGGCAGCTATTGCTATTGAAAACGCGCGGCTGTACAAAGAGACTCAACAACTGGCCGCTTTCAACCAGAGTATCATTCAGAATATGGCTGAAGGCATCATCGTACAAGATATTAACGGGGTTTTCACCTTTATCAATCCAGCAGCAGCGGCATTGCTAGGCTATGCGCCTGACGAGTTACTAGGACAACATTGGACTACCGTTATTCCGCCCGACCAACAAGTTATTGTTGATGCAGCCAACAAACGGCGTATACATGGTGAATCCGACCGTTACGAATTGGAAGTGATGCGCCAGGATGGTGAACGGTTAATTGTATTGATTGCCGGCAGTCCGCTTTATGATGCGGAAAAACAGTTAACCGGCACGATGGCCGTCTTCACCGACATCACCGGGCGTAAGCAGACAGAGATAGCGATGCAACAATACCGCGATCACTTGGAAGAATTGGTCGCCGAGCGTACTACCCAGCTTATGCGAGCTAACGAGCAACTCACCCGTAGCGAAGAACGGCTTACTTTGGCAATTGTAGGCACGGGCGGCGCGTTGTGGGACGAGGAACTAGACCCTGATGCAGACTTTGATGCGCAATCCGGCGTGACGTATTATTCTCCCGAGGAACATCAACTCTTGGAGTACGAGCAGGGAACAGAGCGGGCCAGTCCGTTTGAATTGTCCCCGAACTATGAAGCCTGGTATGATTATGTCCTCCCAGAAGACCGCGCGGTAGTCACACAACGCCAACGAGAGCATTTTGAGGGTCACACAGAATATTTAGATCATGAATATCGGGTCCGGCTCAAAGACGGTCACATCCGCTGGATTCATGGCCGTAGCCGTATCATACGGGATGCATCGGGGCGGCCTGTCCGGTGGATTGGGATTGATTGGGATGTCACCGAGCGGAAACAGGCAGCGGAGGAATTGATTAAATATCGTGAGCGTCTTGAAGAACTAGTCGGGGAACGCACTGCTGAACTTGAGCAGGAAATTGCCGAGCGCAAGCGCGTGGAGCATGCGTTGCGTGAAAGTGAAGGTAAATTCAGGTCCATTACCGAGAATGCCGTGGATTTTATTTTTATTAAGGATAAAATGCGAAGATATACGTTCATCAATCCGGCGATGCAGGCGCTTCTAGGACTTCCCAAAGATAAAATTCTGGGAAAAATGCCGGCAGAGGTTTTTGGTCCCGAACAAGGGCGCATTATCGAAGAAGTTGACGACCGTGCTTATGCCGGTGAAACGGTAAATGAAATCAAAAGTCTTACGATAAATGGCAAACAATTTTTCTTCGATACCACTCAAACCCCACTTACCAGAGAAGATAACGAGATCACTTCGATTATGGGGATTGTAAGAGATGTGACCGGACGCATCCAAACTGAAGAGGAGATTAGAAGTTTTAAGAAGGCACTGGATGCTTCATCGGACGCTATCGGGATGTCGGCCCCCGACGGTAGACACTATTACCAGAACCAGACTTTTGATGAAATGTTTGGCGAAATCGGAGAAGATCCACCGGCAACGCTTTTTGTGGATGAAACAGTAGGACGTGAGATCTTTAAAACTATTATGGTGGAAAATGAATGGATTGGCGAAGTGGCCATGTATGGCAAGGACAGGGCAATATTGGATATTCTGCTCCGTGCTTACGTTGTGAAGGAAAATGAGAAAATCATTACGCTCGTAGGTATGCATACAGACATTACCGCGCGCAAACGGGCAGAGGTAGAACGGGCGCACCTAACACACCAGATGGCACAGATCCTCGCCACTGTGCCCACAGGGGTGTTGTTATTAGATGCGGGGGGGCACATTCAGCAGACAAATCCTGTAGCCGAGGACTACCTGACTGTGCTGGCCGGGGATAACGTGGGCGATACCCTACAACCGGACCTCTCAACCCGTTCAAACCATCCTCTAAGGCCGGTCCTTACCCACCTCGGCGATCACTCGCTGGTCGAATTACTTACTTCCCCCCCCACCCGGGGTATGTGGCACGAAGTTAAGGCAGACAGGTATACCTTTGAAGTTATCGCGCGTCCGGTAGAAACCGGGGCCGAGCCGGAACAATGGGTGATGGTACTCAACGATGTGACCCGGGAACGGGAGATTCAGGCACAACTTCAGCGGCAAGAGCGGCTGGCGGCTGTAGGGCAACTGGCCGCCGGCGTCGCCCACGATTTCAACAACATTATGGCCTCTATTGTACTCTATGCCCAAATGGCGGCGCGGTCGGATACATTGTCGCCCCATGACCGGGAGCGGATGACCGTAATTACACAACAAGCCTGGCACGCCACTCGCCTGATCCAGCAGATCCTCGACTTCAGCCGCCGGGCAGTGTTGGAACGCCGGCCCTTTGACCTGCTTCCCTTGCTTAAAGAAGAGGTCAAATTCCTGGAACGCACACTGCCGGAACACATCGCCATCGAACTGACTTACGGGCCGGATACCTATACCGTTCAAGCTGACCCGACGCGCATGCAACAGATGCTCACCAACCTGGCCGTTAACGCGCGCGACGCTATGCCGCATGGGGGAGCCTTACGTATTGAACTGGCACGCATCACGGTCGCGCCAGACACTGCGCCGCCCCTGGTAGACATGGAGACAGGAGAATGGATCCGCTTAACGGTGGCAGATACCGGCACAGGCATCGCACCGGAGATGCAGCACCACATCTTTGAACCGTTTTTCACTACCAAGCCGCCGGGCGAGGGCAGTGGTTTGGGATTGGCGCAGGTGTATGGCATTATCGGACAACATGGGGGACATATTGATGTGGAAACACAAGTGGGTGAGGGCACAACTTTCACCATCTATTTGCCCGCGCTTGCACTGCCCCCTACTGAATCACCGCCATCAAAGACTGCCGACATACCGCAGGGGAAAGGCGAAGTGATATTAGTGGTAGAGGACAACGCTGCGCTGCGGACCGCGTTAACAGAAATCTTGGAGTTGTTGAATTACCGGGCGCTGGAAGCGGCGAATGGGAGGGAGGCCCTGGCAGTGATGGAAACACAAGGGAATCAGATCGCCCTGGTATTGAGCGATCTCGTTATGCCGGAAATGGGCGGCATGGCATTGTTCCACACGCTGCGGGAGCAGGGCTGGCAAACTCCTGTGATCTTGATCACCGGTCACCCGATGGATAAAGAACTTGATGAATTGCAAATCCAGGGGGTGAGCGCGTGGTTACTGAAGCCGCCTGATTTAGAGCAACTGGCTCGCGTGATGGCAGATGTGTTATACCCATCGCAAATATAGGTGTGAAGTTCTGTAATGTCGTATCTTGAATGGCGAATGACGAATAGCGAATGACGAATGACGAATGGCGAATTACGAATAGCGAATGGCGAATGGCGAATGACGAGAGGTGAAAATGATACAATGTCAGGAGAATAGGGTGGTAATGTCGCTTGCTACCGGTGGGGTGTTGCGTGTAGATGTGCTTGCGCCCCATACATTTCGAGTCCGGCTGTGTGCTGCCGGTACTTTTGAAGAATCGTCCCTGGTGCGCTATGGTGTTGTCCATACGGACTTTTCGTTAGCGGAGGAGATCGGTGTCGAAGAAAGTGAGGATGCGTTCACGATTCGCACCTCAGAAGCAATTTTGACCCTTCAAAAAGCAGATGGGCAAATGACGCTGACGCGCGCCGGCGGCACGATACTCACACGGGATGCCGTTGCCCCGTGGTCGGATTCAGTACGAGGTTTTGGCGCGGAATTCACTTTGACCGGAGATGAAAAGCTCTATGGATTGGGGGATGTGACCCGCGATCATATTCAGAAGCGTGGCTTCCGCGCGATGATGTGGGTATGCAATGTTCAATCTTACGTGCCTATTCCTTACGTGATGAGTACACGTGGCTGGGCATTGTTTCTTAACACGACATGGCGGCATTTCTTTGACCTGGGTGCGACGCAGCCCGACCGGCTGTGTTTTTGGGGTAAACAGGGGGAGCTAGATTACTTCCTGTTTGTGGGCGAGGATTTCGCCGCGTTGCTCGATCATTACACAGACGTTGTGGGCAAACCACACCTGCTCCCTCTGTGGGGGTATACCCTGACCTTTGTGAGCAATCAACAGGCCGATGCTCGCGAGATGCTTGACGATTGCCTCAACTTCCGTCGCGAGAACATTCCTTGCGATATTATCGGCCTGGAACCCGGTTGGATGGAAACGTACTATGATTACACCATCGAGAAAAAGTGGCACCCGGAGCGATTCTATATTCCGTATTGGGCGCCTATCGGCCCGCAGACCTTTCTCGGTGCGGCACAGCGATTGGGTTTTAAGACGAGTTTGTGGCTCTGTTGTGACTACGATCTCAGTTTTGAAGCAGAACGGCGGGTGGGGACGGCCGGTTACCAGCCGCCGGAGGAAAAGACCCAGCACGCCGATGACTTTGAATTGGACTATCACCAGCACACACCGGTCATGATGGATACCCTGACAAAGCCCACAGAATCGTGGTTTGAGCATCTCAAACCTTTCATGGATCAGGGCGTTTCGGCATTCAAGTTGGACGGCGCGCGGCAGGTTAATGAACACCCCGACCGCAAGTGGGGTAATGGGATGGATGATGAGGAAATGCACAATCTCTATCCCACGCTGCTTAACCAGCAGATGCACGTTGGTTTTAAGGAGCATACCGGTCGCAGACCCATGCTCTACAGTTCAGGGGGATATGTGGGCATCCAGCAATTCTCGGCCACCTGGGCCGGTGATACCGGGGGCGGTCCCAAACCACTGGTATCAATGCTCAATCATGGTTTTTCGGGACATTCCAACGTGAGCTGTGATATGGATGTCTTCACCCCGGCAGGTATCCACTTTGGTTTTTTGCAGACGTGGTCGCAGGTGTGCAGTTGGGCCTATTGGCGGCATCCCTGGCTCCTGGGCGAGACCCTTTCGCCCATTTTCAAGTTCTACGCCCGGCTGCGTTACCGGCTGTTGCCCTACATTTACACCATGGCACATATTGCAGCGCGCACGGGATTTCCCGTTATGCGCGCGATGTCGCTGGTTTACCCTGACGACGCGCGCAGTGATACGCTCATCCACCAGTATATGCTTGGCGATGCTTTCTTGGTGACTGCGTTCACCAACGAGGTGCATTTGCCGGCAGGCATGTGGATTGATTACTGGACGGGGGAATGGTACGAAGGTCCCCAGGATATGGCGGTTGAAGTTCCCCCTGACCGGGGCGGGCCGTTGTTTATCAAAGCGGGCAGTATCGTTCCTATGTGGCCCGATATGGACTATGTGGGGCAAAAACCGGTGGAGATGCTGGAACTGCACGTCTATCCGCCGTTACAGGGTACGTGTGATTTCACGCTCTACGAGGATGATGGGGAGAGTTTCGCCTATCTTGAGGGCGCGCTCGCGGAGACGTCTATGACATGCACAAGTACACAGAATGAATGTATGCTGACTATTTATCCGCGCACAGGGTGTTATGAGTGTATGCCGTCTCAGCGCGCTTATCATGTAGTCCTCCATCATCAACATAAGCCCGTGTATGTATGGCTAAATGAACATATCATTGCACAAGAGGGTTGGGTTTATGATGTTATGACGCAAAGCATTGAGCTTAAGGTGGCTGAGGATGAAATGCCGGCCGTCATCCGGATGTGTTGGGAATAAATGAAACCCCTTATTAACTTCCGTGATTTTGGCGGGTATCCGACGTTGGATGGTCAATACGTCAAACAAGGTTACCTGTATCGCGCCGGGCGGGTGGATACCGCCCGTTCGCGCGACCTGGCAGCTCTGCGGGCGGTGGGCATTAGAACATTGGTTGACCTCCGTTCAGAAAAAGAACGCAACCGGGGTGTGTATTTGAAGTTTCGCACCCTCGCGGAGTCCGTGTCTCTTCTGCCCCCCCGCTCTTCTGCGCCCCTGCGCGTTGTGTTCCTGCCGATGGACTTTGATGAGATAACCCGGAAGCGGTTAATGCCGGTATTGTTTAAACGCAATGCCGTAGCCGCAGTGTTTGACATTATTGAGGGCGTATACCGCGATATTGTAGATCAGGTGTGTCCGCAACTGCGGCAGCTCTTTGACATTCTGCTGACGGTAGAAGCTTATCCCCTGCTTATTACGTGCCAGGCCGGGCGGGATCGCACGGGATTCGTCAGCGCCGTCATCCAGCTTGCGCTCGGTGTGGGGGCAGAGGCTGTAGTGCAAGATTATCTGCGTTCTAACGCCTACTTTCTGCCCCAGGCCCGGCGCATTGTGATGGCACTCAAGATTTTCTCGCTGGGCTTATTCCCGACACATAACCTGCGCGGTGTGTTTACGTCACAGGAGCGTTACATCCGCACCGTTATCAACAAGATTGATGAAGATTACGGGGGAATTCACCGTTACCTGGCGCACTGCCATATCACGCCATCTGAACAGGATATACTTAAAACTTTGTTATTGAGCAAAAACGTAGCCATGCCGGGCGTGGAGTAAAAATTGCGTTTAGCGGTATGGGAAAATGGCATATTTTTCGGTTTCGGGTGAAGCCCGAAACCGAAAAATATTAAAGCTCTTGATGTATATGCTCAATCTGCTGCTAAGGGGGTGGCGCGCGTTGCGTTCGCTTCTATCAATCTGTTTCTTTAAACCACGTCAGCAGACGTTTGCCGGGGA
>JAFGFI010000482.1 GCA_016931185.1 Anaerolineae bacterium
GCACTTGGACTGCATTAAGATTCCTTGATGATTATTAGCACTTTTTTTCATTTATCAATAGTGGCACTCAACAATTAGAAATTAGAAAAATCTCTGCGTCGCTACGTTAAATTTTCATCCTACTGCTGGTGAACGCACCGCGTTAATGGGTAATTCCTTGTAAATTTTCTGCAATTACTTAACTTGTGAACCCCTAAAGGTTTTTATGACCTGATTATCTGCCACGTTTTTAGCATATCAAGCTTATCTGAAAATAGCCTAAGAAATTGCTGAGAATTAGCTCGTAGTTTGTGTAAATCAAATCTATACCCGCTCTTAATCAAATCTTAATCAGTTTTTGGTAATTTTAGGATAATGAGCGTAAATAAGGATTTTGGACACAGATAACGCGGATAACAAACACGGATTTTTCCTGTTTTTCATCAGTGAAATCCGCGTCCTATAAAAATTTGAGCATATTAGGTAGCAACTTAGGTCATATTATGGGTATATAATGGAGGTGGAGGTATGGATATGACAAAAACGATTCTTGTAGTAGACGATAAAGCCAGTTTGCGCACAATGGTGAAGGCATATTTATCTGAACAGGGATTCCGCGTGGTGACGGCAGGGGATGGACAGGAAGCCCTGTTTGTCGCGCGTGAGAAGAAACCTGATTTGATTTTGCTCGATATTATGATGCCTAAATTGGATGGATATGAATTCATTCGTATCTTCGGTAAAGAACAGGAAACCCCCATTATTTTATTGACTGCGAAATTGGATGAGTCAGACAAGGTTTTGGGGTTGGAGCTAGGCGCCGATGATTACATTACGAAACCTTTTGGGATGCGGGAGATGTTGGCCCGTATCCGCGCTGTGTTGCGTCGTGTTGATAAGACGGCTCCTTCATCCAATGTCCTACGCGCGGCTGATATCGTCCTAGATAAAGAATTGC
Organism: Anaerolineae bacterium; assembly: GCA_016931185.1. GTDB lineage: Bacteria > Chloroflexota > Anaerolineae > B4-G1 > SLSP01 > JAFGFI01. The sequence goes on from JAFGFI010000482.1 coordinate 938, forward strand.
GTATTGTTACTGTGGGTGGGCAAGCGGTGAATCTCACTCCTACCGAGTTTGACTTGTTGGCGGAACTGATGTCGGAACCGGGGCGCGTGTTTACCCGCGCTATGTTGCTAGAGGCCGTCCAGGGAATTGCTTTTGAGGGACTGGAACGCTCTATCAATGTCCACATCCGCAATTTGCGCACGAAAATCGAACCGGATCCCGGCAATCCACGCTATATAGAAACTGTCTTCGGTGTAGGGTACCGTTTTTGTATATATGCGCTTGCCGACGAGACAGAAGGATGAAAATACCGCGCTCGCTCACACTCAAATTAACCGGCATTGTATTACTTACCAGTTTACTTAGTGTGGCACTGGTAGCTGTCTTCACACGCTATGCCACGGTTTCGGCGTTTGATCGTATGTTGCTAGATCAGAGTCGTAGCGATTTTGTCGCTTTCGTCACGGATTATTATGCGGAGTATGGCTATTGGACAGGCGTGAGTGAGGCCATACGTACCACCAGGAAAGATCCATTTATCTTTGGGGGATTTGTGTTGGTTGGACAGGATGGGCATGTGGTAGTACCCGATCGGCATTGGACAATGGGACAGGTAATCCCTGCTGCTCAACTTGTGCGTGGTCTACCTGTAGAGCTTGATGGCGAGCGTATTGGAACCTTACTGGAGACTACGCAGCCCCCGATGCGCAAGCCCGAAGATGAACTTTATTTGACCCGGACTAATCGAGCTTTGTTATGGGCCGCTGGTGGGGTGAGTGTCTTCGCGCTTGTACTGGGCCTGCTTAGCTCCCGCGCGTTGACCCGCCCTTTGCAGGAGTTGACTGCCGCTACACGGGCGATGGCTCAGGGGGATTTAGAGCAGCGGGTACCTGTGCGCAGTAAAGATGAATTAGGACAATTGGCCGCTTCTTTCAATCGTATGAGCGCGGATCTGGCGCGTTCTAATACACTGCGCCGTCAGATGACGGCAGACATAGCCCACGATCTGCGCACGCCCTTGACTGTGATTAAAGGCTATACTGAAGCGCTGCGTGATGGCGATCTGCCACCACTCCAAACGACTTTTGAGACGATGTATCAGGAGGCAGAACATCTCAGCCGTCTCATCGACGATCTGCGCCTTTTATCCCTGGCCGACGCAGGCGAGCTGATATTGAATCGGCGCGCGGTTTCACCTGAAGAGCTGTTAGCCCAGGCTTGGGCTGCCTACCTTCCCCTGGCGCAGGAGGAAGGCATTACACTATCTATTGAGATTGCCGAAGATTTACCGGATATGTTCGTCGATCCAGAACGCTTGGCGCGCGTCTTGGGGAATTTGATCAGCAACGCATTGCGTTATACACCCGCCGGTGGGCAAATTGAGTTGCGTGGTCGTCTCCATAATGCTAGTGTGGTGTTGTGTGTCCGTGATACCGGGGCCGGTATTTCCCCGGAGAATTTACCCTACATCTTTGATCGTTTCTATCGGGGGGATACTTCCCGTCATGCCGATGACGGTGAGTCTGGTTTAGGTTTGGCTATCGTCAAATCCCTGGTAGAAGCCCACGGCGGCGCCATCAACGTCATGAGTACAATGGGACAGGGAACAACTTTCGAGGTTGCTTTACCTACGGTAAATAGCAAGTAGTTATTTCGTTGTTTGTATGAAGACACGACTTTGGGAGTCCGTGTCTTTTTTATTTCCTTTATATCTAAACCAGACTTTGTCCGGTTCTTAACAAGTTCTTAACAATTTATGGGTATCCTGTATATAAAGAATACAGGAGATGAGTGGATGCAAGTACAGACTTATACAACACAAACTACATTAGAAGGATCATCTTACCTTATGGAAGAAGTTTCTATCGCTGCGTTCAACCGTGTACTGCAACGTTTCTCACCGATTAGCCTGGCGGAAATGGACGATGTAGCATTGCTGCGTCGTGTTGATACAAAATATGTGATGAGCGAAGCGCAGCTTTACCAGGCTCTCGCTCACCTGACTGAGGAATATAATGTCCTGAGTATTGCCGGACGGCGATTACATCACTACCAGACACTCTACTTTGATACACCAGACTTCAATCTCTACCGGCAGCACCACGACGGCTGGCACAATCGCTATAAAGTGCGTTTCCGGGCTTATGTGGATTCAGATTTGGCTTTTCTGGAGGTTAAACATAAAACAAATAAGAATGTAACGGTTAAGCACCGCGTGCAAACCTCGGAGATTACGACTCGTGTGGATGCGTATGCGGGAGATTTTCTGCAGACCTGTTTCCCATATCAGGTAGAAGGATTAGAACCTAAATTGTGGAATACGTTTCAACGGATGACGTTGGTCAGCAAGCATACTATTGAACGCTTGACCCTCGATATTGCTCTGGGGTTCGGCTATGGCGATATTCACGTTACATTGCCTGGCGTGGTCATTGCCGAGATTAAACAAGAAGGTTTCTCATTGACCTCTGATTTCATCGGCCAGATGCGGACATTGGGTGTCAGACCTATGGGATTTAGCAAATACTGTATGGGTGTTTCGTTGTTGTATGATCAAGTAAAGAGTAATAACTTTAAACCACAACGATTGTATATTAACAAAATTATGCGAGAAAGGAATTAATGATGAACGACTTTGCTACTTTTGCTTTGAGTTTTCTTTTGAATAGCATGATTGCATTTTTTATCATTCGCTGTATTTATTATCCGGTAAGGCGTGATAAGGATTATGTACTCACCTTCCTGGCCTTTAATACGCTTATCTTCTTAATTTCAAGCTTGTTGAGTGGGGTAGATTTAAGTGTCGGGTTCGGGTTTAGTCTATTCGCCATCTTCTCTATTCTACGTTACCGGACGGATCCTATTCCGATCCGTGAAATGACCTATCTTTTTGTGATGATGGCGCTCCCGGTTGTGAATGCGGTTCTTTTAACCCAGACCAACTACCTGGGCCTGGCGGTGGCTAATGGCGCGGTAACCCTGGTGCTTTTCCTGGTTGAAAGAGAGTGGGGATTTACCTATGTAAGCCGTAAATCGATCACCTATGAACGTATTGACTTGATCAGACCGGAAAACTATACCCTATTACTTGTTGATCTGCGGACACGCACCGGGTTAGACATTACACGCTGCGAGATTGGGAAAATAGATTTCTTGCGCGATATCGCGGAACTAAAGATTTTCTATACCGAGCCACGTGAACAGATGGTCGTTGTTCAGTCTGCACCAGAATCTTCTGACTATACCGCGCTCTTTGGGCAAGAATGGCAAGTGGCTTCAGAGGTGCAACCTAAGACGAAAAACTTAACAAGACCCTGAAATGAGTTAAGTCGTTGCGCCAACACGTAAAACGTAATGCGTAAAACGTAAAAAACTATTTACGTTTTACGCATTACGTTTTACGATGGTATACTCTCCAATTAAGATGAAATATACCAATTAAAAAGGGGGTTTGAACTTAATATGAAAAAAATAATAGCTTTGTTATGGGTGTTAGTGTTTATCGTTACGCTTCCCGCTTGTTCTGGTAATACGGTTGCATTTACAGATGTACCTGCTTCTCAACCGACAAATGCATCTGGAAAGGCGTCTGCCGTAGCGGTTAATACCGTAACACAGGAAGCAATAGTCACCCCTAGTCCGATTTCTGTGGAATATGATAGTGACGATTTGAATGTTAAAGCAGATAGTTCCGATATATCCTACATAAAGTTGGAAGGGAATTCGATTACTGTAGATGGAAGTGGAGCCACAGTTGAGGGTAACATAGTAACGATCACATCTGCCGGTACATATAATGTGAGGGGTACTTTAAATGACGGGCAGATCATTGTCAATACAAAGGATCAGAAAAAAGTAAAACTCATTCTGAACGGCGTGGATATCACATGTTCCGCCAGCGCGCCCATTTATGTTATGAACGCTGAGAAAACGGTTATTACCTTGGCCGAAGGTACCGAAAATTATGTGACCGATGGGGAGCTCTATGTTTTTGAGGGCCCGGCATCTGACGAACCCAACGCAGCGATTTTCAGCCACGATGACCTTACCATTAACGGTGAGGGTCTGTTGACCGTCAATGCAAACTATAATAACGGTATTGCCAGCAAAGACGATCTCAAAATCACGGGTGGCAATATTACCGTCAATGCTGTCAACGATGGTATCAAAGGTAAGGATTCCCTTGCCATTAAGGATGGCACAGTTACAGTAACCGCCGGCAGTGACGCGCTGCAATCCTATAATGTTGAGGATGCAGAAAAAGGATATGTTGCCATTGAAAGTGGTGTACTCAGCCTCACAGCTGGGATGGATGGTATTCAGGCGGAGACCAGTGTCTTGATTGAAGACGGGGACATTACTATAACCGCAGGTGGCGGTAGCGCCAATAGTAGTGATAGGACGGATTGGGGCAATTGGGGCGGGAGGAACCCTACCTCCGCTAGCAACGACACCCCCAGTGCAAAGGGTATCAAGGCTGTTGTTGCTGTAACCATTGAGGCCGGTACGATTAACATAGACGCTTCGGATGATACACTCCATTCAAACGGCAGTCTGGTGATTAACGCGGGAGACATAAACTTAGCCTCTGGCGATGATGGTATACATGCAGATGCGACCATAGCAATTAATGGTGGTGATATCAACATTACTAAATCCTATGAGGGTATTGAGAGTGCCGTGGTTACCCTTAATGGCGGGAATATTCACCTGGTCGCCAACGATGACGGGATCAATATCGCCGGCGGTGATGGATCCTCAATGAATGGAAGACCGGGCCAAAACAGGTTTAGCGCTTCCAGCAATAACCATCTTTATATTCACGATGGGTATGTCGCTATTGATGCAAAAGGAGATGGCCTCGACGTAAATGGATCCATCGCTATGACCGGGGGTTTTGTTCTTGTCAATGGCCCTACTATGAACGGTAATGGCGCACTAGATTGTGATGGCGCTTTTGAGGTGAGTGGTGGTTATCTTGTAGCAGCAGGCAGCGCGGGTATGGCAGAAGCTCCTGATATGTCATCAACCCAGTATTCTGTGATGGTCAATTTCTCAACAGTGCAGCCCGCCGGCACGTTGGTCCACATTGCGACCGAAGACGGTGAAGAAATCCTTACCTTTGCACCGACAAAAGAATACCAATCGGTAGTGTTATCTTCATCTCAGCTTAACAATGGGTCAACTTACGTGGTTTATACCGGCGGGAGTTCAACCGGTATGGTGACAGATAGCCTATATTCTGGGGGCACATATACTGTCGGGGAACAAGTGACCAGTTTTACAATCTCAGATATGGTAACCGTTGCGGGGGCGTACGGGGGTGGGTTCCGTGGCGGGCCAGGGGGCAATGCCCCTCCCAGTGGAAATCGCCGTCCTTAAATCTACCCTACTTTATTTGCAAATTGGATGAAAATTGAATCCGTAATTCGCTATTTTCGGGGAAATTACCTATTAACGTTGTGCATACACCAGCAGTAGGATGAAAGTTTAAGACGAAACCAAGTTTTTAAGGGTTTTCACAATTTGCCAATTTGCGATTTATCAATTTGCAATTCCCAAGGGGGTCTATGATGAAAAATAAGAAGTTTCTATTATGGATAATCATTGCGTGTCTACTGATGTCTTGTAGCTCACTAGTTGAATCAACGGGGGAAGAAGGTGCTGCGGTGGTTTTGGCACAGGACGGTTCCACCACCGGAAAAGAATCAGAGGATGTGGAAGTTGCGCGTCCAGAGGGATGGAGTGAAGAGACACATAATCAATCTGCTGATCTTAACTATGATATTGTCTTTCCACAGGATAAGGTGAACCGTATTGATCTTGTCATTGACCCGGAAGATTGGCAGGCGATGTTAGACAATATGACCGAGTTGTACGGTGAGGCCGGTTCCCGTCAAGATAGGGGCGGGGGTGGCCGTATGCCGCGCGGAGGGGATATGCCGCAAGGAGGCAAAATGCCACAGGGCGGTGAGATGCCGCAGGAAGGAGCAGTGCCACAAGGCGGCGAGATCCCACAAGAAGGCGCAATGCCACAAGGAAGGGGAATACCACAAGAGGGTGGGGAACCGCCAGAAGGATGGACTCTTCCAGAAGGCGTAATGCCGCAAGAGGGAGAGATGCCGCAAGGGGAAGAAGCGCTTCCAGAGGGGGCAATGCCGCCTGGACAAGATAGACGTATGCCCGGTGAGAATAACATGCCCGGCAATCGCCCCCAAATGGGTGGTGGGGGACCAGGCGGAGGTATGATGGATAGCAGCGTCAATCCTATTTATGTGCCCGTAACGGTGGAATTTGAGGATAATACGTGGACGTATGTAGGTATGCGTTTTAAAGGCAACTCTTCATTAATGTCCACCTGGAACAGCGGCAATATGAAATTGCCCTTCCGCCTGGATTTTGACGAATTTGAGGAGGAATATCCTGAAATTGATGATCAACGTTTCTATGGATTTAAACAACTGGCATTTTCCAGCAATTTCAGCGATGAATCTTACTTACGTGAGAAGGTGACTGCCGACATCTTCCGCGCTGCCGGTGTGCCTTCCGCGCAAACTGCTTTTTATGAAGTGTATATAGATTACGGTGAAGGTCCTATCTATTTTGGCCTTTACACGTTGTGCGAGATTGTAGATGATACGGTTATTCAGACGCAGTTTGCGGATGATAGTGGTAATGTCTATAAACCCGAAGGAACCGGCGCGAGTTTTGCAGCAGGAACCTTCAATGAGGATGCATTTGAGAAGCAGAATCATGAAGATGAAGCGGATTGGAGTGATGTTCTGGCGGTGTTTGATGTGTTGCATGCGGATACCCGGATGAGTGACCCGGCAACCTGGCGTAGTGAGTTAGAAGCGGTTTTCGATGTGGACGGCTTCCTCAATTGGTTGGCAGTGAACACCGTAGTTCAGAACTGGGATACTTATGGCGCGATGGCGCACAATTATTATCTCTATCACGACCCAACTACGGATAAGATTGTCTGGATTCCCTGGGATAACAATATGGCCCTCAGCGCGAATATGGGACATGAGCGGGTAGCTTCCCTCGATCATCAGGATGTGGGCGAGAATTGGCCCCTGCTCCGCTACTTGTTAGACGATGATACCTACTACGCGCAGTATGTGGATTATGTGGACGCTGTGATCAACAGTGCCTTTGACCCCACTCAGATGGAAGCGATATATCGCGCGTTGGCGGCTCTGGTGGAACCCTACGTCCTCAGTGAAAACGCAGAACACACAACTTTAAAATCGGACGAATCCTTCTACGATGGTATTGAGTCGCTGGTGGAACACGCTTATGCTCGCTATGATGCCGCCGCGGAGTTTGTGGCCGAGCAACCATAAAACTTGAGGGGCTGCAATGTCGGCTTTTGTGGTACTCCCTCCGTTTCATCCTTCATTATACACGAAGTCAGGACGGAGGGCGAATGGCAAATGGCAAATGGCGAATCATGAATTACGTTTTACGTTTTACGCATCACGTTTCACGAAAAGGTTATACCTCATTGACAAGAATATGATACTCTCTATAATGAACCTCAAGGATAAAATAAGTATGCGACTATACTTAGATAATTGCTGCTTCAACCGTCCTTTCGACGATCAAAGCAGACTCACCATTCGACTCGAAACAGAAGCCAAATTGATTTTGTGATTGAACAAGGATTATAAAGATGACCATACAAGCAGACGCTGAAATCAAAATCTTGGGGTTTGAGATTTTAAGCCGGCATTTAGGGTTGGTGGAGGCTGAACGCTTTATCACGTTAATCCAACGTGAAAGATTTGATTACACACAATGGCGGCAAAACTTATTTGCTGAGTTAAGTGGTGAAGAGATAAGTCGCCAAGCTATGGTGTTGCACCAGCAAAAACAGCAGCCATAGTTACGTAACTGCAAGTTCCTCAAGCAGTGCCTTCGCTTCCTGCAAATCACGAGTTTCAAACCCCTCCGTGGACCAGCCGTAGATCTCCGCTAGCGCCTGGTGCGCTTGTTCGCGCTGGCCCCGCTGCTGCCACAGCCGCGCCAGGCACACGGTGGCGCGCAGCTCGCACATTCGCGCCTCCATCCGGCGCGCGGCGGTGATGGCACGTCGGAAGTCGTCTTCAACTTCCGCGAAATCCGCTTCCGCCTCTAGTGCGCTGTCCTCATTCTGTTGCAAGCGCAGCAATCCGCGCATACGATAAAGTTGTACCTGTGCCACAGCTTCGGCAGTGAAGGTCTCGCCCTCCACACCGGCGACACGTAGCAGGGCTTGTAGTGCTTCGGGTAAGCGTTCGATGCGCTCCGCGATCACCGCTTCTACCCGCACCGGTAGCGTCGCCCAGTCCAACGCCGCGCCCGCCACCCAGCAGCCTTCCCCATCCTGCACCAGGTCGCCCCGCTCCTGCATCCCGCGCAGCAGTTCGACAGTGAAAAGCGGGTGGCCTTCCGTCTGCCGGGTGAGGGTCTGCTGGAAGGCGACGTCCAGGCAATGTCGCTCGCCATCCAGGAACGCCCGCACAAAGGCCTCGCCCTCGGCCTGATCCAACGCGATTTCGATGTCGCCCCATCATTATACATGAAGTTAGGACGAATGGCGAATGGCGAATAGCGAAGGGCGAATGACAAATAGCGAATCATGAATTACGCATCACGTTTCACGTTTCAGCCCGTTCTCACGGTGTACTCACGGTAGGTTCACGGTTTCCGCACGCCGGGTTGCTATGCTGGTTTCAGTAATAGTAACCAAACGAAGGAAAGGTGTGAGATGGGCGGGTGGCAGATTAGGCAATCGCGTACTCGGAAGTACGTGGCGCGTACTCGGAAGTACGTCGGGCGGGTGATTTCTGTCGGCTTGGTGATGAGCCTTTTGTGGAGTACAGACTCTGCTGCTTTCGTAGACAAATCCTCGGCAACCGTCGCACAGGTGATGGCATCGCCAGGCACAGTCAAAATCCCGGTTTATGTTCTCGTTTATGGTGTTCCCTTTATCGATATCGAAAAACAGACGCTCAGCATTATGAGCTACTTGGAACGTGGCACGATGTATCACGGGATGGGTACGCCGTACCTCGACTTTGAGATTTATACCATCGCTACCGCCAAACCTGTTATCGTGCCCACCCTCCCCAATAGCGAGGAGGCGGATTACGAGGCCATCTACTTCGAGAATGGCGTGGAGGATCTCTGCGCGGTGGCCCGGCAGGGAAAGAGCGAACAGGTTTGGGTTTGGAAGAACAATGCCGGGGGGAATATGCAGGAAACGGTGGACAATGGACCGCTCTGGAAAGATCGGCGAGGTACCAATGTACCCGATTGTGGTATCCAGGTAACGACCGCCAGTCATAATGTCAACCGGGCGGTTGAGTACGCGGTCGAGGCCCACATCCACCGTTACGAACGGTTCTTCAAAACGCATTTTGCCTACGTCTTTAACAAGAAAAGCACAATCCCGTATTCTCCACCCGGGGCACAGTGCCGAGGTTCCGCTGCCGGCGATCTGTGGGGATGGTGTGTGGACCGGATATTATGGTGTCACCGACGCCAGTGTAAGCGGGTATACGGCGGGCGCACGCGATGCGCAGGACATCGCGCAGTGTGGCTGGGCGCACTACCCGCCGAACATCACCTGGGAATATCGCCTGGAACATGGGGACGCCAGCCGTTATATCTACGACTACACCGGGAGTGTGTGGAGCAATTGCGAGAACTGGCGGCTCGACGTAGATGAGTCGGAAACCGCCGAACTCATCAATTGCACTGCCTAGGGCTGCGATAAGCCGGGTAACAACAACCAGGCTGAGTACTTCGTCTGGTGGATGCAGAACATCCCTGGTCCGAACAACACCAACTACGACGAAAAGGGGAACGCAATGCCCAATTGGTGGGCCGCGCTATACTGACCTGCGATGTCAGTCCGCAGCCTGTAAGGTCAGTTTTGTATATTCCCTGACAAGACGGCCATCCAGATCCTGGATGATAACTCCTACCAGGTATGTGCCGGGGATGGGGGGATCTTCAGTCCAGGTAATGGCACGGTCGTAGAAGGTAAGGGTATTGGTCAGACATTTTGCTTCTTGCCATCCGGTGGCCTTATCTTGGGATGGGGAGAGAAGTTGAACCAGAGGGGTGAATTGCTCCCCCGTCTTAGGTTTAACCTCGCGCATTGCTTTCCTACCGAACTTAGTGCCGGCGACCACAAGTTTCTCCATTTTCCCGGCGCTGTTGAAGTACATTTTGGCATCGCGCGGAGTTTGTCCCTCGCTGGTGGTATAAAGCCCGTTGATCCAGTATGTGCCGATGGCGGATAGACTGCCATATTGCTCGGGAGAGACAAACCCGAACCCGGAATTCACACCATCCGAGAGTATGCGTAGGGTAGGGATATATTCGAGCGCGACGTGAACAACTTCTTCCCAAACAGGATATATGACCCCTCTGACCTCTTTATTGTTGGCAGCTCGGACATAATCCCGGTAGACAGGCCCGTATGCCTGGCCCAGTTCGTCGTCATAGAGCAGTACATCGGCATAAATGAAGGCGATGTTGCGTCCACACACACGTGTAGAGAGGCTCACGACAGTTCCTGGAATGGCTTCGGAGACAGAAAGCGTAATGGGATCAATCTCAATTTCTCCAGCGCCAGGAGCCTGGGGCCACATTTGCTTCTGTGGTGGATTCTCAGCAGTTGTCTCAAGAGAGACAAGCTCGAAGGTTTTGCCCAGATGGTTAAATGTTCGGAATATAGGCATTGTGCATTCTCCTTATAGTATGGGTACAAGGAAGATGGGGCACATTTTGACGTGCCTCATCTACAAATTTTACTCCACAACGGTTATAGATATATATTCTTCATAGGTAGTGCCGTTAATATCTTCGACAATGATACCCAGAACGTAGTTTCCTGGGAAACCATAATACGGAACCATCTCGAAGGGGTGTTCTCCAAAGGTGAGCGTGCCGCCTTCGTAATCCACAAACTCACCTTCTGGATCTTGATCGAACTCCAACCATTCTTCCAGGATGGTGAACGTGTCGCCGGCTCGCGGGGTAATCTGCCGCGGCGCGCCAGTGCCCCCTGTTCCTGTGAAACCAAAGATGCTCTTCATTTTTCCATCACTGCCGAATTGCATAACGGCATCGCGCTGATTACCATTATCGGTAAAAGTATAGATGCCATAGACGGTGTAGGTGTCATCCTCCGCTATAGCGCCATAGGTTTCGGGTTCAAAAAAGGCAAATTCTTCGTTGACGCCATCGCTCATATAATAGACCGTCGGTTCCCAATCTATTTCGATTTCGCCAACACCCTCAGCTCCCCAGTCCGGGTAATAGACGCCTCCTATCTCTTTAGTATCTTCCGCGCCGATAAAATCCATATCGGCAGTCAAGAACGAGTTTGATTCCTCATCATAGTAGCTGACGTAAATATAGATGTATCCTACATTGTCGCCCCTGATCTCGGTGAAGAGGGTGACAACATCGTCAAGTCCTATCTCTTCCGCCGAGACGGTGATGGGAGCGATACTGATTTCCTGTCCCGCGCCAGGAGCCTGGATTGCCCTGGTCACGGGGGAAATTTCTGTATCAAGTTCGTCGATATCCTGCTGGATAGCCCGGGTGAAATTCAATACGGTAGGATCTGCATCGTCTAGGCTAAACGTCTGCCCGGTATAGTGATATAACAGGAAATTATCCCATAGCGAAGCTGCCGCGAAACGACTGGCGTAAGCTGTATATTGGGGATCTTCAGTATCTGGGTCACTTGTATATTGGTAAAGTGCAGAGTTCGGAAAATAGAAGGTAAAGCCAGTCGCCCCCGGCCTATCCGGACCGTGTTTTTCAGCAATAATGGCCTTGTTAATAGCATTGAGTAGGTTTTGAGTAGCCTCAGATATTTTAACATTCTCTGAGAGAGTATCCTGGAGCAGCAAGGTAAAATGCCCTAGGTCCAGGTAGGGAGAGGGATCATCGTCACCAAATACACTTTCAAAGGATTGGGCATAGGCCCGCGCTTCAGCTACATCGCGCTGATCGGCATCGGCTAATGCTAAAGCCAGGTTATTGAACGCTGCGTTCAGATCCGGTATGGCAGACAGGTCGGCAGCCGTCAGGGTAATATCGCCTGTAATCTCTTGTACAACCTCCTCAGCGGTCGTCTCTCCCTCAAAGTCAAAATTCTCCTCGACAAATACACTACGAGCTTCATCATCCATAATTCTGCCATCGGCGATGATATAACTATCCACAATAAGTTTGCCCAGATCGGTGCTGCTCATACCGGGATTATCTACCAGGTCGTGCAGAAAGCTGGCGTATGCCCAGCCCAATGAAGGTTCGGTTTCCTCTGAAGCCACGGCAACTTTGGTGTAAGGAACCAGACTATAGAGGGGTTCAAGCTGGCTCATCAGACAGGCATCAAATCCTACCAGTTCAAATTGCTCGATCCCGGTCTGCTCAATGATGGCACGCAGTGCTTGGTCAATATTATCAGTACTAAATGCACTTCCTTCAACCGGATCGTCATCATTCCATCCCCCTAACCAACCGGCGCCATGATCCGATAAAATCAGAACATACTTGTTTGCCGGGTAGTTTTGAATAGCCCAGGTAGCAAAATCAACCAGGGTTTGCCAGTCGCCGCTATCTACCTCTCCTAAGTCATCCAATTCTGTAGAATTGATGCGCGTCAGATCATTATCCTCGGTAACCAAGAAGCGTTTGGCAGACGTCCAGTCCCCGTCCCCTTCAAAGGCCTCTTGATAGCGATCCAGTTGCGCTATGATGGTTACCTGATCGGTAGATCCTACCATCTCAGCTTCGTTCAGATCTATGAAGATATCCTGTTCCAAAATTTCATCGTCGGCGTTCTGGTAGAGCAGCACCAGCCAGGTATTATCGTTCTCGCCAAAGGAGGGTATAGGTTGTGAAGCCTCGGTGGGTTCATTATCTTGTTCGACAAGAGTCTCCTCGTCGTTAGCGCCTGGTTGTTGGTCTTCATTGGCCTGGATATCTGTCCCAATTTGCCATACAACCTCTTGGTCGCTAAGTTCGATTGCGAACGCTTCAAAAGATTCTTCTTCGTCGCAATCAACGGCCAGGAAATCGTAAAAATCAGCCTCGACGTCTGAGAAGGTAATACTCTCGCCGGGCGCAAGTGTGTTTTGGAGAAGGTTGTCACCCCATGCTTCGCTTGCACTGGGAGCAATCATGATTTCGCAGATATCCACGTCAGTCGCATTAACAATCTCCAGGAGAGAGGTAGTGGCCCCGCTGAGTTCGTTATCCTGTTCGATGCTCATAGCATCCTCTTCCTCTTCACAAGCTGTTATTGCACCTAGTAGCAATATAACCGCTATAATGAGGTACACCCATCGATTCCTTCTTGCCTTTGTATAGATCCTTTTCATTCCTTTATTTTACCCTCGTCTGGCTAACTGCTTTAACTGAAAAATTATTTCCAGGAATTTTACTTGTGAGATAGCGCGTATTTCTTCTCTTGAGTATATCATATTCTAATTTTTCTATGTTTTATCTGAGTGTGTTCCAAAGGCTGTAGCAGGATTTTGGGGTATTTAGGTAATTTTTGACGCAACCGATAACTGATGTTACAATCACAGCCAGGTTGGGTTTACCTAAATTAACTTGGTTTGCAGTGATTTAAGCTATGCTATCTTTATAATGTTGAGGTGATGATGCGCCTTCCCAATATTGTGTATCTTTGGAATTTTATACAGCACTGGCTTCATGTACGTAAGCTTTCTCTTGAAGATCGTAATATTCTTTTCTTCACGTTGGATACCGCTTTACAAGGGTTGATGATGGGGGGTATCTTTAATTTTCTCTCGGTATTTGTTGTGCGCCTGGGTGCATCGAAACTGGAAACCAGTTTGCTCACTTCTCTTCCCGCTATTGTGATGGCGTTAGCCTCCATTCCTGCTGGTCAAGTTGTCCAACGGCAGACTAACCTGGTGCGTTATACTAATTGGGTGCGTGTTTTTCACCGGGGGGCCATTTTATTGATCGCGCTGTTGCCTTTCTTTGTACATGATTATCTCATTTTTTTCATTCTCACCATCTGGACGTTCAAGGCTATCTTCAATGCCTTGCTTGAATCTTCATGGATGGGAGTAATTGCTGATGTTATTCCTCCGCAACGTCGCGCCAGTGTGAATGGTGCCCGTTGGGCGATCCTCAGTGTCGTGACTGCGATTTCTGTGGCCATATTCGGGGTGATGTTGGATCGCCTTCCCTTCCCGTTAAATTACCAAATCGTTTTTTTGCTTTCTTTTGTGGGCGGGGCGGCCGGTATGGGATTCTTTGGCAGGTTACAAGTACCGGACAATGTACAACCTATCACAGCCACTATCCAGCACACGCGCGTGGGCAAGCAACTCCGGGCGTATTTGTACAGTCTTCGTGTGCCCGCCTTCGTGAATTACGAATTGACGGCTACAGTGCTTCGTATAGGGTTAAATTTACCCTCCGCTCTATATAGTGTTTACTGGATCAGAGAATTAAATGCTTCGGATCTGTGGATTGGTTGGCAGTCAACCACGAGCAAACTTGCCTTGATCGCAGGCTATTTAGTCTGGGGACGGGTAGTCAGCCGTAAGGGATACCATAGTTCTTTGCTTTTATGTACCGTGTGCCTGGGATTTTACCCGGTACTCACCGGCCTGGTTAAAGATCAAGTATGGTTGCCTCTCATCTCCATCGTGCAGGGATTCTTTGTCACCGGCATCGACCTGTCTTTTTTTGATACACTGTTAGCTGTGTGTCCCACTGATCGCCGGGTGAGTTTTATTGCCGTGAACACGTTGTTAGCCAGCCTGGCGATATTTATTGCGCCAATCTTGGGAAGTATTCTGGCCGATTGGATTGATATTAGAGGTGTTTTTTTCGTCTCCGCTGGCATTCACATCATCGCTGCACTACTCTTCTGGAGATTTAAGGTCGGAACCCGGCCCGAAATCTCTTGACATGATTATCAATACGTGCTATAATCTAAAAAGCTTTCGGTAACGATACCGGTATTGTTACCGAAAAGTAACCAACATAGCTAAAGTAGCTTCCATTTATGAGTAGACCTAAATCAACCCTTACTATTCGTGATGTAGCCGAAACGGCTGGCGTTTCGGTTTCTACTGTGTCGCGTGTGCTGAATGATAAGGACGATGTTGCCGCAGAGACGTATGAAAAAGTACAGCGCGTGATTGCTGATCTCGGCTATGCTTCCAGCCTTGCGGCTACTGGTATGCGCAGTCGGCGAACAAACGTCATCGGTGTCCTTGTCATTGATATGAGCGACCCTTTTAGCCTTGAGCTAGTCAAGGGGGTTGGGAGAGCCATACGAAATACTGAATACGAGCTAATTGTTTATAGTAGCGGGCATGTTACTTCAAATACTGAGCCAGGATGGGAGCGCAGGCATTTGGTTCGACTTAACGGTAGCATTACAGATGGTATGATTGTTGCAACACCAACAACGAGTGACCTTGCTTCTGTTTCCCCGCTGGTAGTTGTTGACCCGCACGTTAACGGCACTCTTCCCGCAGTAAGTGCTACCAATCAGGAAGGGGCCATCGCGCTTACAGAATACTTGATCGCTTTGGGACATCGGCGTATTGGTTTTGTTGGTGGGCGTACGGAGTTGTTGAGCGGGCAACAACGCTTACATGGATATCAAGAGGCCTTATGCCGAGCAAATTTACCTATAGAAATGGAGCTCATTCAGGAGGGAGATTACACACCTGAGGCTGGTTCTCGATGTGCGTATGTGTTTTTGAGCTTGCCCCATCCTCCTACTGCAATTTTCGCTGCTAATGATCAATCCGCATTGGGTGTGATGGATGCCGCAAAAGCGTTAGGTCTGCGTATTCCTGAAGACCTATCTGTCGTTGGTTTTGACAATATTCCTCAGGCAGCTTTTGTGACGCCCGCTTTGACTACTGTTGACCAATCCATAGACGAAATGGGTTACGCGGCAGCCAATATGTTGCTGAAGTTAATACAAGGTGAATCTCTGGACCATCAGTGTCACAAAGTCTTGACCAAATTGATTGTAAGAGATTCTTGCCAGCCACTCAAATAGCACTTTTTTTTATTAAGGCTTAGTTCAAAAATTACTCGTAGCTTTTATGCTTAAGTTACATCTGAAGCAGCGAAGTTATTTAAGTAGTTTGTTTGCGGCTAACTCTATTTTTTGTTGCTGGTAAACGATACCAGTAACACTATTAATAGCAATGAAAGGAGGAGTACTATAATCATACTTCAAAACTATTTGCCCTACCCGAGGTTAGTCAATACATTAAATTTCAGTTAAAAATATCTGGAGGAAAAAATGAAGGAGCGTAGAAAGAAACTCACACGCAGGGAATTCCTGCAAGGTGCAGCCGTGGCCACGGCCGGGATGATTGTGGTGGGCTGCGGCACCCCCACACCTCAAATCATCAAAGAAACGGTTGAAGTTGAAAAAGAGGTGGTCAAAATCGTCGAGGGCACACCCGTCGTGGAGAAGGTCATCGAGACTCAGGTTATCGAAAAGGTCGTGACAGCTACACCGGAGCCGGTGGTTAAAGAAGAAGCCCCCGCTGTACTTGGTACCTTCCCCAGAAGCGAGACGCTCATCGCCAGAATTCTCACCGGACGTGTCGGCACACCCGACAACTTCAACTGGTGGGTCGGCTGGAAATCGTCGGATCGCGGTATTCAGAACGTGGCCGACGAGGCGCTCTGGTCGGTGGATTTCGCCACGGGCGAGATCATCAACGGCCTGGCGGAGAGCGACCCGATCTACAATGCGGACTTCACGGAATGTACAATTCCGCTGCGCAAGGGCGTTGCATGGGCGGATGGCGAACCCTTCTCCGCTGCCGATGTGGTTTACTCGATCGAGACGTTCAAAGCGTACGACCAGCTCGGCGCCCATAACTATA
>JAFGFI010000483.1 GCA_016931185.1 Anaerolineae bacterium
CGGGCCAAGACGCCGCATTTTATGCAGATGCATTCGGGGGAACTGGACACAACCCGCCTGGCGGATTTCGTGGCGCAGCACGACGAGATCGCCGAATTTCAAGTGCTGGAATTCCTCAACATGGACGGCGCGCGGATTGCTTTCGCCGGGGGGACGTTGGCGGGCAGCATCCAGGATAACGGCTTCTCCGTCCAGAGCGCACAGTTCGATTATTTGCTCGACCTGGACAGCCAGGTTGTCACCGTCGCCGAGGCGTACACGCCAGCCCTCCTCCACACTCAGCGGACCAAACGTTTAAACGCTCGATCACGCAGAGCTTTTTCTTCTTGTGCCTTAACGCGATTCCAAGAAAGATGGCCCGGATTATCTAACTGCACGGCGTCAATATCCGGTAATAAATAGGCGCCTTTCGCACGATGTGCCGCCCACCTGCCAACCAAACCATCCATATTAGCGTAGGGAAACCCACTAACTGGCTTGTTCTGCAATGGATACTCTTCCGCCTCCGGCCCAAGCCAAAATAACTTCCCCGCCCTTATCCATGTTTCCAAATCATAGTCCATCAATTCGTAAGGCCAAAAGAATTCAAGTCGATCGTAAGGATCACGTGGGGTCAAGCTTTTGAGATAAGCATGTTCATTCGCATTGCAGTACGTGATAAAGTAAGCAGTATAACGTGGTTGCCATTTTATATCATCCAAACGCCCCACCGGCAAAGTATGTATGACGGCAAAACTGCCCGCCTGCTCCATAAACGGCGCCAACACGCCCGGCTTTTCCGACCCAATAATCACACGACTGGCCGGTTTGATATCGTCAGGGATCATGCCATTCAAATTGACACCATAACACACCGCCCGAACATGCGCACATTCAGCCTTGTAACTCGGTTCAGGAAATCGCTCGCCGCCTAGAGGTCGAAATACATCTGTCACGTGCTTACGCGCACGACCCAACCAGCCAAAGCCGCGCGACTCACTAATCCACCAACCAATGCCGGATAAACTGAACGTATCAATGGGTTCTGTCACCCGCCCCCCGCAGATGGGACAACGGGCCAGGAGATACGTGGGTAGCTTGGACCGATAGAGAGAGGGAAGGTCTATGATCAAGAGCTTATTCAATCGTTCGGCTTCACCAAACTTACGTCCGCTTGTGGCTAGAGAATGCTTGAACTTTAGCAGCTTTACATCTTCGATGAACGCCTTATACTCCTCAAAAGTAAAAAGAACATTGGGGTTAAATTTATCAAAATCGATCATTGCAAATCACATTTGCACCAGCATCTGAAAACCATCTTCCTGCCGGATTTCCGAGGCATCGCCAGCCTCACTTACATCAATA
Organism: Anaerolineae bacterium; assembly: GCA_016931185.1. Taxonomy (GTDB): domain Bacteria; phylum Chloroflexota; class Anaerolineae; order B4-G1; family SLSP01; genus JAFGFI01. The sequence continues at coordinate 1,345 of JAFGFI010000483.1, forward strand.
TTCTTTACACTCATCCGAGACATAGCGCCAAAGCGGAAACGCCGCCGATTATATACTTTTGTTCCAGACAAACGCGCCCCCTCCCATCTGATTCCCTCCAGATTCGCTCCGCGCAGATCGGTCCTGATCAGCCAGGCCCAGCTTAGATCACAGTTAGCTAAATTTGCCCCGTTGAAAACGGCGCCGCTCAAATCGGATCGGGTCAAGCGGCTATTTGAAAAGTCAGCTTCTGCGCAATCAGCATCGCGGAAATCGGCCTTGTGAAACTCACAATCAACAAAAACACATTCTCGAAACACGCTTTCAATGAACAGGGCACCTGTAAAGTCGCAGTTCTCAAATCTGGAACGAGAGAGGCAACAGCGAACAAATTTCACGTCCGCAAACGACCGGTTGCTAAAAGATATGTCTTCTACGATTGTATCAAGCAACGCCAATTCTTTCCCAAGCAGCGCGCCGCCCCGGAGCACGGACGCACGCCAGGCATCGTGCAACTCCAATCTGGCCTGTAATTCCGGTTGTGTGATCGCCTGAGTGATAACCGTCCAATCGGCAATGACGCCGACGGTATTGCCCCGGCTCATCTGCAAGCCGGCACAGTTGTTAAGTGCCTGGTTGTATGTCGGGTTGAATCCGATTGCCTGATCGTAGTCGGACAGAACGGCGAAGACTTTTCCCTGATCCTCATAGGCCCGCCCCCCGATTGTAGTAGAGAGGCGCAGCAATTCCCGGAGGTGAGCTAGGAGAGGGCCACAAGCAACTGGGGCGCGGACAGACAAGGGACTTACCGTTGTCGCTTAACCTCGCCGGCGCTGCTCCAAAGTGCATTGCCCGTGCCCCGGGAACGCGATTTTCCGCCATGGCGCAAGGGGACAGGGCCACCGCGCGGTAGCGGGGTGGCTGTAGCAGTTCCGGCGACCGGTAGTCCCCATTAGTTGCTGTCATGAATGATCACCACGCTCTGAAGATGATACCCAAAGGCCAGCGCACGCCCAATATCGGTCATTGTGGCGAAGGGCAGGTCATAGAACAGCCCGCGCAGCCGTTCCCACAGCCGCCGCTTGCTCCCGACCTTGCGCCACGCGGCTTGAAACAGCGGACAGGCCAGTGGTTGCACCTGGTCTACCGCAAAGGCTAACAGCATCAACAGGGCCAAGATCACGGATAAATGATTGTGCCCGTGGCCGAAGTTGTGCTCGAAATGGTAGCCCTGATTCTTCAAGGTGTTAAAGGTCTCATTCTCGATCTTCCAGCGCGC
>JAFGFI010000484.1 GCA_016931185.1 Anaerolineae bacterium
CAACATATTGATGCCCAATTCAACCTGCTTCGCCTACAATGGCGCGCTATCTCCGCTACCTCTACAGGGTGACTTTTGCGCTACTGCGGGCAAAGTATTTCATCACCAGTTGAAAGATGACGCTGGCATGGAGAAATGGGGACTCCTCAGTGATGCAGCGCCATTTGCCCGCCCTGCGTATACGGCGACCACAATGATTGTAAATCAGTTACAGGGCGCGTTATTTGAAGCGAATCATTCTGATACCACTCAAGACTATCAGGGTTTTTATCGTTTTGATTTTAATAAAGAGGATCAATTCATCTCAGTACTTTGGTCTCGCTCAAATGATGACGAAGTGACTGTCTTGATACCGGGAGAATTAAGAAGCGCTGCGGTGTGGAATCAATCCGGCCAGGTTTCACCGGCTACGTACGTTAGCCTATGATTTTAGTGCAGAACGCTCCTGACCAAGATAATGATTATATACCAGATATGGTCGAATGTCTTACAGAAATGCCGGATTGTGCGGCTTATGATACTGATAGTGACGGTATAGATGATTACCTGGATAATGATAGTGACAATGACGGTATCAGCGATACAGCAGAGTGGATAACAGACATTAATCAGGACGGCATTATTGATGGATATGACCGTGATCGCAATGTTAATCAGATATGGGATTTTCAAGAATACAACGAGCCAGTGTTCTTTCAAAATATAGTTGGCGGGCATTTTCTCCGCACATGTGATCCGTTTTTACCCATCATTCAATGCTTGAAAAAACACTAGAAGGCTTCTCTGAAAAAAGCCAGTTCACCACTGAGACACTGAGGACACTGAGAAAAAAATAATATTTTTTAATTAATAAAATTAGCTTTTTTGCCATAAAAACAAAACTTTATTAATTCGAAATTTAAAATCTTTGTGTCCTCTGTGTCTCTGTGGTAAAAAAAACAGGTTATTTCAGGTGAGCCACTAGAATAATCACAAACTGAGATTACTCAGGCGCCGGCGTAGGAGTAACAAACGCCATCATATCCATCACCATTTGCGCCAGGTAGACACGGGCCATCGCTTCTAACTCTACCTCATCAACAGCACCGGCAAGGGTGGAGGCTTTTTCATAATAGAGCTGGGCTTCAGTAAAATTACGCGCGATCTGTTGGATTCGTCCCATCAAAAAGTTTCCATACGGAGATTCCGGTTCCATTGCCAAAACAGCTTCAATATCGGGCAAAGCGAGATCGGATCGCAAAAACATCAGATAAGCCTCCGCCCGCGTCATAAGGAACATCGTTTCACTTTCACTGTGACTTCTGGCAGCAGCAAACGCGGCTTCAGCTTCCGCCGTTTGCTCCAGAACCACGTGTAATGTCCCCTTAAAGACCAATAGTTCCACATCCTCAGGTGCATACGTCAACGCCTGTTCCACCTCAAGCAATGCGGACGGATAATCCTCTAACTGCACCCACTGTTCAGCGGCCTGATGATGAGCGATCTGCGCCCGCAACGCAGGATCAGGAGCCAAGAACTTATTATAAAGTAACACCAATACCACCAATACCGCTGCCACAATCAGCGCTCGCTGTCCCCACCGGCGCAGTTGAATTTGCTTTTCCTGTACCAGGGATTGATCGATAAACCACCACCACTGCTCTACATCCGGAGCAAGGGACGCGCGGGCCGATTGCAATGCCCCCGGCCCTCCCAATTTGCGCAAAAACAACTCCCGGCAACTACGAAGCTGCGATGAGAGTGTCTCAAAACGGACTTGTTCAGATTGCAGGTTTCCTCCTAGTTCTTTTAGCTCTCCTAACAACCTATATACTTGGTCGAACAACATAGGAATTACCAACACCTCTTCCTGGGTACTGTGCGATAGCTTACCTATCCGCATCTCCAATTGCTCCAGGGCTTCGCGCAGTTCTTCTGCTGGCGTTTCCACCAATTTTCGCTTGTCATTCAGCATAGTTTTCTCTCACCTGCGAAAAGAAAGATTAGAAGAGCTTTAAACATGACTCAACCCGCGTAACAGAAAACGTAGGGCGGCTAAAGCCATCGGGAAAAATACCTTCAAAATCTTTTTGCGGCCTAAAATCACAAGACTGCAAAAGTAAGACTGTCAGCTTGAATAGCTACAATCATTATAACCTAAAACTCTGCATCCGCCGGCATCCCCGGTTTGAGTACACCTTCAGGATTCGCCAGCCGGATTTCCACCACATAGAAAGTATTGAGGCGATCTTCTGCTGTAGCCACATTGCGCGGCGTGAACTCTGGTTCATCCCCGATGCGCGCTACCTCCCCCTCGAACACACGACCGGGGAAACTATCCACTGTGACCTGCACCCGTTGTCCCAATGTGACATAACCAATACGGTTTTCCGGTACATAGACATCCAACATGACCTCGGCGAGATCGGCTAACGTAAGAATAGTAGCGGCAGGCGCTGCCAATTCCCCCATCCTGAGCGACTGCGCCACGACCACACCGTTAATGGGGCTATACAAAGTGCTGCGCTCAATCTTAACTCGCAGCACATCGGCCTCAGCCTCAGCTCGACGCACCTCGGCTTGCGCCACCGCGATCTCTTCAGGCGCCGGTCCGGCAAGCACATCATCGAGCTTGGTCTGTGCAATCGTGACCGCCGTCTGCGCAATAAGATATTGCCCATGGGCTACATTTGCCTGCGTAATATAGCCAAGTGGATTATTGCGAATTCCCCATAACTGATTTAGCAATGCCTGCGCGGTTTTCTCATCTGCCTGGGCCGCCGCCAGGGCTTCCTCCGCCGCGCGATATTGCAAATCTGCAGCTTCCCGCTGCTCTTGCTCACGATCCTGACTAATATCCCGCATCACCCATTCCTTAGAAAGTTCTGCCTCAGCCAGTTCAACACCTTGAGCCGCAAGCGCAACCTGTGTCCGCGCTTCTACAATCTGCGCATCAATATCCTGGGGGTTCTCTACAACGGCCTGGGCATTTTGCCATGCCCGGAACGCGCTATCACGTTGAACTTCCACCAATGTCAGCGAAGCACGCGCTGCCGCTATCTCCTCGGTCCGAGGGCCGGCTTGCAGCACCGCTAAATCAGCCTTCGCCGTTGCTACCGCAGCCTCAGCCGGCGACAGTTGCAACAGCCAGGGTGTCGTATCCAACTCCACCAACACATCACCGGTTCGAACGTCATCACCTACCTTCGTATGTAAGGCCTGAATCCGTCCCCCAAACTCACTGGCGATCCGGACCTCTGTCGCGCGGATCGTTCCCGACGCTACCAACAGCTCTAATTCAGGATCTTCCGCCGCCTGTGCGGTGGCTTGACACCCTGAGGCAGCCAGCGGCAAAAGCAAGAACATTATCAATACGATATATTTTTTGTACATTATATCACCTCATAGATAGCAAGGCACCATTCATTATTTCCCAAATACTACATCCGCCGGCATACCGGGTTTTAGCACGTTTTCTTCGTTAAGCACGCGAATCTCCACGGCGAAGACTAGATTGACGCGCTCTTCCTGGGTTGCCACGTTGCGTGGCGTAAATTCAGCTTGATCGGCAATGCGCGCCACCTGCCCCTCAAAAACGCGCCCTGGGAAGCTATTCACTTTAATCTGTACACTTTGTCCAATTTGCACCCGGCCAAGATGATTTTCCGGCACATATACGGTCAAAGACATATCTTCCAGATCGGCCAGTGTGAGCAAAGTAGCGCCGGCAGAAGCCACCTCACCCTGATGGAACATCAAGTCCATTACCGTACCGTCCAACGGCGCCTTGATCGCCAACATCTCGCGTTTCTCCTGCAATGCAGCCAACCCCGCTCGCGCTTGTGCAACACGCGCCTCCAATGCCGCGATCTGCTCCCGTGTTGCCCCGGCTTCCATGGCTTCTACTTGGATACGCGCTAATTCTGTCTGAGCCGAAGCCTCTTGATATGCACTCTGCGCTTCATCCAACCGGGTTACCATTGCCTGGGGATTGGCGCGCTGCACGTAGAGATTCGCTAATTTCGCATCCAGGCCATCCTTCTGCGCACCGGCGCTATTGACACCGATCCAAGACTGCCACCATACATTGGGTAACAGTGTGGCATCCAGGGGAAAAGAGACATTGACCCACTTGGACAACTTAAATTCCCCATTATCCACCGATATTTCCCAATCATCCGATCTGTATTCCCCGCCTTCTTCCGGTATGTGACTCCCTATATCTGACGGTAAAGACGGTAAGTAGTACGGCAAAGCGGCCACATTCCCTGAAAGCACACCGACCTTGAAGGGGTCCATATTGCCATATTCATCCCAGGCCTCGTCCACCGGCTCTTTGAGCACCTCCACTGCATCTTTGAGCGCAACCGCCTTGGCCAGTTGATGTTCAGCCGACTGAAGTTGCGCGCGTGTGACGGCGATCTGCAAATCAATATCCTGGGGCGTCTCCACCAACTTTTGCGTATCACTGACCGCCTGTTGCGCTACTTCTATTCCCGTCTCAGCCTGAAGTAACTGCGCGTTAGCAACCGCAATCTGTCCTTGACGCGCACCGGCCTGCGCCTGGGCCAATCCGGCCTCTGCCATATCTACCGTCGCCTGCATCGCCTCAATCTCGGCATCCAGCAATCCGGTATCCAGTTGCACCAACAGCGTACCCTTAGCAACGCTCTCGCTCTCGGCGACCGGAAGTAATGCAATCAGTCCACCAAACTCACTGGCGACGGATACCTGCTGTGCCTGAATCACACCTGATGCTTCCAACAATGTTTCCACCTGTGCCTGTTGTACCAGACTCCTGGCCTGTACTTGTTGCACTATCACGATCACCAAAGTCAACAACAGTGATCCCACAATCACACGTGACCGCCGAAGACGACGGCTATTGCGGTCATCGCGGCTGTCGAAACGATCATTTGTTTGTTTTTCATCCATAGTAAACCTCCAATTACGAATTGCGAATAGTCAAGGGTGAAAGCAACTCCATATTGCACACAAATCAGCAACTCACCCAATCACCTAATCACGCATTACGTCTCACGTCTTACACACTCGGTCTGACCGCCGAAATAAACACGTCCTCCAATGTCGGCGCGATCCACTCTATCGCATGGATCTCAACCCCCTCCTTACTCAACAAATCCCAGATCGGCTGCTTAAATGCTTCTGCGTCAGGGACTACAGCGTGAATCTGTGCCCCATAAAGCGCAACTTCATCAAAAGGGATCTGTCCTTTATCCTGAGCTTGCTTGAGTACACGCATCGCCTGGTCCGGTGTCGTAGTGTTAATTTCCAGAACTTGCCCGCGCATCTGTGTCCGTTTCAACTCCCCTGGCGAATCCAGTGCGATTAATTTCCCCTGACTTATGAATCCCACCCGTTGGCACAATTCTGCTTCATCCATATAGTGTGTGGTTACCAATACGGTCACACCTTTCTTCGCCATCCCGTAAATCAAGTCCCAGAACTCACGACGACTGATAGGGTCCACGCCCGCCGTTGGCTCATCAAGAAACACGACTTCTGGCTCATGCACAATAGCACACCCTAACGCGAGACGCTGCTTCCATCCCCCCGAGAGATTCGCAGTCAGTGTGCGTTCACGTCCCACCAATCCCGCCATTTCCAAAATTTCCTGCTGTCGCTGGCGTAACTTTTCCCGCGATAACCCATACGCCTGCCCATAGAACCGTATATTCTCCCGCGCCGTCAGATCGTTGTAGAGGGTGAAAAGCTGCGACATATAACCCACATGCCCATGCATTTTCTTAGTCTCCGTTGCCGGATTAAATCCCAACACCCTTGATTCTCCCTCAGTAGGTTTAAGCAACCCCAACAATATACGGATCGTCGTCGTCTTGCCCGCGCCATTCGGCCCCAACCAACCATACACCTCTCCCCGCGTCACCCTAAAACTCACGTGATCTACGGCAGTAAAATCACCGAACTTTTTTGTTAGATTTTCAACAATTATTGGATATTCCATTTCTCTAATTACGAATTACAAACTACGATTTGTAAATTACGAAGGTAACTATAGCTTGCATTAAATCACAAGTCACGTTTCACGACCTCTGCCTCCGGATAAGCGAGATGAAGGCCTCTTCCATGCGAACTTCGATCTCACGCATACCGGTACAGGTAATGCCCTGGGCATCCAGGGCACGTATAATTTCCTGTTCCCGGCGCGCTATACTCTCGTCCACTGCATCCACAAAAACGTGCAACATCACACCATACGTTTGAACCTCCAACACCCCATCCATCCCGCTGACCAACTTCTTCGCAGGCACAAACTTTGAAGGGGTAAACTCCAACAACCGGCCTGGCACCATCGTCTTGATCGTATCCGGCGCATCGTGCGCCACGAGTTTCCCCTGATACATCAAACCTACCCAATTGCAGCGCTCCGCCTCATCCATATAGGGAGTGCAAACAAAGATCGTTACCCCCTTCTCGGTGCGCAGATTGCCCAATAAATTCCAGAACTCGCGGCGGCTAACGGGATCCACACCCAACGTCGGTTCATCCAACATTACCACTTGCGGTTCGTGGACCAGACTACACGCCAACGCCAACTTTTTCTTCATTCCACCGGAGAGCCGCCCCGCCAACCGTTTGGTAAACTGCGTCAGTCCGGCAAATTCGAGCAGTTCTGGGATGCGATGCTTCTGTTCTTCGCGGCTCACACCATGGACATTGGCGAAAAAACGCATATTCTCCATCACTGTCATATCCGGCGGCAGCGAGAACTGTTGCGCAATATACCCTACCCGTTCACGGATAGGGTATGTATCGTGCATTGAGTCAAATCCCAGGATGGTACTTTCCCCACCGGTACGGGATAATAATCCAAGAA
>JAFGFI010000485.1 GCA_016931185.1 Anaerolineae bacterium
ACGCGCTGCCCGCCGAGGCGGAAGGCGTAATCGGGCGCCTTCGTCGCGCCGCCCACCTTCACCGCCGCCTCGTGGACGACCTGCTTGTACTTCTCACTCGCGCCCTTCTGATTGTACACGTCCCAGCCCAGCGCGGCAAAGAACGGCGTGATAAACTCCTCGCGCACCTGCGCCTCGTTGTACTGCGCGGAACGGTAAGCGTCCGCGTTATCTGCGAAACGTTGAATCAGATTTAAGACTGTTTGGGGGATGGGCATCAATAGCTCCCTTAAAAATTGCAAATTGGCAAATTTAAAATTGGCAAATTGTGAAAACCCTTGAAAACTTGGTAGAGTTTCTAAACCCTGCCCACAACCAAGTTCTTTAATATAACCTAAGTTGCTACCCGTGAATTTCTCTTTTTCGCCCCTACGGGGCGAAAAAGAGAAGAGAAAAAAACACCCTTTTCTCTTTCACTACCACAAGGTAGCAACTCGCGTTAATATATTAACATAAATAGTCCAAAATTGGTATTGGGGGTGTTTTTTCTCTTGTAGCCACGCTATGGATAGCGCGGCTATCACGTATAAATAAACGGAACATTCTATTTTACCCATAGCAAAAGTGTGGTATAGTTGGAAACGAGTTTAGAGAACTCAAGAAAGGACATAATTAAGCATACCTAATGCGCATTAAACCTACTGTTGATAAAGCCTCCTTTATCACAATACTGCACCGGTTATTAAAAGGCAATTGCGGGAAACGGGAAACGTGAAACGTGATGATTGTTGAAATCACGTCTCACGTTTCCCGTTTCCCGTTTTAAAATCATTACCTAATTTAAGGAGATAAACTATGAGTATCCGAGTTACAGTTTGGAACGAATTTCGTCACGAAAAGAGCCATAAGGCCGTTCAAGAAGTGTATCCTGATGGGATTCACAACACGATTGCTAAGTTCTTAAAAGCAGCCGGATATGAGGTCGGCACCGCCACACTCGACGAACCGGAGCACGGGCTGACCGATGAAGTCTTAGCCAACACCGATGTCCTGATCTGGTGGGGCCACATGGCCCACGGCGAAGTCAAGGATGAGATCGTGGACAAAGTACAGCAGCGCATTCTCAATGGAATGGGCCTGATTGTCCTGCACTCCGCGCACTTCTCCAAGATTTTCCGCCGCATGATGGGCACGGCCTGCTCTCTCAAATGGCGCGAGATCGGCGAGCGTAACCGGCTGTGGGTTACAGCACCGGGACATCCCATCGTCGAGGGGTTGGGCGAATACTTCGAGATTCCCCATACCGAGATGTACGGTGAGTTCTTCGACATCCCGCAACCCGACGAATTGATCTTCATCAGTTGGTTCCAGGGCGGCGAGGTCTTCCGCAGCGGTGCGTGCTGGTACCGGGGCCGGGGCAAAATCTTCTACTTCCAGCCCGGTCATGAAACTTTCCCCATCTATTACCAGAAAGAAGTACAGCAGGTTCTCACCAACGCCGTGCAATGGTGCGCGCCCGTCAACGTTGTAGGATTCCGCGAGATGATGAAGGCCCCGCATCACCCCGAGCCATTGGAAAAAGTGGAAATCGAGGCGTAAAACGCGAAACGTAAGTAAGGAGAAACTATAGCTATGTCAGTTACGCAAGATACGCTGCGCGTAGGGATTGTTGGACTGGGGATCGGTCGCCACCACCTGCGCGCGTACCAACAGATTCCGGGCGTTGAGATTGTCGCGGTGGCGGATACGAACCCGGCGCGGCTTGATGAATTCGGAAAAGCAAACGGCGTGCCCTATCTCTACGAAGATTACAACCCCCTGGTCGCCCGTGATGATCTGGATATTGTCAACGTCTGCACGCCCAATTTTCTCCATGCTCCTATCGCTATCGCAGCACTGGAAAGCGGCAAACACGTCCTGTGCGAAAAGCCCCTGGCCAGCACGCTCGCCGATGCCGAAGCGATGGTCGCTGCGGCGAAGAAGACCGGGCACGCTTTGCACGTCACCTTCAACCATCGCCAGCGCGGCGATGTGCAAGCTCTCAAAGCTTATATTGACCAGGGGGGACTCGGTCGCATCTATCACGCGAAAGCGTGGTGGCTGCGCCGCAACGGAATCCCCGGCATGGGCAGTTGGTTCACCAAGAAAGAGATGGCCGGTGGCGGCCCACTCATTGACCTGGGCGTCCACATGCTGGATATGGCCCTTTACTTGATGGGCGAGCCCCAGGCGCGGACGGTCAGCGCGACCACCTATGCCGAACTCGGCACCCGTGGGCGCGGCAGCAGCGGCGCGAAGAAGCAGATGATCGGTATGGGGTACGAAGTGGAAGACCTGGCAAGCGCGTTCATCCGCGTGGATGGCAATGCCACCCTGCTCCTGGAGACCAGTTGGGCCACCTACCGCGAGAATAATGACAACTTCGGTGTTATTTTCTATGGCACCGAGGGGGGAGCGAAGATCGAGGTCGTCAACTACGTGCAAGGCGATACCCTGGATTTCTACACCGACATTGCCGGTGTTCCCGGTGATATCCATCCTCATGTGGGTAAAGGCGAAGGGCACCTCGCGGTCATTCAACATTTCGTCGAGCGCATCCAGAACGGCGATTGGGCGGATTTGGACGGCAGTGAGGGCCTGTCCCGCGCGCAGATTATCGACGCCTGTTACCGCTCGGCGGAAGAGAAGCGCGAAATTGTGTTGTAGAACGTGAGCAACCCACGGTTGCTTGTACAATGCGTGATGCGTGATGAATGACGTTTCACGTTTTACGCATCAACTATTTGTAATCACTATTATTTTTGGAGGGTAGAATGTTACCTGTCGGTTTACAACTGTATTCAGTACGAGAATATGCGCAAGATGATTTCGAAGGGACGGTTCGCAAAGTAGCAGCAATGGGCTACGCGGGTGTGGAACCTGCCGGTTTCCCCGGCACCACCCCGGAAGCTGCCGGGAAGCTCTTCAAAGAACTGGGACTGGTCGCGCCGAGCGCGCACACCGCGCTCCCCCTGGGCGATCAGAAAAATGAAGTTTTGGATGCAATGCAGGCCATTGGTTGCCCGCGTATTATCTCCGGCAAGGGGCCGGCAGATTTTGAGACAATGGACAAGACCAAAGCCGCTTGCGATCTTTTCAACGAGGCCAACCAGGTCGCGCGGGCCAATGGAATGATGTTCGGTATCCACAACCACTGGTGGGAGTATCAGAAGTTAGAAGATCGCTACATCTACCAGATTATGCTAGAGTTGCTCGATCCGGCGATCTTTTTCGAACTAGATACTTATTGGATTCAAACTGCCGGCGTTGACCCGGCCCAGATCGCCAGGGAAATGGGCACGCGCGCGCCGTTCCTGCACATCAAGGACGGGCCATGCGTCAAGAGCGAGCCAATGACGGCGGCCGGCGACGGTGTGATGAATTTCCCCGCCATCGTCGAGGCCGGCAGACCTCACACCGAATGGCTCATCGTGGAACTGGATCGCTGCGCCACCGATATGATGGCGGCAGTGGAAAAAAGCTACCGGTATTTGGTGCAGTCAGGGCTGGGCAAAGGGAATAAGTAGAATCAAGGTGTTAAAAAAACCCGGCTTCTCAGAAGAAGCCGGGTTTTTTAACGCTTTATTTGTAGACAACGTCTATTTGTCTCTTTGTCTTCGCCGACTCCACAATGGCCGCCGCGACGCAATCCGCGCGATAGCCATCTTCAAAGGTTGCGCCATAAGGCCCAACATCCTTATCATTAACGATACAATCGAGGAAGTGAGTCAACTCATGGACAAAGCTGTGTTCCCAGCCGATCATGTGCCCTTGCGGCCACCAGTTTGACCACCAGGGATGATAAGGTTCGCTGACTAAAACGTGCGTGAATCCCTGGGTCTCCTTGCGCCCCCCCTCTACCCAGTAAACATCCAGCTCGTTCAGCCGCTCCAAATCGAAGACGATACTGCCCTTCTCGCCGTTGATCTCAATCACCTCGTGATTCTTGCGCCCCGCGGCAAAGCGCGTTGCTTCCAGCGTGCCAATCGCACCACCTTCAAAAGCAACGGTCGAGACAAAGGCGTCATCAATATCCACCGATGCCATCGTGCCATCGGGCAGCGGGCGTTCCTTGATGAAGGTGCGCGTCATCGCGCTCACGCTCTCAATCTCCCCTACCAGGAAGCGGCCTAGATCGATAATGTGCGAGCCGAGATCGCCGATACTCCCTCCGCCGGCCTCCGCTTTATTTAAACGCCAGACCATCGGGGTGTCGTAGTGAGGCATCACCCACTCTTGGAGGTAGACGGCGCGGTAGTGATAGATACGTCCTAGCGCGCCGCTTTCGATTAACTCGCGGGCCTGGCGAATTGCCGGTACAAAACGGTAGTTGAAGGCCACCATGTGCTTAACGCCCGCCTTCTCCACCGCTTCCCACATCGTTTTCGATTCCTCCGGCGAGCGGCCCAGGGGCTTCTCGCAAAAGATGTGTTTACCCGCCTGCGCCGCCGCGATACTCGGTTCGGCGTGGATGTAGTTAGGCGCGCCGTTGTCGAAAATCTGTACGGCTTCATCCTCCAACATCTCGCGCCAATCCGTGTAATATTTGGCATAGCCATAACGCCTGGCCGCTTCGGCCACCGCCTCTTCATTGCGCCCACAAATCGCCGCCAACACCGGCACTGCAGGCGGAGGATACATCATATAAGGGATTTTCTTATATGCATTACTGTGTGCCTTGCCCATAAAGGCATAACCCAACATTCCAACGCCAACCCTCGGGGCTTCTCCCTCTGCCCTGGCGCCGGCCATTGTTGTAAAACCACCACTTTCACTGCTCATAAATGCCTCCCTTGAAAATAGCGAATTACGAATTACGAATTCAATTTTCATCCTACTGCTGGTGAACGCACCGCGTTAATGATGAATTCCCTTGAAAATCGCAAATTGGCAAATTGCAAAACTCCTAACTCGCTGGTTCGCTCACTCGTTCGCAAAGGCGGCATCGAAGGCCACTGCCGACGGCGCGAAGTCTTGCTTACGGATCATCGCCAGGGCCTCTGGCGCGCCATAGTCGCGATCCATGCCGCTGTCTTCCCACTCAATAGAGAGCGGGCCTTGATATCCGATGCGATTCAACGCGCGGACGATGGGATCCCAGCGCACTTCCCCGCGCCCCGGTGAAACGAAATCCCATCCCCGGCGCGGATCGCCGAAATCCAGGTGGGAGGATAAAATGCTGTTGCGCCCGGTCAGGTTCACGCGGGAATCCTTGACATGGACGTGGAAAATGCGATCCGGGAAAGCCTCAATCAATTCCACCGGGTCAATAAATTGGTGGATCAGATGGCTGGGATCGAAGTTGATACCAAACGCGGGGTGGCCGTTCACGGCCTTGAGCGCGCGCTCAAACGTAATAATATCATAGGCGATCTCCGTCGGGTGTACCTCCAGTGCAAACTTCACCCCCTCGGCCTGGAAGGCATCAAAAACAGGCGTCCAACGAGCTGCAAAGTCCACATACCCGGCGTCAATATCGGCCTGGCCGGTGGGGGGGAAGAAGTAGAGTTTGGCCCACACACTGCTGCCCGTGAAGCCGTTGACCACATTCACACCGAACAGCTTGGCGGCTTTGGCCGTCAATTTGACTTCCTCTGCACAGCGCCGGCGCACCCCTTCTGGCTCACCATCACCCCAAAGTCGCGGCGGCAAGATACCCTTATGCCGCTCATCAATGGGATCACACACACACTGTCCGACCAGGTGTGTACTGATAGCAAAACTCTTAAGGCCATACTTTTCCAGCAAGTCACGCCTCTCGCGCACATAACTGTCACTTTCCAGCGCTTTATCCACCTCAAAGTGATCGCCCCAGCAGGCCAATTCCAGGCCATCAAAGCCCCACGCGCTCACTTTCTGCGCAAGTGTTTCCAGGGGCAAATCGGCCCATTGTCCGGTAAAAAGTGTAATCGGTCGTCCCATAATGCTTGACTCCTTTCGTCAATTATGAAAGTTATTAAATTTCGCCGTCATGGCATAGAGGAAAAAATCACAAAACTATCAATCGCGAAATCGGCAAATTGCAAAATTTGGACCTGACTCCGTACTGCATATATCATTATACCATTTTTCATCCAGACTCGTAATGATAAAATTGCGTCACCGGCTCAAGTGGCACTTCGGGATAGATTTGTTGAGGCTTGGGAGGCATCGAGTTGTAGACCCAATCTATTTTGACACTGCCACAGGGTAGACCGCCAAAGCGCCGGATGCCCTCAAATGTTCCTCGCAGAAGCACATCTTCCATCGTCAATGCCATTCCAAATACCGCCATCGGGATACCGGCAGGAATTGCCTTGAGATCATCACCAAACACGGCTGCGGAGAAGATTACCCGCTCGCGCCCTACAGTTTGTGCCTGGATTACCGGCACGATGACCGGATAGCCATCTGTGTCGATATAGGCCAGAAATTTTAACGTGTCGAGTTTATTCATCAGTTGGCGCGTCCACACATTCAAGACCGGCGGCGACGTTCGTTGGCGCGCCCACCCCTGGGTTACCCACTTCGCCGCCAGGGTCTGTACCGCGGCAAAGATCACGTGTGCCATCGGCAAAGTCTGCCGCCCGGAGTGAGAAAGCAGGTCCATATAGTAGACGGTATGTACGCCGAAGTAGGCATTATAGCGGAACATCGGCTCATTGTTGTAGCGCTCATAGTCCGGCCCTTGTTGGGTGGTATGGGTAAAGGTCGCCTTGCCCCGCCAAAATTCTTTGTCCATCGTCATAATAAGAAAACCCGTTTTGGGATTTTGATGGACGAGGTGCTTGCTCAAGCCCTCGGTAAACTGTCCCCAGACCATTTTTGTAGCATCACCGGCTTGCAACGATGCAATCAACGTCAAATGGGGCAGCCCGACCTCATTGACCGTTGCCAACAACCCGACTTTCATCGTGGGACGGAAAGCCTCTATATCGACTGTGGAAAATGCAGTATACGGTTGGTCAGTCATCCTACCTCCAATCACTTTGTCATTTGATCACTTTGTCCCCTCGTCGCCCCAGTTGCCAGCACACTATCGGGGGGAACGCCTGAAGCTTTAGCAACGGTCTCTAATGCGGAGAGTTCCCCCGCCGTCATCAGCGGCATACCGGCAAAAGGCCAGGTCAGTCCCAGGCGACGATACTTATCACGGCAGAGATTGTTAAACGCGCATAATTCCCAACGCTGCACCCATCCATCCAGGTTAGCGGCGATAAACGCACCTATATGCGTTAGATTCTCACCGGTGGCCGTCGCTCCTGGGATAAGGGGCGTGCGGATCCATAATTTCAGATCAGGAGCATCATTTTTGATATAATCACGAATGAAACACAAGTTATCCAAAATACGCGCGTTGGATTGCCCTGTGAATAGCTGGTGCTGCACCGGGTCCATCAACTTAAGGTCAAACAGTACCAGATCAACATACGGCAACAGGGTTTCGAGTACAGTTTGTGAACACAATCCACACGTATCCAGCGCGGTTGGTACCCCGGCGGCCCGCATCTCGGCCAGGAACGCTGCCACAAAGCCGGGTTGTGCCGCCGGTTCACCTCCCGAGACGGTCACGCCACCGCCGGAAGTCTCAAAATAGACGCAATCCTTGAGAACCTCGCCCACCAGCCACGCGACATCCACCTGTCGTCCCAGTAATTCCATCGCCTGGGTCGGACACGCTTCAGCACATACCCCGCAACCGGTACAACACGTCCGGTCAATCACAATGCCCGCGCCAGTCATTCTCAAACAGCCCCTAGGACAGGCCGCCACACAAGTTTGACAACCCATACAGCGCTGCTCAAGCCATTGCACCTGGGGATATGGCGCAATACTCTCCGGGTTATGGCACCATGCACAACTCAGGGGACACCCTTTAAAGAAAACTGTCGTGCGAATTCCCGGTCCATCCTCCGTAGACAGCCGCTGAAGATGCAAAATACGCCCCAGAAGATTTTCAGCATGTGATGTCATAGTTCTCAAACGCAAAATCGCAAATCACGGATTGCGAATTGCGGATACACTATATCCAATGCGTCTCCCGCGCGATGATCTCATCCTGTAATTCCTTGCCGATGCTGGTGAAGTAGGCATTGTATCCGGTCACGCGCACCAGCAGATGGCGGTAATTCTCAGGATGGTGCTGCGCATCACGCAACATATCGGCATCTACCATATTGATCTGCAATGCTGTGCTACCATTTTCAACGTAAGCACGCAAAAACGCCTTAAATTTATCCCGATGTTCTGGATCGCGCAACAGGGAGGGACTGAAGGTCATGGTGTGGCTGCCTCCATTGGGCAATACATTTACAAACGCATCCCAATCCCCCTGCCCGTCAGCCGCTTTGCCCCCCAAAACCTTACCCACCGAATTGACATTGGCAGTCGGGCCGTTGATATCCGCGCCGTTGGAAGGGCACAATGCATTGGAAAGGAATTTCCCCTGTGGACGCCCATCAGGGCTGGCCGGTAGAATAAAACCATCAGACACCCAGTAATTCCAGCTTAACATCCCCGGCCGGAACTGCCGCCCGGTAGAGCGTGTCTTGTATTTCCAGGTCTCCTCGGTCCACAGATCCATCACCGCTTTACCCAGCGCGTCGGCAACATCGTCATCTTGACCATACTTGGGGGCCTTGTAGCGCGCCTTAGCCTGTAAAACACTATGGCCCTCCCAATTATTGCGCAATGCCTGGATTAACTCCCCCATGGTACAAGTTTGTGTATCATATACCAGGTACTTGATCGCCAGCAAGGAATCCACCGTGGTCGCGTAAGTCACCGCCTCAATAGTGACATATCCCAGTTCTGCCCCTCCGGCATTGATATCCACACCTTGTTCAGCGCAGCCCTTTACCAGGCAGGAAAGATAGGGTGTTGGGGAAAAACGCGCCCGGAGGGATTCTGTCCGCTCGTATAACTCAACAATTTGCCGGATGATAAAGCGGGTTTGCGTCGCATAAGCTTCCCAGAACTGCTCCCAGGTTGTAAACAAAGCCGGGTCACCGGTATCCGGGCCTCGACGGCGGCGGGGTTCAGTCTTTCCCGTCAGTGAATCCGTGAAGGGCAACAAATCATAGCCCCCGGCCAGCGCCAACTCCACGGCCTTGAGCAAATTAAGATTGCAGTCCACCGTGCCAGAACGATCATTGCCTACCATGGTATTCTCAAGACATCCCACGGGCGCGTAATCGTGGACATTCTCAACGTTGATCAAATGCTCCATACCGGATTTGCGGGCTTGCAATAACATTCCCGCCATTGAACGCTCATCAAAATTGAGGAGGAAAGGCGCGCCCTGGCTCGCCGCAATCATCTCTACTACCTTGTCCAACAAGCCATCGGGCGTGTGACGATGAAGGCGCACATTGGGTTTAGGTTCAAGAATGGGAGATAATTCATCAATAACTTCGAGCATCGCGTAAGTCAGATCGTTGGTTAAATCGGCTCCCCCCGCTCCTAATCCCGCCAGTGTAATCAATTGGCCGTAGCCCGCCGTGATCCCCTGATTTCCCCCGGTGCGGATCATGGCGTCATAGGCAGTGTTACAATGGATCCAAAAACACTTAAGGATCTCCTTACCGAATTCGCGATCCATACCCTCCGCCAATGATGCTTGCCAGAAAGGATAAAGATATTGATCCACACGGCCGAAGGATGTACCGGGGCCGGGATAGTTTTCGTCACTCATCACCAACATGTGAGTGAGCCAGAGGAATTGTACTGCTTCCCAGAATGTTTGCGCCGGTTCCCAGGGCACACGCTGCAAATGATTCGCCATCTGCACCAACTCTGCCTTGCGCGCAGGATCCGTTTCCTCACCGGCCAATTGCCGGCAAACTTTGCCATAAGCCAACGCCACATCCCGCGCCACCGTCGCGGCAGTCAACATCGCGCGGAGCTGCGCCCCCTTATCGCTTAACTTATCTATGTCTGAAAGTGCATCGTAGCGCGCCTGTAAATCAGCGTGAATAACCTTCCAGCCATGCGTAAGCACGCGGGCATAGTCAGGGATTAAGTGCCCACCCGTCGCGCCCGTGTTGCCATAACCGTGATCGTGGAATCGCTTCATTTCTGCGCGAACTCCCCTTTGCCCAAACACGTTTTTGTCATATTGACGGGCCTCTCGCTTGTTCAGACAAGTAGACGTCATCACGTTAAAGCGCGCACCGGCCAACAAATCACCGGGGAGAATTTCCTTAGGGACATAAGCCGCCATCACTTCATGGTTAAACCATGCTTTACGCTCAGGCAAACTCCATGTCCAAAAATCTGGATGTAATTTGACCGGTCGCGCCGTCTGTTTGAAAGCTGAACGGAAGGTTTGCAGAAAGGTATAGGTTTCGGGCACAATGTAATAGTTGGTTTCCTCAAACTGAAAATCCCACGGCGTCCCCGTGGTCCACGCGGTGAATTCATTGTTCCAGGCTCGCGCTGTTCCCTGAAAGTAATAAT
Source organism: Anaerolineae bacterium (assembly GCA_016931185.1). GTDB lineage: Bacteria > Chloroflexota > Anaerolineae > B4-G1 > SLSP01 > JAFGFI01. Next base: position 10,456 of record JAFGFI010000485.1, read on the forward strand.
CGCGCAACCATTGGATACGAGGGGAAAGCGCGTACGGCGTTTTTACCAAATAATGATGTTGCATTGCTTGATTTGCCTCCAACCAAAGTTAGTTAAGTAATGACTTTACTGTTGCTTTTGATAGGTTCCCATCAATGCGTCTTCTCCAAGCACGTGCCCTTCCATTGCTTTAAGAAGTTGTGCTTTTGTCGCGCCGGGTTCTAAATCGAGCATCGTATCCAGTGCGTAGAGTTTGAAGTAGTAACGGTGAGTGCCGCTTGGCGGACATGGCCCGCCATAACCTGTGTCACCCCAGCCATTTTTACCGTTAACACTGCCGTCGGGTAATTCCGCATCCGAGGGGAATGCCTCCGGCAATTCACGCGTGTCGGAGGGAATATTATAAAGCACCCAATGCACCCACGTCCCAACGGGAGCATCAGGATCGTCGACGATCAACGCCAGTCTCTGAGTACCAGCCGGAGGTTCATCCCAGATCAATGCCGGTGATATATCATCCCCGTCACACGTATACCGGGCCGGGATCGTGCCTTCATGTACAAACGCCGGACTGGACAACGACAACGCGGTTGTCTGGGTCGGGCTGCCGGGCACATCTGTCCCCCTGCCACAGCCCACCAACAACACTACTACCAGTATCCCTATCCCGCCCAACACATGCCTTCGCATACACCCCTCCTTAACAGCAGACGGTAGACAAAGATTTCTTTCCCCGTCTACCGTCTACTGTCTACATCCTACTGCTCTTCAATCCGAATTGTCTTAATTTTATCTCCCGGTGTCCGCGACGTCTGCGGATCACGGATACTAATGGACATCAACACGTCCAGTCCTTTACTCACCTTGCCAAAGACTGCATGGTGACCATCCAGCCACGGCGTCGCCTTGAGGGTCATAAAAAACTGGCTGCCGTTGGTATCCGCCCCCGCGTTCGCCATTGAGAGTATCCCTGGCCCATCATGTTTCAAGTTGGGATGAAATTCATCGGCGAAGCGATAGCCCGGCCCTCCCCTCCCGGTACCGGAGGGATCACCCCCCTGGGCCATAAAATCCTTGATGACACGATGGAAAGTCGTATCATCATAAAATCCGGCGCGGGCCAGGAAAACGAAGTTATTGACGGTGTTAGGAACCTTGTCGGCAAATAACTCCACCACGATATCGCCTTTCTCCGTCTCAAACGTGGCGATATAGGTCTTACTCGGATCAATCTGCATCTCCGGCGCCGAGTGATACATGTTATTACGATCATGAGGATTCTCTAGCATAGCATAGTCTCCTGTTTTATTAAAGTTTCTGAAGTCTCAGTAGATCACAATTGTCAGCGATAGACTACAAAAGTCTTAGCAAGCGCTTGGTTGACGAGCGACGTCCGTTCAACGAAGTGACTGCTCTATAAGGGGTTCACTGCGCGGCCTTCAACGCTTCCTCTATGGCGGCGCGCAATCCTCCGTAGCCCACAACCTTCTCATCATTCACGAAAAACGATGGCGTCCCCGTCACCCCCAATTCCGCAGCGTGTTGCACCGCGTCCTCGATCACAGGGGCATAGCGGGCATCTTCACGACAAGTGGCAAATGCCTCTTCATCCAGTTCTGCCTCAACCGCACTCTTCTCATACGAACTCCCTGCAAACACGGCATGTGTGTAAGCGTAATATTTTCCCTGCTCCGCCGCGCACATTGAGGCTTCCATAAATTCCTTTGCATTCGTCCAATCGGGGGTATTCCAGTCCATATAATGGGTGACATAACGCACCTGGCCCGTAGCGACGAAATCCTCTAAAATACCATCCATCTCACTCTGGTGATAGGCACTACAGTGACTGCAGTCAATCTTACTAAACTCCGTTACCACTACCGCTGCCTTCTCGTCACCCAACGAGGGCAACCAGCGTGTGCCGGCTGCCGGGCCAGGATATAGAGCATCGGTTTCCCCGGCATCGAAATAAACACCCTGCATCCCGCCATAAACCTCAGTACCCATTCCTGACGCGACCAGCGCCGGCGTCTCAGCGGTTTCGGGTGCTCCTTCGCTGATGCGGACGGTTTTGAGTAAATCACCCGGCTCTGTTGCCGTCTGCGGATCGCGAAGGGAGATAGACATCAAGACATCCATACCTTCCACCACCTTACCCAACACAGTATGTGCTCCATCCAACCAGGGAGTCGCGGCAAAGGTAATAAAGAATTGGCTGCCGTTGGTATCTGAACCAGAATTCGCCATTGAGAGTACGCCGGGGCCATCATGTGTCAAGTCAGGATGAAACTCATCCGCGAACTTATATCCCGGTCCCCCGGTCCCCGTTCCGGTAGGATCGCCGCCCTGGGCCATAAAATCCTCAATGACCCGGTGGAATGTCGTGTTGTCGTAAAATCCCTCGCGGGCCAGGAAGACAAAATTATTGACCGTATTGGGGGCCTTATCGGCAAACAGTTCAACCACAATATTACCCTTTTCTAACTCAAGGGTCGCAAAATACTTCTGTTCAGGATCGATAATAAACGCGGGCGGCTCCGAGTACATCCCATTGCGCGCCACCGGGTCCTCTGGCATCGTCACAGTTCCAGATTGTGTTCCTCCCTCTGGAATCGCCGTCGCCGGCGTTGTCTCTCCCCCCTCGACAACTTCTGTCGCTGTGGGAACAGATGCCGGCTCTGCCGTCTGCGTCGTTGACCCAAAATCTAAAAGCATCGTCGGGATCGGTGTGGGCGTCGCCACACTGGCTCGCCCCGAATTCACCATGATCAGCACCACGCTGGCTAAAAACAAGACCGTTGCTACCCCCACTACCCATACCGCCGTCTGGCGTGAAACCTCGGGGGATTTACTTTTACCACTCTGATTAAACATTAGCTCCTCCCTAAAAATAGTCGAAAGTCATTTCAATATCGCCGAGATTGTACACGATTTGAGCGAAAAAGCGAGTCAGCGAGCCGGCAAACGCGACAGTCCCAACAACAGAACTACCGGTCCCAATAATAGCAGCCACATTGTCACACGCAGATCAAACCGCTGTGCAAACAGTCCCAGAATCCAGGGAATCAGTGCGCCGGCCAATCAGTGCTTAGACTTTAGTCGCCAAATCTACCGCCATTGCAACTAAAGGGCTCTTTATGAAAAAGTATTTTGAATGATTAGGGGCAGGAATATAGGGTACATAACCGGCGAGACAGGTAACCATAAATCCAGCCGCATTGTATCACTTTGCACGACGTCCGCCGTTACCGTCACAACACTATAGTTTTCCAGCGTGCCGGTAAATGTGTGTGGACTGGCGGGAGAGAACAGGGTATAAAATCCATCTTCCAGCGCCGGATCGGCGGTGGGCCGTGATACGGTGCTTTCTCCACTATCATTCATTATCTTCGCGCCGATCAACGGATCCCCGGTACTCGCGTCATATATGTGCCCCACGATCAATCCACCCGCACTCAGCCGGCAATCATCCTCTGAAGGCGCCCGGTGATAGCCGGGGGCCGTACACAACGTTTTATTTGCTTTCAAAACAACGTCCACCTGTGTCGTGTCGTCTGATGCTCCTACCCTATATGTCGTGGTGCCATATCCCGGCGTCCAGGCATCCACAGTCAACGTATACGCACATCCTCCGTAAAAAGTCAAACTATAAACGCCCGTGACCGGATCGGTCCATACTTCTTTACCAGAAGGCGTGAAGGGATCGCCCGTCATCACGACGCGCGCGTAAAGGGGCCACCCTTCCGCTGCCTTCACCGTGCCGGTGACACCGCGGGGGCGCGCGACAGATAGCGTGAACGCGCGCATCGTTGTCAATCCCGCCGTCACTTTCACATCCGGCGCGGTAACAGGTAAATACCCGCAGGCGGCAGCCGTGACCGTGTACGTCCCGGCAGGCAATTTCAGACGATATTTTCCTTCCACGCCGGTGGTGGCACTCGAAGAAGCCAGGAGTTGTGTAACCGTCACCCACGCGCCCGCGAGGGGGGTAGATGTAACAGCATCCAGTACCTCGCCGGCTAATACGCCCATTTCCAACCATGGAGAAGCCAGATGTGCCACCGTGCCGACCGAGGCTTTGACGTAATTGACATAATATGCCATATTCAGTTCGGCTAACGTATCGCCTACCGTGTGATAATAATCATTGAAATCGTCGTTATCATCCTCAATAGCAAGGATGGCGTGATAACCTTTGTTCCAAAACGGACTGTGATCGCTGGCCCAGATGGCATCCGCATCAATAATGGGGATAAGGACATCGCTCATTCCATAAGTGTTTACCACGTTGGTGAACGTGCTCGCTATCGCCAAGTCGCCAGCATACCCCGGATCGCTCGATAAGCGCGTGTGCAGGCGCAACGTGGGGCCATCCACCGCATCCCAGGCGATCATGTCCATATTGTAAACGGCGACAATCGTCTCACCCGCCGCAGCGACACCGGCAGCATACGCTGCGCTGCCGAGCAATCCTTGCTCCTCGCCGGTGAAAAACACAAAGCGCACCGTGCGCTCAAATTCATAGTGGCTGAAAATATCCGCCGCAACCATCACGGCCACCACGCCACTGCCGTTGTCATCCGCGCCGGGAGCGACTGTGCCGAGAGGCAGATCGTCAATATGTGCCGTGATCAACACAATCTCATCGGGATACGTCGTCCCGGTGATCACGCCGACAACATTGCGATTAGCATATCCACTGCGCGCCCATGTCTGGAAACCGGCATCGATCCCCAACGCTTCCAGGTGCTCATAGACAAACTGCGTTGCCTTTTCCAACGGTTCTCCGGAATTGGTATGACGAGTCGTGATCGTGTAAGGAATACCACCAACCAATGCCGGCCACTCGCCGCTTAGTTGCCCGGTGTAGGTATAAACAGTGGCGGCATCTACCTGCTCAATCATCGTCCCAATCAGTGAACTTGGCGTAAACTCGCGCACCTGCACCGGCGCGCGGGGCGGCGCGAGTATCAGGGGCGTCTCCGGTAACCACGCCACCTCGCACCCTAACGCGGTCACGCTTTCCATTTGCACAGGCGTTCCCCATACCATAAAATTCCAACCATCGTCATAAACCACATCCACACTTTCCAACGCCCGCGTCCGGGCCTCTGCGTGCCGGCACAAGCCAAGAAAATAGTCGGAGGATAGAGAAGCTAAGGAGCCAGGGAGCCGGGGAGCAGCTCCTCTGCCCCTCTTCCACACCCCAATTACCTGGTATGGTACACCCTGTTCTAGTAATTGCACCCGCAGTTGCGCTTTCGTCGCCAATACCAGGACATAGTCCTGCCCGGCAGCATCCTGCAAATGCGCGTAAACCGGCAACCCAAGATCGGCAAGGCTTCCCGTTACCTCCACCTGCGCCCAAACCGGCAGATCCTCAACAGGCCGCGCCATAACAACACCGGGAATATACAACCACAAGAGTGATATGATGAGTAGCAAACTTAAATTCCGTTTCAAATTTATGTCCCCCTGGAGCGAATTGCGAATGTGCGAATTACGCATCACGCTTCACGCCCCAAGTGTAACCCAAAGTAAGATACACACAAACACGTAAAACGTGAGGCGTGACAAGTATCATCACCTCACGTTTTACGTGTTTGGGATTGGGAAGACAGTAATCTACGTGCTTACGTCGCGTTCAATAGCACCGGTATTTCCACTTGCGCAGCATCTAAAGCTATAGCCTGCCGGAACGCCGCTATCGCTTCTCCAATTTGCCCCAAACGGAAGTAAATCTCACCTACGGCGAGCCAAAACCGCGAGCGTTGATGGTCGCTGCCGCACAGAGCAGAAAGTTCCCGGTAAAGCGACTGCACGCGCTGCGTTTCGCCCTGGTGTGCATAGTAACGCGCCAACAATTCGTACATCGCCTGCAAATGCTCCTGCGCCACGAGTAAATCCGAAGAACCATCACATGGTTCCGCGATCGCTAATGATTCGCGCTCCATCCATTGGAATCGCAGTGCTTCCTTGAAACATACAATCGCTTCTCGCAATGCGGATTCACGATCCTGGCCCTGCAACTGCGCGTAAAGCAATCCCAGATTATTCTGCACATTCGCATACGCCAACGGGGCAGTCTCTGGGGTATAAACTTTGAGTACCTCACGATAAGCGGCAATCGCCTGCCGCACAGACTCCATCTTCTCCCCTCCTGACAAGGTAGCATACGCAAATCCCAGGTTGGCGTTAATCAACGCATAAAGCTGTGGGGCGCGTTCCAATGTGCAGGTGCGCAGGGAACGCTTATAACACGCGATGGCTTGTCGAATATCTGCCGCTGGGTCTACACTCCGACCATGCAAATACGCGGTGCCCAGGTTATTTTGTACCATCGCGTATTCCAGGGGGGCTGTCTCTGGAGTAAAGATCGCCAGCGCCGCTTCATAACATGCAATAGCTTCCCGCACATTCTCCAAAGGATTACCGGTAGGCAATTGGGTATAGGTGAATCCCAGGTCGTTCAACATCTGAGCGCGCGTCTGCGTATCTCCCAATGCCTCACACGCAGCAATCCCGGACTCAAGCCAGGAGAGCCTCTGCTCCCACCTATTACGCTGCGCGAAATAGGTATCGAGTACAATCACAAGCTTGCGTACCCAGCGCGCGTGACCCATTGTCACCATACCCTCCCAAATTGCTTCGAGGTTGGGATAAAATTTGTCGAACATCGCCAGGGCGTGTTCTCGACCGGCACCTTGTAGGCACACAGCTTGTTCTTCAATCAGGGGAAGGTAATAATCGGCCAGCCAGAGGAGCAAAGATACGTAATGATCCCAATGATCCGAGGTCTGCCACATTTCTAATATCCGCTCGCGTATAGGAGGATAGAAACGATACCCCCCTTCCTCTACTCTTGTGACCAGGCCTGCCGCGAGCAGTTGCGACAATAACACCAGGGTCAGTATATCGTCCGCGCCGGTAAGCAAAGCCAACAACCGTTGATCGAACCACGCGGGCACAGCACACAGCACTGCCGCCTCCGCCACTTCATGCGGCAGAGCATCCAACGTCATTTCCAGCCAGACCTGGACTGCATCAACGTCCGTCACCCCTTCTGGGTAAAACCACTTTGTGTTTACAATTGCTCTCATCTCCCACCTCCTCTTGCACGATGGGAAGAGTTAGGAGTTAAGAGCGAAGTTAAAAGTTAGAAGTCAAGATGTCAGTATGTCGAGTATCTCTTCCTTACACAAACGCCATCGCGCAGGTAGCGTATATAGACCCATCTATTTAAGTTATACGATATATGCAAATCTCTAACCTCTGACCGCTATGTAGTTATAATATGGTTAGTGTTCTTAATCGTAGTATAGCAAAACTATGAAAAAAGACAATAGGAAATATGGGCTATATACGTCAGGAAACGGTAGATCAAGCATTTTTTATTCTTGCCCTTCCATCCCCTTCAACCACGCCACCGTCTTCTCCCGCGCCCCTGCCATCGTCCACTGCGGCGTGTAACCGAAATCGCGCTTGGCGGCGGAGATATCGTAGGTATGGCTCTGGGCTAACTCGCTGGCGAGGAAGCGCGTGAGCCGGGGTTCGCCGTGTAACGGCAATACGCGGTAAATGGCCTCCATCATCGCACCGAGAGCACGGGCGGCAGGAAGCGAGAGGTGCAGGCGCGGGCCGGGGATATTGAGATCGGCCAGCAACTCACACACCCAGGGCCAGAGGACTACCGGCTCATCTTGACTGATGAAGTAGACGCGCCCATGTCCCGGTTCCCCGACGACGGGGGATCCGGGTTTCAGCGCGTCAGCGGCAAGTTGATGCGCGCGGGCGGCGTCCTCTACATAGGTCAAATCCACACGGTTATCGCCATCCCCCACCTGGGGCAGCGTTCCCGCCCGCGCCGCTGCCAACAACCCCGGCAGCAAATGGTTGTCACGCGGGCCAATGATCAAATGCGGGCGCAACGAAACCGTCAACAGTTCTGGACCATGTGCCTCCGAGACTAAACGCTCGGCCCATGCCTTGGTCTGTGGATAGGGACTTTCGTAATAATTCTTTCTCAACGGATTGAGCGGATTAGAACGGATTTTTGGGGGTTGTCTGACTTCTCCATAATTCGTCATCCGTAATCCATCCACGCGCGTGGGATACGGATACCGCTCATCCACTCCAACCTGCGAGGTACCGTCGAAGATGACGCTAGGGGAGCTGGTATTGATGAGCTTCGGAACGCCGTGCCGGCGACAACCGTCAATAACATTCTGTGTACCCACGACATTGACGGTATAGTAGTCACTCCACGCGCCCCACACGCCCGCCTTCGCAGCAACGTGGAAAACGGCGTCCATGCCCGCGCAGGCATCCGCCACTGCAGCCGCATCACACAGGTCGCCACGCACTTGGCGCGCGCCCTGCGCCACGATCTCAGGATACGCCCCACGTGCGAAGATCGTCACCGTATCCCCACGCGCAAGTAATTGTTCAACAATATAGCGACCTAAGAATCCTCCGCCCCCGGTAACAAGTGTGTTCATAGTTAACTCCTGTCCACCACCTACCCGCTACTGCTTCCCATTCTCTCCCATCCGCCGCAACAGAACTACCGACACAGCCACGCCTAAGAAGACACTGAGGAAACTGAGGAGATTACGCAGGGAGAGGGAAAAACGGGGCTTGCTTCTATAGGATGTCGCATCATGCTGAAGAAGTGAAAGGGATCGCAAGCGTTTCAACAGCGAAGACTGAGGTTCAAGCTGCGCCGCCGCCCACACGGCCAACTTTTCACGCTGAATTTTGACATTATGGCGCACATCCACCGGGAAAGCACCCGGATAAAACAAAATGTCATGGACAGGCTGCGTGTGTGCATATTGCGCCCCCAACGCCAACAACTCATCGGCAAACGTTTTCTGGGAAGTAGGGGATGCGGGAAACTTGCCCTCACGCGGTTCAACAACAAGCACCGGACGCTGATGCCCTCGCGGGCCAACGCCCACCAATGCTGTGCGCGCCACATCCGGATGCCGGTTAAAGATTGTTTCACAGGGCACAGGGAACATCGTGCGATTCGGAAATGGCATCCCAGCAGCGATCTCCACGCGATGGGCTTTGCGCCCACAGAACCACAACCGGCCTTGCTCATCAAAATACCCCGTGTCCCCCATCCGGTGCCAGATCACACCGTCAGCCCCCAAAATCTTCGCGCGCGCCGTCTGGTCAGGACGATGCAGATAGGTGCGCGTGACCACCTGCCCGCTGACAACAATTTCTCCGATCTCACCAGGAGGCAAAACGAGATCATCATCCCAAGTAGGAATCGGGTCTTCAGTAATACGGATTACACGAATCGTAATGCCCGGCAAAGGATGGCCCACACACATTCCCCGTCCTTGTTCGCTCAACACACGGGTCTCATCCACAATTTCACGACCGGGCATCCATGTGAGGGGCATCGCCTCCGTCGCCCCAAAGGGGGTATTAACGTCAGCCTCGGGCGAAAGTACTTGGTCAATCAAGGTCTGTACTAATGAGGGAGGGACCGGCGCGCTCGCCATCAGCACCCGCTTGAGGGAAGGTAACTGAATTCCATTCGCCACGCAATAGGGTACCACGCGCTTCCAGATCGTAGGGGAACCAAAAGCGTTGGTCACGCCATGGGTCTGGATAGCCTCCACCACGTAAGCGGGGTTGATCTCGGCGGATTGGGTAGGATCCATATCGGGCAACACGGTTGTGACCCCCAACGCGGGATTAAAGAGCGCGAAAACGTAGAGCAAAGCCAGGTCTACCTCACCTTCCTGGATGCCAATGTGGTTTTTCAGGAGGTCAATCTGCGCCCGGAACATTCCATGTAGATAGACTACACCTTTAGGAATCCCCGTGCTGCCCGACGTAAAGGCCACCGCCGCTTCGCTCTCCAATGTCGTAGGCGCAGCGGAAAATGGGCCACCTTCTGGTTGACGCAGTGCGGAGAGTGTAGTGTCCCCCAAAAAACGTCCCCAAAGTGCAGATGTCACGACCACACCACGTTTCACAGTTGCAAATGTACGCGGATATAAACGGCGCATTATATGCGCCACAGGAATTCCTAACAGAACCGTCGGTTCTGTCTCCGCCACACACTGCAAAAAAGCCTGACGCCCCATGCCGGGATCAATAATCACGGGGACAGCACCGATACGCAGGAGCGCGAATACACTCGTGATCAACTCAACACCAGGACGCGCTAACAGCAAGACCCGCTCCCCCTGACGAATCCCAAACTCCGCCAGGCCATGCGCATAAGCATTCACCTCGTCATTAAGCTGCTTAAAACTCAACTGTACCGTTTTCGCGCGCCCGTTTCTGTCGCGCCCGGCGGGGAAAATGATGCCGGGCCGGTAGGGATTACGCGCCGCAACGTCGGCCAATCCATCGGCGACGTTATAGTAGTTGGTCATTCTGCCTCCTTAGAATGGTAGACAGCAGGCAGTAGACAGCAGACGGTGTGCCCCGTCTACCGGCTACTGTCTACTGTCTACTGTCTACCGCCTACTTAGAAATGTCTGCATTAACGGAAGAATACGCTCATGGGCATCTTCCACTACAAAATGCCCGGCATCCTCAAGGATATGAACTTCTGCCTGGGGAAATCGCTCCTGCCAGCCGCGAAGGAAGTCTTTGACAGTAAAGACAAAATCCCGCGCGCCCCATATAATGAGCATAGGATGGTCACGAAAGAGAATAAGTCGCTTATCGATTTCATTCACGGTGTGCCGGGTGGGATGATATGAGTTGGCGGGGATATCCTGCACAAAACGATAAATGGCAATCCGATTAAACCAATTATCGTAAGGGGCGAGATACCCGGCGCGCACGACGGGCGTGAACCGCGCGTGCTGTGCCGTTCCCCACAATAGCGCGCCGCGCGCGAAAACGTTAAAGCCACGCAGCAGAATCTCGCCCAACATAGGGCTGCGTGCCAGCATCAACGACCAGGGGATAGCGGGGACAAAAAATGCCGAAGTATTAAAGATGACAAAGCGCGCGACATTTGCCGGATGGCGCGTCGCATACCCCATGCCAATCCCACCACCCCAGTCATGTAACACAAGGGTTACGTCTTTTAGATCCAGATGCGCGATGAGATATTCAAGATTTTGGATATGCTGTTCCAGTGTATAGCTATAGTCCTGCGGTTTGTCCGAAAGTCCACAGCCTATGTGATCTGGCACAATCACACGGAACATCTGGCTTATCCCGGGGATCAACGTCCGGTAATAGAAAGACCAAGTAGGATTACCATGCACCATCACCACGGGGGGGGCGTCACGCGGGCCTTCATCCACATAATGAAGCCGCGCGTTGTCCAAGTCAAGCCAATAAGAACGAAAAGGGTAAAGGTCTGTAAAATCTACCATTGAATCCCTAGAACGATGCTATTGATACCGCTGCCCACGCCAAACAGGACAACTTTATCCCCATCTTGGGCAAAGCCCTGATCCACACCCATTGCCATAGATAACGGCGCGGCCACAGATGCTGTGTTTCCTAAATATTCTAACGTAGGATAATCCACGCCCTTCAGCGGAAACCCCAATGTGCGCAGGCCAATTTGGCGCTGCGGTTCACTCACCTGATGTGTGAAGAGACGGTTCACTGTTTTTGTCGTCCATCCCAAAGTCTTCTCAAAACGTTTCCATGCCTCAACAATAACTTTCGTTCCTTCACTTAACAACTTACTGGATTTAGTGCGCATCCAAGTTGTCTGCGCCACACAAAGCTGGCAATGATCGGTATTGCTATATACTGCGCCACCGAGCAAGCGTTTACCCATCTTTGATTTAGATTTGTGGCGCAGGATCATAGCTACCGAAGCCGCGCCGAGGGTAAAAGACGCCATATTATCGCGGATTTCATCTTTGGTGGGCAGTTTGGCCAACATACGTTCAATCGTTGAGATCTGCCCCTCGCGTGGTGCTTCCGAAGCTACCACTAAGCCGGTATCGATCTGTCCTAGCTCTATCATATTCGCAACAAGAACCATACCATTCAGAAATCCAAGACAGGCATTAACCACATCGAAATCCATCGCCGCACGCGATAATCCCAATTTGTGATGCACAATAGCCGCCGTCGCCGGCTCGATATAATCCCGACATACAGAGGCGTTAATGATGCACTGGATTTCACTGCGATCAACCCCGGTATGTGCCAATACTTTTTCGGCAGCCATAGCCGCGCCATCTGAAACCCAGACACCCTCATCCCACCAGCGGCGTTCCTTAATACCGGTCAACCGCTCAAGAAATCCCCCGGGAATCCCCAAAGACTTATATACAGGGACCAGTTGTTCCTCGATCCAGGCCGAGGTCACAATATGTTCAGGAATAACATACCCTATACCCTCGATACAGACATTATCATACAACATGAAGCAACATCCTCCTCAATCAAAATCATCAAGGGGGTATCATCGACGACGATACGCCACCCTACATCAGGTTAGTGTGAAAACAAGGCATCCTAACGTACATTTTAGCAGAAATGAAGTGAAAAGCCAGATATAAGAAGTGGTATTTTTCATTTTCGGGTGTGACACGAAAATGAAAAATTATTTATTTTAATGTAACCCTGCCCAAGTGGGTATTACCTTTTAGAGATAAGTGTAATATAGTAATGAGGTATATCAAACTACACAATATTACATACTAAGGAAAGGAGTTATTACAATGAAATCAAAGGTTGACTTTTTTGCACTAATTGTGGTCACATTGTTCAGTTTAACAGGCTGCACAACGTCATCTCCCACACTCGATGCATTGGCCACCCAACGCTCCAACACCCCAACAACACCCAGTGAGGCCGTTCCCCCTACCTCAACGCCGCAATCCGTAACCCACAGCCCAGAATCCACAATTCAAACCCCACACCCCACACCCCCTACCGCCCCTACTGTCTATCCCCCTCCACCTGCCGGTTGGCAAGCTCCCTTTGCATTAGGTGGGCACATCCGCACTTGGGACTACGTCACTCAGATGAAGTATGCCGGGATGACGTGGGCTAAGCTGCAAGTTCACTATCCCGCCGATGCGCGTAACATGATCAACACCGCGCATCAAAATGGCTTCAAAATTCAACTCACCGGGTTAGGAGATAAACAATTACTGGACCGGCCTGATTTTACAGCAGAGTACGGCGCATGGGTCGCCGATTTAGCTGCGAGTGGCGCAGATGCCATCGAAGTATGGAACGAGCCGAACATTGACCGCGAGTGGCCGTCAGGTCAGATCAGCGCGGAGGACTACACGAAGTTACTATGTACCGCCTACGATGCGGTCAAGGCGGCCAATCCCGGCACCGCCGTCATCAGTGCTGCCCCAGCGCCCACCGGGTACTTTGGGGGATGTGGGCCCGAGGGCTGTGACGACATTCCCTTTCTCGAAGGGATGATTGCAGCGGGAGCGACAGACTGTATGGATTACCTCGGCGCGCACTATGCAGCAGGGGCGACCTCCCCCGTGGCACGCGGGGGACATCCCGCTGCTCCCACCAGTACGCATCATAGCTGGTACTTCCTGCAACAAACCGAACTCTATTTTGAACTGTTTAGCAAAGAACGACAACTCTTCTTCACCGAGATGGGGTATGCATCTCAAGAAGGCGTGGCACTTTTTTCCGACACGTTTGCATGGGCCAGAAACACGACCAATGCCCAGCAGGCAGATTGGCTCACCGGCGCCATCAACCTGGCGCGTCATAGTCAAGCCGTCTATGCCATTATGGTTTGGAATGTAGACTTTGTGCGCTACGGCTATGACCCGCAGGATGGCTACGCCATCATCCGGCCCGACGGCAGTTGCCCGGCCTGCGAGAAGTTACATAATGCCCTCGTGCGTACAACGCCACCTGTGGACCAGGATCGCTATACATTGCGACTTCCCTGGCAAGCAGGGGTGGAGCATTGCCGCGCGGCAGCTACATTTCCAGCACGCGAGCAAGGCGTCAAGCCTACCCTCATGCCTACCCAGGCCGTCAACTTCGACCTAAATTTTGAACCCGTCCTGGCCGCCCACAGTGGATGGGTCATCAAGGCGGAAGATGACGAGAATTGGGGCAACATTATTCTGCTCTGCCGGGATCAGAACCCCAGCCGGGATGAATGTTCACGCTATGCCCACCTGGACGCCTACACCGTCAGCGTGGGACAATACGTCGAACGTGCCCAAGAAATCGGGCTATCGGGCGATAGTGGCAACACAGCCGTACCTACCCTATACTTTGAACTTTTCAAAGATCAGCAACCCGTCCCGGCAGCCTTTGAAGAAACAGACAAAGGTTCTAGTTCTAAATCGTGCTATGTTTCACAGAATATACCTTAACATTTGGGAAGGGTACGGAAGAATAAATTAAGGCGATTACAAACACACCCGACTTCCAGAGCGAATGAGCCGGCGCGCGTACAAAATGCAACCGGTCAGCCCGCAAATACTGGCCCGGCGACTTAATCGCCAGGCCAGATCATTTACAGGAAACACACCACACTTTTGCCGTTTATTGCTTCACAACCAATGGCAGGTAAATGTTATACGTATCTGCCAGGATATGCACAACCGTCGTCGTATGCACGGAGCCGAAGCTGTTGCTGGCGGTAACGGTGGCCGTGTAATCGGCTACTCCAGGATAGACGTGGGTTGCCACTGCACCATTACCGGTTTCCCCATCTCCAAAGACCCATGTGTAGACGACACTGCTGCCCGATGTGATGGTGGCCGTCAACGTCGTAGTCTGACCCAACAAAGTAGGACTGTCGTTGATGGCAGTCAGACCCGCGATGGGGATTTCCGTATCCGTGATCACTACCGTAGTCGTGGCGGTAAGTACGTTTATAGGATTGCTGGCGGTCACAATCGCCGTATACATGCCCACACCCGGATAGGTGTGCATGACACCGGCCCCGCTGCCCCTCGCCCCATCTCCGAAGGCCCAGTCATACGCCACATTGCTCCCCGCTGTGACACTGGCCTGCAATGTCGTCGGTTCCCCAACCAACGTCGGGCTGTTATTCGTCGCACTTAACCCGGCAATCGCAGTCTCGGTGATTGTGACAATTGTGCTGGTTGAGAGCGTATTGAGGCTGTTACTGGCGGTTACCATCGCCGTATAAACGCCCACCTCCGGGTAAGTATGCACGACAACTGCACCACTGCCGGACGTCCCATCCCCAAATGCCCAAGTATACATCACCGTGCTGCCTGCCGTAACTGTTGCCGTTAACATCGTCGGTTGGCCGAATGGGGTGGGACTATCGTTGATTGCGGTTAAGCCGGCGACAGGGATTTCGGCATCCGTGACGGTGACCGTCGTGGTAGCCGTCAGAACATTCACACTGTTGCTCGCCGTCACAATGGCCGTATACGTACCCAAGGCCGGATAGGTGTGCGCAACGTTCGCGCCACTCCCCGCCCCTCCATCCCCAAACGCCCACGTATACACCACATTGTCCCCTGCCGCGATAATGGCCTGCAATTGCGTCGGCTGGCCCAGCAACGTCGGGCTGTTGTTCAGCGCATACAACCCTGTGACAGGCGTCTCCGTGATCGTGACAAACATTGTCGCGGTGAGAACATTCACCGGGTTCGTCGCCGTGATATACACAGTGTAAATGCCAAGAGCAGGATAAATGTGGGTGACGCTCGCCCCGCTACCCGTAGTCCCATCCCCAAACGCCCACGCATACACCACATTGCTGCCCGCCGCTACCGTCGCCGTCAACATCGTCGCCTGGCCCAAAGGTGTGGGGCTGTCGTTGATGGCGGATAACCCGGCAATGGGGACTTCGGCTATCGTAACCGGCGTCGTGGCCGTAAGAACATTCTGCGAATTCGTCGCGGTCACAATCGCCGTGTAAAATCCCACGGTAGTATAGGTGTGCGTTACCAGCGCCCCATTTCCAAAAGTTCCGTCACCAAAGGCCCAAACATAAACGGCATTACTGCCCGCGCTAAGTGTGGCTGTGAAAGTTGTCGGATAGTTGGGCGGCGTGGGGCTACTATTCCTGGCCGCCAGGCCGATGAGAAGCGTATCTGTAATCACGACCTCGGTCGTGGCCGTGAGCGTATTCGCGGCATTACTGGCAGTCACGATCGCGGTGTACGTGCCAACGGCAGGGTAAATGTGATTGGCTTCCGCGCCGCTGCCCATTGCTCCATCTCCAAAAGCCCACACGTAGACCACATCACTTCCTGCTGTAATAGCGGACTGTAGATGCGTAGTCTGCCCTAACGGCGTGGGACCATCATTGGAAGCTGCCAGACCTGCGATAGCTACCACAGCGACATGCACCGTGTACGGTCCATACTCGCTGACATTCCCCTTCAGATCGCGGGCTTCAATCTCTAATATATACTGGCCAGCCTCTTGTGGGTGCAGGACATAATTCCAGGCACCAGCTTGCCGGCTAACTGCGTCAGAAGAGGTAGCCCCGGAGGGAGTCTGGACGTAAATGTACATCTCGCTAATACCGCTGCCATCACTGACAGTGCCGCTGAGAACCTGGGTCGGCGTGGCAACCTGGATCGTGCTTATCTGTTCAAGCACCACGACGGTCGGCGCAACATTATCCACCTGATAAGTACGCGTGACAGGAACCACCGAACGGTTATTCGCCGCATCTATACCATAGAGGCTGAACAGTTGCGGTTCATTATCCAATGCCCATATCGCTTCTAGGGCATAAGTCCACGTGCCTGTGAGAGCATTGCCGGGATAGACACGGATGGATTTACAGGTTTGTTGATAGGTCTGCTCAAAACAGATTTCGGCCCCGGCAGCCTGCTGGTCATCTTCCACCTGTCCGGAAATCAAGGCCTCCTCATCCGGGCCAAGCACAGTACTGAGCAGCCGGGCCTCGGATGCCACATCTAGCATAATCGTGGGCGGCGCGGCATCCACCGTGAGTGTCACCGGATCCGTCCACGCACTGGCATTGCCGAAGCTATCGATGGCGAAGGCGCGCAGGCTGAACTGGTCGCCGTTGTCCACCGCGCCGATGTTCCAGGCACACGCCCACTGCCCATCATCCGGGGTCACATCTGTGCAGGTAGTGGTGAAGGGCGTGCCGGCGGGCAGCAGGTATGCTTCCAACGTGATCGTGGGCACCCCGGAGGGATCGTCTACCGTACCCGCGACGGTATTGGTATAGGGTTTGATATAACGCAACGGCGCAGTAATGCGCAAGGCTTCCGGAGGCGCAGTATCTACATCGTGCTGAATCCAGAGCCAATCGAAAGGACCATGAACGGCATCAGCCACCACAGCATCAATTTCAACGGAGCGGGTAAACGTAGAGGTATCCACAACACCCGTAAAGACGACCGTGGTTTCGACGCCGGCCGCGACATCTCCCAAAGCGAATGTCACAGGATTGCTTGCCAGTAACACGCCGCCTTGAGAGGTAAGGGTGACGATTACACCTGGGGCGACCTCTGTTCCTGCATTGGCATAAGAAAGTGTATAGGTGATAACGCGACCCTGTCCCACTAACTCAGGGGCAGTATCCAACGGCAGCGGCATGTCAGGGTTGCCATCCAGATCGGCATCCAGAGGCGTACCGGGAATCAGATAGAGCAAGTCATGTTCCAGGTAGCCCACTTCCACACCGGGTGGATCCGCATTGATGTCCACACTCAAATCGGCATCGGTGAACTGGCCCACGTTAGGGCACACGCCTGCCGAGAACCCCGTCCACTCATAGTACTGGGTGAGCGTGAAGCCCTGGTCTGAGGGCAGCACACCGGGCGTGTTGACCACACGTTCACTGTTAAGCGGATTCTTTTCCGGCATCGCGGCCCAAAGGTGCAGCGAGTTCTCTTCACTGGCGAGGGCGACAAGTTTGACAGTAGTGGTAGCGGGGTAAGTGATACCGAGGTCGCTAAAGGCGAGGCGAAGATCAGTGCGCAGCGCGGCGGGGGCCATATCAAGCTGGTAGCTAGCGTCAGGAAGTGGCGGAGTCACAAAATCCCAGGTGCCAGTAATGGTCTGCCAACGCAACAACGCGACGGTCTGCGCGTCTTTCACCCAGACCAACGTGTCAGCAGCCATCCCCCCAGGCAGGCCAATGGTAGGTTGCAAGGTGGTAGAGTACGGATTGTAGGCGACAGTGCTGCCCCCTGCCTCAGTATCGAAGTAGATAAAGAGATCGCCATCCCCTGCGATATCCGCTTCCCCCCAATTCGCGCCGCTCCACGCCAGACGCAGCACACCAGCCGTCCAGGTCGCGTAGAAGCGCTGAGTACCGGTGAGGGCCTGCCCACTTTGGGCATTGTTGACCAATTCCCGATCTGCCCCAATCTGCGTGCAGCCACTTCCCATCCAGCCATCATAGTCCAGGTCGGCAACATAATCTGGCGTGGTGGGGACATCGGTGTAGATGGGGCCAAGGGTCTGCCAGGTTGAATTGCCGTAAGTGTCTTCAACAACGATATGGGCATAAGAAACCTGTGTTTCGCCGGCGGACTGCTCATAACGTCGCGCACCCGCATCCAGCGACAGCTCGGTCAGGTCGGGGGCATCTGTCTCTGTCCAACCGGCGTAGTAACGGGCAACATCTCCACTAGTGCTGGCCGTCCAAGTGATAATGAGCGTGGGAGAAAGGACATCATAGATAGTTTGCCCAGGTTCAATGAGCGTGAATATGCCGAGACTGTTGGTATAGGCCAACGTCATCGTTACCGGCTCAGGCGCGATTAAGTCTACCCACACGCTGCCGGTATCCTGATGGCTGCGCCCAACGACATCGGTAATCACGGCAGTGACGGTATAGGCTTTGCCATCTGGTTCTTCGCCCAGGTACCAAGCATAGCGCCACGTGTCAGCATCCATCACCGCCGCCGCAAAGCTCTCTGTTTCACTCAACCCTGGCGCATCACTCCGAACACGGAGTGCATCCACGCCCCCGGCTTCGGTGTAAATACCCGTAAGCGCAACACGGCCATAAGAAAGCCGGTGCGCGGTTGTCAGCACCGCAGCCGGCACCGCGATCACGGGCGGCTGCGTATCCACCGTCACCGTCACCGGTTGCAAATTCGCCGTCACCAATCCAGCAGAATCCTCAGCCACAGCCAACAGTGTATGCCGGCCATCGGCCATAGGCGTCCAAGTCGTAGCCCACGCCTCATTCTCATAGCCCGCCGTCCAGGTCAGCACATCGACAACTGTTGTGCCATTCACTGTAACGGTAAGAGTCCGCAGCTCAAACCCTCCGCCTTGGGAGAAGGCCGAGCCGGTCACGCTGATCGGGTCCAACACGGTGAACAATGAAGCCTGTGTGGGCGTGAAGATAAAGGCTTCTGGCTCACCGGCAGTAGGAAGGCGGCGCAGAATAGGCGTCGTGGATTTTTCCGCGTGGTGTCCATAGATATCAGTCGCACGAACGAAGCGTTCAGCAGTTTGATGCCCGATGACAGTGCATGAATTTATCAAACTGTAAAGACGCGTCGTATCGCTAACCCAAGTTCGCCACCATACTGTATCATAATAGGTACGTTCCGGTGTGCCAGTGCAAGGACACTCAAAGCTGTCTTCATCCAGGTTGAAGTCCTCAGCTTGACACATGTATGTGGTGCGCGCACTAGGGCCGGTACCCAACAACGTCGCTACAATGTTAACGCGCGGGGCCTGGGTATCTATCTCCCCTTGCCACTTCGGCCAGTCGGCTTGTGCGGTACGGTTATCGAAGCGATCCTGACCGCGCAGGGCGATCTGATAAATGCCCTCCAAATCAGCAGGGATAGGATGACTCCAGGTAGACGTGACAACACCGTTACCGGACTGATCCAGCGTGACCATCTGCCAATCTGGGGCTAATTCCAGCAACGCGATGCCAACGTTAATTTGCGCCGGCGGCGCAACAGGGACATCATCAAAAGTAATAGGAGACTTGTGATAATACTCTACCCGTACCATGTGGGAACCAGCCGTGACAATGGTATCTGTGTAGTGGGTACTCACCCGCTGATCCTGCCAGGCATCCAGTACAGGGCTACCATCCACCATCACGCGGATACCGTTATCGTGAGTGGTTTCAAAACGGTAGGTGCCGCCAACTTTGAAATCCATGTCCTGTTCCCACACGACGGAGAAGGCATCGCTGTTTACCGCCGGATGTGGCCCGCCGGCGCCCCAGTTGAAGTCCAACACACCGTTTCCAGAAGGAAGCGCATCGTCCCGTTGGAGAATCACGCCACCAGAAAGGTCAAGACTGTTATAGTAGCGTGTATTTTCCCACACGCCAACACCCAACTCTGTATCAGCGTGGACAAAGGCAATATCAAGGCCCTCCAAACCACGGGCGGTGGTGTGATCACCAACAGTATCAGACACAATGCCGTGCAAGGTGACGGTTTGCGTGATGATACTTGCGGAAGGGCCAGTAGCAATGATAGCTGCTGCCGGAGCACTGCCATCCACGCGGATGTCAATCCCCTGTAACGCGCCTGAGCCGGTACGATTGCCCACATTGTCGGTAACACGGACATAGAAGAAATAGGTACCAGTGGGGTCGGATAACACCTCTTCTTCATTATTCACCAGAGGAAGCACGTAGTTAATAGCCCAATCCCCTCCAGTGAGGGTAGCCGTCTGCCAGCCATTACCAGCAACCCCGGAGTCCTGACCTTCCAACAGGACTTCCACTTTCTGCACCCCGCTGCCGGGCGCTGTGCCCGCAGGCGGATCATAGACGGTTCCATACAAGGGGATAACCCAGCGTCCCTCCGCATTTTCAGTGGGAGAGATAATGCTGAAGTTGACAACGTCGGAGGTGAATTGCGGCGGTGTGCTGTCTATGATCACAGTAAGAGGTGAAGTTTCGGTGAAGACGTGGCCTACATTGTCGGTGGCACGGGTGCGCAGAATGTGATAGCCTTCCGCAGAAGGTAAAGTCAAATCATAAGCCCAGCTCTCAGCCCCAGAGACACAATCCCAATCGCCATCATCATCCATTTCAACTTCTACATACTGGATACCGGACTGGTAGGGGATAGGCGGTTCGAGATCCTCTGCAATCCCGCCAATGATGAGCATGTCGGCCGAGGGACTGTAGCGGAGGTACTGTCCTTCAACAAGGGACGTAATTGTGGAAGACGTCGGCGGGTCGGCGTCAATGAAGACCGGCTCTTCCACAATATTAGGCGACTGAATCACCCCCATCCACTGCGCGGGCCAACGTAGGTCGAAGCGGTTGAGATAGAAATTGCTGGGCGGCGTTTCGTTATAGGAGGCACTATTGGCCGTGAGCATGCAGACATCATTTTCCGGTTCGGCAGTGTGATTGTAGAAAGCTAGAATGTCTTGAGGCGACAGTGCATTATTATACACCCGCACGTCGTCAATCTGGCCCGCGAAGAAGCCGCTCGCGCCGTTCATGCTGCCGATGTAAACATCCGCGCTGCTGGCGTTGACCGCGCCGATCGCAGGCGCATCCCCCACTTCGACACCGTCCACGTAGAAGCGTTGGGTACTGCCGTCATAAGTAGCCGTTACCAGGTGCCAATCGCCATCGGTGAAATCGCCTGCATCAATGGCGACGTCCAGTTCCGTCCAACTACCACTTACATTCAAACCAAAGGACAAAGTAGTGCCATTATCCTGGAAAGACAGCCCCACGCCATCCGTACCACTTCCCTTGCGGTAGATAACGTAATCCGGCATGGTAGTGATGTTGTAAGGCTTTAGCCAAGCCTGGAGTGAGACCTGCGCATCGGGATTCAGCGTGCGGTGATCCGGAACCACAACGGTGTCCTCCACGCCATCCAAGCGCAGAGCCGTGCCACTTTGCCCACTGACACCGCTATCCGGACATACGTTGCCAGAACATACACCCGCATTGTCATGACCCGATTCATCCGCAAACGTTGTAGCCTGGAGTCCTTCATCGAAGCGCAGCCAGAGAACACGCCCGCCGGTGGGTGTCGTGCAGGCCAGGCCTGTCCCCGGCAGCGCAATATCGGAAGCCCATGTGTATTGCTGGCGTGGGAGAGTGAAGTCAAGCGTATCGGGCAGTGGAGCATGATTAGAGGTCCAGTTGGGACTGTTAGTCAAGGTACCGTGGTTGGCATTGGCAGTGAAGTCGCGGGTAAAATAGCCCGCGCCATCATCCAACGGCCAATAGCCCACCAGTCCGGCTTCATCGCCGCGCAGGGTTTCGTTCATGGTGGCTTGAATTTCTTCCTGGGTGCGGACAATATTCCACAGGCGGACTTCGTCCATTTTACCGTTGAAGTAGGCGTCACCTGACCAGTTGCTGCGTCCTAGATAGTTGTTAGTACGCAGTACAGTTGCGGGCGGGAGGACGTAGCCATTGGCGACTTTCTGCCCATTTTTGTAGATGATAGCATAGCCACTGCTATCCACAGTCGCAGCAATGTGAGCCCACTGGCCTATTTCCAGCTCGCCGTCCTCCGTCGTGAGAGTCGGACAACTACCAACGTTACAGACGGCAAAATGGAGCCGACTACTGGCATCCGCATTAGAAAGCAAAATATTGTTGGAACGTTCACCGTTGCCCAAATCTATCAAGCGTGAGTAATAGTTGAAACTGTCATAGTACATCCAGCCCTCAACGGTGAGGCCGTTGCTGAAGTCAAAGTTCATATCGGGCAAGTCTACATAGTCATTACCGCCGTCGAAATCCAGTGCCGGGCCGGGCGTGGTGCCGCGCAAAGCTTGCGCGTTGACCGCTGTACGGCCATCACTGGTCTGCTCACTCCAGGAAGCGATCCAGTTAGCATGGACGGGATCGTAACCGATGCGCGGGGCATTGAGGACGTTGTCGCTTTCATCTGCGAAGGTGAAAGGCGGAGTCACGCGATAGGTTTCGATCAGCCGGCCATACATCGTATCGCGGTCATGCCGGTAGGCGATCAACACTTGCTGCATGTCGGGGTTGTAGGCCAGGCGTGGGTGATCGTCCCCCTCAGGCGTGATAGCGATGGGTTGGATATCACTTGTGGCATAGCTGCCGTCAGAGGCGAAGCGCGCGAGCCAGATATCGGGGGTGAAGGGTCGCCCGTGGTTTTCCCAGGCGGCCACATACTGCGCCCCATCCCAGAGCAGATCCACATTGGCGCCGCCGGGCAGCCATTGTTCTGTGCCCAATGCGCCAGTATGGCTAACCTGTCGGAGATGGATTTGCCCATCGTCGGCACTCCAGGTGGCATTGTAGATATTAAGGTGATGACCTTCGCTATCGTAATCATAAGCGGTGTTGCCCACACCTGCGTCAAAGTGCCAGGCTGCCTTCAGACCGGAGCGACTGTAGGGTACACCGTACATCGCTTCACGAACATCATCTTGCGATAGCGCGGTGGTCCAGAAGGAGACATCATCTATATCCCCATTGAAATTCTGCGCACCGCTGTTGTTCGCGCCAATCGTGAAGACTTCCCCTGGTGTATTCGGTGAGGGATTCCCGGACGTCGCAAGCGCTTCGCCATCCAGGTAAATCTTCCACACACCACCGTCACGCACCGCAGCGAGGTGATGCCATTCTCCAGTGGTCAGATAATCGCTATACACATAGTCTACGCCTCCGTTGAGAACGCGGATTCTCCCATCTGAATCGAGATAGAGACCATAGCCGTTGTGCCCCGTATTACCATTGTAAACAATGAGTTGCGAGCCTCCGGTAGATCCATCCCAACGCACCCAGGCCATTAGAGAGACGTTGTTCGTGCTGGTGTCGAAGACGGGCTTCTGCACATAGTCACCGGAGCCGTCAAAATGAAGATAATAGTCACTAGAAGTGGCAGGTTGCTCCCACGCGACAAGGTAATCTCCACCATCGCTGGCGACGGTGGGGCGGACGGCGTCTACACCACTGCTGATAGCAAAGGGTACACCAACAGACAGCGTGCCCGCGCTGAGGGTGGGGGTAATAAACGCACCGTAGATATCAAAGTTAGAGACATTACTCTCGGACCAGACAGCCAGGCAAGTCCCTTCATCTGCACAGGCCACATCGGGGGGCGTGGGATATTTAGAGGCTCCCGCATCCAGGGTGACGGGTACGCCGGTAAAGTCGTCCTCGTCCGCCAGAATTGCAGCGACGGCGTTGTAAACCGGGAAGGGAACACCAGTAGTCTCCCACGCCACCCCGCCGTACAAGGTCCCGGTGTGGTCATTTGTGCTGGCATCATGAGTTGTCGTGCCGCTACCCTCATCTAAGGGCCAGTAGAGGACTAAGCCGGTCTCACTACCACTCAAGGTACGATTCATATCAGCGCGGATGTCCGCCGCACCACGCACGGTGTTCCAAATTCGGACCTCGTCGAGACGCCCGGCCAGCGCTTGCGAGTTGCTGAACCCGCCGCCGATAGTATCCTGATCCTGTCCTAACACTAACGTTCCGCCAGTTTGCATCGGATCGCCAGGGGCAAGTGTGCCGGTAAAGGCTAAAATACCATTTTTATAAAGCTGAAGTTGTCCATCTGAACTGCGCCAGGTGACGGCGATGTGTTGCCATTGATATTCCTCTACGGGCACGCCGGTATTGATAGATTGCCCGCTGCACCAGATCAGATATTGATCGTAGTAATCAATGACAAGGAAGTCATTGGTGCTTCCAGAACTAGCATAGGACAGCATCCCCCCCTCGTCATTGCGGCCTTCAGGGTAGACCCAGAAGGCGAAAGTAGCTTCGGTTGTGGGTATATCGTCGAAGGGAGTATAACTGACATAGCTCGCGGAGTTGCCCGCGAAGTTGAGGGCCGAGCCACCTGGCCCTGAAATAACTTGCGCGGCAACCAGGGATCCATCGCGGGTGACAAGAGGCGCGATGGCCGTATCACCTGCCATAAGTCCCGCTGCGAGCGGCAGCGTACTCTCACGGCGCGGTTCCCAATCCCATGCTCCTACATAGCCAGTGGCGTTGAAGTGCGAGCGCTGTGCATTATCCACGGTCACAAGCTGCGTCTCGGCGGCGGGATCGGCGGTGAGCGCGCGCGTAATGCTGATTGACTCCCCTCGGAAAAGATTGAAAAAGCGCTGCTCGGGCCAGGCCCAGCGCGTAAGCAGGTCATTCCAGGCGATGAGATGCCCGTTGAAGTCGCCACCAGCGTAAACCTGGCTACCACCGGTTACCAGCGCGTGAACGGCGGCAGTGGTACCAGAACCGGTCGCGCTCCATGCCATCCCATCCCAGCGCGCGAGATTAGCCGCGTTTGCGCTTCCTGCCTGGCTAAAATCGCCGCCAGCGTAGAGATCGCCCGTTTCATTGACAGCGAGGTCATAAACTGGGCCATTGATACCACTGCCCAGCGCGGACCAAGTGGCTTGGGTGCTATTCCAGCGAGCGACGCGGGCCAACGACGTAGGCCCAGATTCGGAGAAAAGCCCGCCAACGTAGACCGCATCTCCATCGGAGACGATAGCGCGCACGCCACCGCTCAGGCCATAGGTGTTTAAATCTGACCAACTTTGGTTGGCACTGTCCCACTGCACAATATTGATCGTTTCCGTAGCACCACTAACTTCACTAAAGTCCCCTCCAACATAAAGAACATCGCGATTATCGTCCCCCTCACCAAAAGCCAATGCATGGACATCTCCATAGACACCGTTGAACAACCCAGACCAGATTCCGGTAATACAGTTCCATTTAGCAATTGTATACCCATACGTCTTTACCTCAGCCAGGGAAAGTATATCGGTCCCCGATAACTGCACACGCACATACCGCCCACGCACCAGATCACAATTGGTAAAATCCTCCGTATAGAATGTCTCACCTGTTGAAGTTGCACCACTGTAATAAGCGTAACACACATCCGATTGCAGCTTGATGACATCAGGGTCATCAGACGTAAATGGTGTAGGAGAGACAAAAACGTAGAAATCACTTAAACGCTCACTACAACAATCCGTGCGATTGAATAATACCATACGCTCCAGAAGATAACTGGCACCCAGGTCTACTTGCCACCATGGGTGCGCCTCACTTTCTGTATGCGTAACCGACCCATTGGCATAATCGCCATCAGTATTCCCATCTACCGCCCGGCTGGCAACTGCATCAGAATACGTACTGGATTGCGATGCATCCTTATTGAGGGCAAAGTTTTGTCCAAAGTTGCTTCCTCCTATATAAACATCGTCTCCATGAAGCGCAATAGCATAAACACCTCCACCTAAGCCCCCCGCTAATGACGCCCAAGATGTGCCATCCCAACGCGCAATCCCTCCTGCACTGATAGTGCCCGCCTGGGTGAATTCGCCCCCCACGTAGATATCGCCCGTCGTCTCGTCCACAGCGATGGCGAAGACCGTGCCGTTGACACCGCCACCCATGTCATCCCACGTTTCAGTGGTTTGATCCCAACGGGCGATGTTACTCACCGAGACGCCGCCAATATTCGTGAAGACACCACCGGCATAAATGAAGCGCGCATCGGGGGTCACAGAATGCCATTCGGCAACGGCATAAACACTATCATCCGCCGCTATGTCGCGGACCACACCCAACACCTCTGGATAGTCCACCACCAGGTCACCAACTGTGTAGAGAGGATCTTCCAAATTGTTCTGCACGGTGGCGGTGTATTGGAAGGTCTGGCCGGGAGCGACAAAGCTATCGGCGTCGCTCAAAGCGGTATAGAGCGCGATGGGGCTTTCGTTCCAGACCCTCGGATGATAGGGACTGCCGAGGGTGTATTCTGCCAAGTCATTGAGACCATCAACATCAACATCACGGTTGCGCGGGTCAGAGGTCACACGAGTGGTCACACCATCAACATTGAAGATCCAACCGGCGATTTCCATGTTGTCGGGCAGGCCATCATTGTCGGTATCGATGTCACCAGGGTCAGTACCCAGGCGGACTTCCTCAGCATCAGAAAGGCCATCGCCGTCGGTATCGGGGTTGCCAGGACTGGCAGGAATACCCCTAGGACTTCGGGCAGTATCGTCACCAATCGAAACACTACTCGCATACATCGCCAGGTTTATCTCATAGGCATCAGAGAGGCCATCACCATCAAGATCCCACAAAGCGTCGTCAGGGTCATCACCATTGTAGGCAGGGGAGATCAAGCCATCGCCATCGGCATCCATTAAAGTGGGGAACTCGGGATCCCAGTTCAAACGATAGCCACCATTTCCAGTAGCTTTAAGGTAACGAAATTGATCCAGCGTGGCAGGGAAGACGTCGAGGACGAGGCCCATATCGGTGGAGGTATGATCGATCCACTCACCGGAATAACAGACGGGGATGGGAATCCAGGCAAATACAACGGAAATCCAGACTGTCCAACACTGCGCGGCGGGCAGGGCATAACCGGTGTTGAAATACAGCAAGTTTTTATTTAGCCCAGTCGTGAGCGGGGAACGCCCTACAAGTGTATTATGGACGACACCCTCGTAGACATATTTGCGTAGTTTTGTGACATCCCACGCATCATGCATTTGATTGAGCTTGACCTTGATCGCTGACTCAGCGGGCGTGAGCGAGTGTCTAACCGTGGTAGAGCGGAGTTTGTCGGCGGTGTAAAAGGAGGCACGATAAATTTTCAAACGCCAGTTTTCTGGGCCTTCAGTGGTGGCCGTGGTGGTAATGTCCATAGTAGAAATGAGCGTGTTACCATTGGAAAGCCCACGCAGGGTATTAGCAAGAGAGGTATTCAGGGGACCCATACCTATGTCAAAAAGCGCCGTGATTTCATAAGTATAGAGCTGCTTGGCGAGTTGTTCCGTGACCCAGGCACGGATAGAGAAGTCGAAAATAAGCTCGATGATAAGATCTATCAAGGTGAAAATAGCGACAATGACCGCGCCAACAGGGTTGAGACTGAACGCAAAGAATATCAGAGCGATGATCGTAGCAGCAATCGCGTAGGCCAGGGCCATGTTAAATTGCGGTGTGCCCGGTTCGATATCTCCCGATGCCCACTGGTAAATGAAGGGACCCCAGGCGAGTACCAAATCTATGACCAGTCCAGCAATGGCCAAACTCCGGTTCACCTTCAACGTTTGTTGAAAATTATCCACAAATGCAGCATATTGCCACTTGGTGGCTATCGCGAGGGAGGCGGCCGTTTCAAGTTTATACAGTTTCCAAAAGCTTTTAAGCCCCTTTATAAAGGCGCCTGTATAGCCCCGATTCCGGTATCCACCTTCCTGTGACCCGCCTGTTAACCCAAATGAAATACAATCAATTAAAGACCCCATCGCGGCAACATTGGCGTTAAACGATGCATTCCATTGATCGCGTTGACTCCAACTAAACTTTTCGAAAACCTGTGCCAAGTTGGGCGGCCACTGAACTGGAACTATGGGAGCTTTATCCGGGTTATTCAATCTACTGTCCTGCACAAAGTTGCCCAGATCTTCCCAGAACGTATCGATCTCTTCCGGGATAATTTGTTGAAGTGGGTCATAGACAACAAGCTGAATGATGGCCTCCCCAGGCCGCATTACCCCCGTCGCAATGTCAAATGCTCTTCCCAGTTGACGGGCAAGTGTCGCGTCAGTGCGCGTATTAGCGCGTTCATTG
The DNA here is from genome assembly GCA_016931185.1 of Anaerolineae bacterium. Taxonomy (GTDB): domain Bacteria; phylum Chloroflexota; class Anaerolineae; order B4-G1; family SLSP01; genus JAFGFI01. Next base: position 38,924 of record JAFGFI010000485.1, read on the forward strand.
ATAATGTCACCGGTTTGTACGATCCCCAATATGCCATTAAAAATTGCGAAATAGTGGAGTTGGGCTGCAAAACGCAGCCCCTCTGCTTCAACCTCAGGCTCAGTACTGAATGGATAGCGCGCGCCCATTTCTTTCCAAAGCATATCCAGCGTACAATCCACCCAATCCACGCCATCATAACGGTAAGGTGTCCACTTAAAGCTGGCGTATGTGTTCGGCGCGCTTCCCCCTTCACCACTACGGGGCATCGCCATCGTGAGCTGGCGTCCGTCGTCCGTCGATACTGTTGTGCCTGTATAGACGTACAGAATGTCGAGATTGGCTGAGCGGGAACGACTTTCTTGCACGACCATCACCGTCAGGGTGATCGGCCTACTTTCGGACCAACTGGGCGTGAACGCATCATTTAAGATAGCCAGGGTATCGGTCATTGTCAGATGCACCATCGCTACATCGGGATGGGGGTAGGTGTAAGTAACGACACTCAACGTATCTGAGATATTCCAGCGCTGCTCGGCGGGAACGAGATCGTTCGTCGCGTGGTTAAAGCGATTATAGATTTCGGCAATGGTGAGATCGCGCGCGCCGTCGTCGTTATCATCGCGCCCGGCGATAAAAGTTGCGTCCAACCCATGAGCAAGAGCGAGCAATGCGCCGTCATCCCCAAGATCCGTGTCCTCGGCAGGATCTTCGTAGATGAGGGCCATATCCACACCGTAATTTTCAGTGACGTTCAGTCCCGTCAACTCCCAATCATCATAGTAGGTATGGACCATCTGCGTCTGATTGTAAGTATAGCTGGTACACTCCCCATCCTCATATTCCTCGCAGACATCCACCAGTCCTTGCAGCACCCAGGCCAGACGGACTTCCTGTGCATTGCCCCAGGTGGCATCGGGTAAATAGTGCATTTTGCCGGAGAAGGCCACACGGGCATCGCCAACCTCATCGGTGACGAGATAGAGCGGGATGTAGGCCGCCTTTTCGCCCCCATCGGTCTGAAAATCTTGCACAAAGATACCATACGGCTCCAGATCGCTGGTGGGAGGCAGATTGTCCTTCTCACCGGTGATGCGGATTTCCAACATCGGGATCAGTTTTAGATCGCCGTTGTCGTTAGGAGAAACAGGCAAGTCGGGATCGGCATCATAAAAGGTTTTGCCATCAGCATCCACCATCTGCCCTTCTTCATCTCCCACCGGCCAATCAAGCACGTTAAAAGCATACCACAGATGTTCCGTGATTACCGGGCGCACTTGGAACTCTACATAGGTCGAGATACCCGGCGTCAGATCATCAAGGATGAGCTTGAAGGGGGCTGATTCCGTAAAGTCGTTACCGCCCTTGGCGAAGGGAGAAATATCCAGATCATCGGGCACGGCATCACTGTCGTTATCCCGATCAAAGGGATCGGGTGTGCCATCTTCGTCCGTGTCAAGACAGGTCGGTGAATCAAGACACTCGCGGTAATCATCCACACCATCATTGTTGGTATCCACCTTCAACGGATCAAGTTGCCATGTCCGGCTCATATAGGTAAAACTCTGGATTTCGAAGGTGTCGGTTAACGTATCTCCATCGGAATCGTAGCTTTCTGGATTAGTACCGACCAGGGATTCTTGATAATCGGTCAAGCCATCACCATCGGCGTCTTCAGTAGAAGAGGCGGTCTGCGAATTGCGAATTGCGAATTGCGAATTGCCGGTTAGAAGTTGTGGGTTACGGGCGGTAAATTCGCTGATACGCTGATTTGCCACAACCTGGGATTGCTCCTGTAATTCGTCATTCGTCATTCGTTGATTCGCCGATTCATTCGTCTCCGTAGTCATATAACGCTCCGCAAAGGCAGCAGATTGAACGCTTTGGAGAACGGGAGTGATGACAGTGGAGAGAACAACCGTGATAGCAATCGCCGCGTAAACCTGCTTCGAGCGCAGATTGAGGAGAACCAAGCCCATCAAAGCCAACATGCTGGCAAAGAGTAACACGTGATTGATAGTTTTGGGATCGAGGGTTGGAAACCTGAATATTCCCACACTACGCGTCTCCGCGCCTCCTTTCCCCGCATCGGCAAAAGCAAAACCAAAATCGGAGAAGTCCATCGTGAGCGTTGCCTCAACATAGTGGTCATCGGAACGCGGGGGAAATTCCAGGTGAATAATCTGGCGCAAAGGCAAGCCACCCGCACTGATCCACAATTCGCCATCCCCTGTCATCTCTACATAGCTGCGGGCCAGGTCCAGGCTCATACCTGCAGGGAGCTCGCCGCGCTCGGCTAATTGCGCCTCCATTTGATCGCGCACAAAAATGGCATAGCTGCGGCCGTCCACGCGGAAGGTGTAACGGGTGAATTCAATTTTGGATGGTGAATTTCCACTAAGCACACGGGTCTCGATGCCCTGTTCGGTAATATCTTTGGCAGCGGCGAGGAAAGCCATCGGGTCGCTGCCAGAACCAAAAAGCCCGCCGCTGAATTCAGGGATCTCTTGCCATTCCTTCTCCTGCCGCGCATAGGCGCGGTCGCCCTCCACGCGAATTTCAGCTCCTGTCTCGGACGCCGACACGCTGCCTCCATCGCCCCAGAGGGTCATGTGCAGTACGCTGTCGCGTATGTTGGCATCCCCTTCAATACGCAGTGTTTCCTGTTTACTGGTGCGCCCAACATTCGTAACAATAGGCAGTGGAATCGTCTTTTGTACAATATCGGTCGTATACCGGTAAGAACCGGCTGCATAAGCGCGTTCCCAGGCATCCTTAATTGCTGCCTCCGCGCGCTGATGCACCAACACAGTCTCAAGAGGAAGATCACGTTCTGCAATGACCATAACCGTGGGATAAATGAGGCCTAGCAGGCACAGCAGCAACAAACCAAAGCTCAACCGGCGAGGAAAATGTGAGGGTCGCATCCTATACTCCTTTCGACTAACAAGAAACAGGAAAGAAAACATTATGGACCTGCATTGATATGGGTATGTTTCATTTTGGGTCAGTGGGCAAGGAGAACATAATGCCTAAAACGCAAAAACACTTCCATTTCACGTTTTATATTTTACAACAGTACATTCTCCGGCTGAGATGAAACATGCCCTAATGATATAATCATAAGCTTAATTTACGAAAAAGTCAAGTCAGAATATAACCTGACTTATGACATACTTTGGTTTTAGTCAATCTGGTTCGTAGTAACAAGTTTAGTCATCTTTCAAGCTCTCAGACGACTGAAGTTGTGACTAAAACCCCTACAGTTTGTATCATTAAGTTTTAACTGACTAAATATGGGACACCTCAAAAATTACAAACTCCAGTCACAGATCGCGTACTCCATCAAGCCGGTGTACATCTTTTTAGCTTTTCTGTTATACTGTTTATAACATTACCGAATTTCGCAATGACTTGACCTGCCGGTTTTATACTCAATGATAACCTTTAGAGTCTAATATCGCATAATAAACATTCATTGTTAAGGAGATTTCAACATCTATGCAAAACGTGCAATCAGTCCAAGAAGGTCATGACAATGGGGGCTTCTGGTGGCTCAAACTCAGAACGATGTCTAGCTGGCTCAAGCACGCGGTGGTGGCAATACCGATCGCCATCTCATTCTACATCGGCGCGGCGCAACCGGCGCCAGTGCGCGCGTGGGACTACGACGTTGGCGATGAAACGGCGCTGGTCAACGCTATCATAGCTGCCAATGCCAGCTCTGAAGCGGATACTATTACCTTCACCAACAACATCACATTGACAGGCAATCTGCCGATTATCACAAATACCATGACTTTCGATGGGAATAACTATTTTATCAGTGGCAATGACGCCTACCGCGTCTTCTTCATCGGGAGCTTCGACAGCGCGCCCACCGTCACTTTCGAGAATCTAACCATCCAGCATGGCCTGGCGCAGGGTGGCGATGGCGGTGGCGGCGGCGCGGGAATGGGCGGCGGTATATTCGTGTACGATGGCAATGTGACCGTGAAAAACGTGATCTTTGCCAACAACGCCGCCCAGGGCGGCAGCCGTATCGGTGGCTTCACCCAGGGCGGCGGCGGCATGGGCGCCAATGGCGGTGATAGCTACGGCGGCGGCGGCGGGCTGTGGGCCGGCGCGAACGGCGGTAGTGATGGCAACAACGGCAGCAGCGCGGACGACTATGGCGGCGGCGGCGGCATAGGAGGCGCAGGCGGCGGCTTAAACGGCGGCACGAGCGGGACCAATAGCGGCGGCGGCGGCGGTGTGAATGGCAGTAATGGCGGCGATAATAGCGGCGGCGCCGGTGGCTGGGGCGGCGGCGGTGGGGCCGGTTACGATACCGGCGGCAACGGCGGCTTTGGCGGTGGCGCCGGCGCCGCCGTCACTAACGGCGGTTGGGGTGGCTTCGGCGGCGGCGGCGGGGCTGCCGATAACTACGGCGGCGGCGGCGGTTTTGGCGGCGGAAGTGGGCCGGGCAATATCGCCAACTTTGGCAGCGGCTTTGGCGGCAGCAGCGACGGTGGCGGCGCCGGTTTGGGGGGTGGATTATTTATCCGTACCGGCGTCTTGACCATGACAAACATCGCCTTCAATGACAACACCGCCACGGGGGGCACGGCCAACGGTCTGGGCCTGGGCGGCGGGATGTTTGTGCTGCACACCACCACGAATGCCAACGGCAACGACCAGGGAATGCCGGCGACATTGCCAAGCATCTCTGCCGATTCGTGCGAGGTAACCTTTAGCGGCAATACAGCACAAGATGACGCCGGCACCGCCACCGATAATGATGATGTCTTCGGCGACCTAAGCGCGGCGACCAGACCGTGCGAGCTTACCCTGACCAAATCCGTCACACCGGAGACCAAAGTGGCGTATCACAGCCTCGTGACCTACACGCTGACACTGTTTTCGCCAGAGAATGACACGGTCCTGGTTACGGACACGTTGCCATCAGAGATGGCCCTTGCGGGTTGGGTGCTCTCGCCCACCCATACTCTCCACGTCGGCAACACCATCACCTGGACGGGCGACATCACGGCCGGGGAAACGTTGACGTGGACCTTCGCCATGACACACACCGGCGCTTACGCCGACATCATCACGAACACGGCCGCTTTTAGCGGGACGACCCGTGCCGGCAGCGACACGGCGACCTTTGACGTTGAATGGAGCAACTATCCGCCGGTGTTGATGCCCATTGGCGATCAAGCCGTCACTGAAGAGGTCCCGCTGACCTTCACAGCCACCGCCAGCGACGATGGCAAACCCACCGGCGCGCTCACCTACACCCTGGATGCCGGGTCGGTGGGCGACATCACGACCGGCGGCGTGTACACCTGGACGGCCACCGAGTCCGATGGCCCCGGCGTCTACACGGCCACTGTCCGAGTGAGCGACGGCGAGTTGGAGGACGCCGAGACCTTCACCATCACTGTCAATGAAGTCAACCAGCCGCCGGCGCTGTGGCCCATTGGCGACAAGACGGCGGATGCCCCGCTGCAGTTCTACTTTACCGCCCGCACCACCGACCTTGACAGGCCGCTCAATCCCCTGACCTACACGCTGGACGCGGGGTCAGTAGGGAGCATCGGCGCGCGGACAGGCCTGTTCACATGGACGCCGGGCGATATGCAATCGCCCGATGTCTTCACCGCCGGTGTCTTCACCGCTACCGTGCGCGTAACCGATGGCGAATTTGAGGATGCCGAAACCTTCAATATTGCCGTCAACGTAGACACCCCCGGCATGGGGTATTGGGTCCTGGTACCCAATAGCTCTGGTGGGGACTGGCCTTTCATCAGCTCCTCCAACTTTCACGTCGTGGATACAGCAGATAACGCGGTCTATGGACCATTCCTGGATGGACAATTAGGATCGAGCAGCGGCGTACGCTTCGATGTCGCGGTCACACCGGACGGCAGCACCGCGCTCATCTCCAATTTCGGTGACAGTGCAGTTTTCCTGGTGGACGTCACGAACCCCATCAGCCCATCCTTGATTACCTCTGTGACCCTTCCCTTCTTTGCCGAGGACATCGACATCTCGGCCGACGGGCGTTATGCACTGGTGACGGATGGCGGCTTTTCATCCATGGTCGCCTCCATTGATATCCCCTCAGCCACGCTGGTGTATACGGCCGAGCTGGGTACCCGTAACGCGCAGGCAGTAGAGATTGCGCCGGATGGCACAATCATCGTGCCCGATTACTCTGGAGGCGCTATCCACACCCTGCTTTTGATCGAGTCGGGAGAGATAATCACCACAGGACACACCTATACCTACACGTATCCTGGATTAGAAGAGTTGCCATGGCCCATCAACGTGAGCCTGTCACCGGATGGCCAAACCCTCATCGTCTGTAATGCCTTCACCAGCACGGTCGGCGTCTACCAGATCGTCGCACCGGGCGTCTTGTCGTTTACAGGCGTGATCACGGGACTGCATGGAGACTATGAGTTCTATTCAGGTTCCAACCCGGGGATACAGTCAGTGGCCTTCAACGCTGCCGGCGATAAAGCCTACGTTTCAATCCCCGGTATGATTACAGCCGGGACTACAGTCACCGACCCTTTCATCAACACTGGCGACCGCGTGGGTATCTTGCATATCGCCGGCCCAGGGCAGGTCAGCCTGGAAGCTGGTGGGGTGACGACTGTGCCACATCATACCAGCAACCAGTTATTCGGCGTGGATACGATAGTAGTCGCCGGCAACAAAGTGTATGTGGGCTACCCAAACACGTCTAGTAACGATGAATTGAGGCCGCTGGCAGTGGTAGACCTCACCGACTACAGCGTGACCACCACCATGGTGTTTACCGCGGGCCGCTCCATCCCTACCGGTGTAGCAGCCGTGCCGCTGCGCCTGGACTTACACCAGACGGTGAGCGATCCTGAGCCGGTTCCAGGCCAACGCATCACCTACACCCTGACGCTGGTCAATCCCGGGCCACACCCAATGACCGGGATCACGCTCCGAGATGCACTGCCTCCAGAAGTAGATTTCATCGGCCCTATCACCCTCTTCCCATCAGACGTGGGTATAGTAGGTAGCGCGCCGCCAACACTGGCGACCAACCTGGTCATCTCGGCATACCAGCAAGTTACGGTCACGTTCCCGGTACGCGTGAACGTGACGCCCCCGGGAACCGTGGTTACGAACACAGCGCGGGCGGAAAGCCCCAAGCTCGAAACGGCAGCCATAACGGAGCGGACGTTTGTAGTGCTGCCCCACCTGGCGCTGCACAAGGCCGTTAGCGATCCGGAACCCAACCCGTACCAGGTTATCACCTATATCTTAACACTTACCAACACCGACGTAACTGACGATCCGTCGGTTATGTTAACTGACACATTGCCCACCCAAACGAGCTTTCATACCTGGGTGACACAACCCACCGGCGCGCTGGCCAGCAACGGCATCATCACCTGGACCGGCCCGCTCGCTGCCGGCGAAGTTCTCACCTTCACCCTCAGCGTTACCCAGACCGGCAGCTACGATGAAGTTGTTACCAACATCGTCGAAATCAACGGCATGGCACAGACTATCACCGCGACATCCGTATATACCGTTGAATCGAACGTCGCGCCGGTGTTGGCCTTCATCGGCAACCAGACGGCCGACGAACTGGTCACGCTGGTCTTCACGGCCACGGCCAGCGACGCCAACGGCTATCCGCCCCTGGTCTTCTCCCTGGATAGCGGCTCGGTGGGGAACATCACACCCGGCGGTGTCTTTAGTTGGATACCCACCGAAGCGCAAGGCCCCGGTGTCTATACCGCGACCGTCCGTGTCAGCGATGGCGAACTGGATGATAGTGAGACCTTCCGCATCACCGTGGCCGACGTGAACAGCGCGCCGGCCCTTGGCGACATCGCTCCCCAGACCATAGACGAGCTGACTACCTTGATTTTCACCGTCCCCACAACCGACAGTGATATTCCCGTACAGCCCCTGACCTATACACTCGCTGCCGGTTCGACGGGGTACATTGCCTCCAACATCTTCATCTGGACACCCAAAGAGGTCGACGGCCCTGGCGTCTACACCGCCGCCGTCTATGTCAGCGATGGTATGTTGAGCGACACCGCAACCTTCAGCATCACCGTGCGAGAAGTCAACCAGCACGCGCCCATTCTCGCGACCATCGGCGACCGGGGCGTAGTGGAATTGATGCCCCTGACCTTTAACGCCACGGCCACCGATGGCGACATCCCCCATGTTTTGACCTTCACACTGGATGCAGGGTCGGTGGGCACCATCACAACCGATGGCATCTTCACCTGGACACCCCAAGAGGACGATGGCGGCAGCGTCTACACCGCGACAGTGCGCGTGAGCGATGGCGAATTCGAGGATGTCGAGACCTTCGCCATCACCGTCAGAAGCGCGAACATCGCGCCGGTAGCCAGTGGTGATACCTTTACCGTAACGGAGAACAGCCGGGAGAACCGGTTCGATGTGCTGGCCGGGGATACCGATGCCGATGGGGACAGCTTGTATGTGCTTATAGTAGGGACCCCTGATCAGGGCGGCACGGCAATCAATGCCGGGACGGCTATCACTTACACTCCCGCGCGGGACTTCGCCGGGCAGGAGCACTTCACCTACGCCATTAGTGACGGGTACGGTGGTTTCGCCACCGCCTGGGTGACGGTCACCGTCACCCCCTTACCCACCTACACCCTGACGGTCAATCGGGTGGGCAGCGGCACGGTCGTCCTTGACTCTGACCTGCCGGCCTACAAGGCCGGAACGGCGGTGACACTGACGGCAATCCCTGAGGCCGGCTGGCAGTTCGACCGTTGGAGCGGCGCGGCGAGCATCTCACTCACACAGACGCATGTGATAATGAGCAGCGACCAGGCCATCACGGCAACCTTCAGCCTCAAGGCCGTCAACCACGCGCCGGTGGCGGATGCCGGCGGCGATCAGTCTGTGCAACCCGGTACGGCGGTGACGCTCGATGGCGGTGGTTCCACCGACCCCGACGGCGACGCGCTCACCTACCTCTGGCAACAGACGGGAGGTGTGGCCGTGGATTTCACGCCGACACTCAGCCGCACAACGTTCATCGCACCTGCCCCCGGCCCATTGACGTTCACACTCACCGTCACCGATATGGGGGAACTGTATGATGTAGATGAAGTCATCATCACCGTGGGGCGCTATCGCGCGCTCTTGCCAGTAGTGCTGCGGGCTGCGCCGTAGCCCATGTAAGATCAAAAAAGACCTGGCAGGTTCGACAACCTTGCCAGGTCTTTTTTGATTCTCTTGCTATGGGCGCTCTCCGACCACACTGGATCATACAAGCTACAAAACTCCCAAAAGTTTTCAACCCTCAACTTTCAATAGCACACTTTATCCACTGTTGCAGAATCAAGAATGGAGTACAATAGCCCACACTAAGGAGGGGGATGACGCGCTATAAAATCACCATTTTCACATCTGCATTTTTGCTCTTTCTTGTCCAGCCGTTGATGGGGAAAGTTCTCTTGCCCTGGTTCGGGGGCGGCTCGGCGGTATGGACAACAGTGATGTTGTTTTTCCAGGTTCTATTGCTTGCCGGCTATATCTACAGCCATCTCCTGACCGGACGGTTAGCATACCGGCAGCAGGTTATCATCCACTTTGTCCTGGTCGGCCTTTCCTTATTAGGATTAGGGTTATGCGCTATAGCATGGCCCAGTCCCCTCACCCCTGGCGTGGAATGGAAACCTCATGCAGACAATGCACCGATTCCCCATATCTTATTGTTGTTAAGTGTGAGCGTGGGATTGCCGTATTTCGTGCTTTCTACATCAAGTCCACTCTTGCAGACGTGGAGCAGGGAAGAAGAGGCAAGGGAGCGGGGGAGCGGGGGAGCGGGGGAGCGAAGGATAAATTTTGGGTTGTACGCGTTGTCTAATTTGGGATCGTTGTTGGGGTTATTGTGTTATCCGATCCTGCTTGAGCCATTCATGGCTATCGTGCCGCAGGCATATCTGTGGGCGGGAGGCTACGCGGGGTTTGCCATCGGAATAGGGCTGGTAGGACACCAGTTCATCCAATATCCCCCAACCCCAAAAGCGAAGAAAAAATGTACTTCTGCCGCTGTTCACCATCCTCAGCAGCACCCCACCCTGGTACAAGCAGGATTATGGTTAGGGTTTTCAACCTGTGCCTCTGTATTGTTGCTCGCCGCCACTAATCACATCACGCAGGATGTCGCGCCTGTGCCTTTTCTGTGGGTCCTCCCCCTGGCCCTTTATCTGCTCTCATACATCCTAATGTTCGGATGGAAAAACAGGGATGCGCATTGGACGGTGACCTCCGTTGGATTGCTACTCGCCTTCTTCCTCGCCACCTTGGTCTATAGCTATATCCTTATCCGGGGAAATACTTTGTCCATTCGAGGACAGCTTGGCGGGTATCTGTTCGTCTTCTTCATAGGATGTCTAATCTGCAATGGAGAGACAGTTCGTTTCCAGCCCGCGCCCATTTATTTGACCGCATTTTATCTCATCCTGGCGCTTGGCGGCGCGCTCGGCGGCTTTTTCGTCAATCTGGCAGTACCATGGATCAGCCAACAATATGACATCGCGGTCTTTTGGGAACTGCCCCTGGGCATTTGCGCCTGTTGGGGACTGTTTTGGCTGGCCTTGAAGCTGGATGCTACATCGCCCTTGCACGGTAAATTCGCGACGCCGGCCGGCTTACTTTTAGCCATCGCCATAACAACCGCCGTCATGGTGCCCTGGTATCAGTTTCGCATCCAACAAGCCTCCCTACAAACCGCCTACCGCAACTTCTACGGCGTGCTACGGGTACAAACACAGGATTTCGACACGCCATCTCCGGACGGCGCACCGTGGGGGGAGGCGTTCCTGATGACCCACGGATCAACACTGCACGGACTGCAATATACCAGTCCGGACCGGCGCGGTGACGTATCCGCCTATTACGGGCCGACCAGTGGGATAGGCAGAGTCATGCTCGCACAAAATGATGCCCCAGAAGGCCAGCGAGTAGGCATCCTGGGACTGGGTGTAGGCGCGTTAGCAGGATACGGGCGCGCGGGGGATATCTACCGCTTCTACGAGATCAACCCGGACGTTATCGCGTTAGCTAAAGGCGAAGGGAGTTATTTCTCTTATCTCACAGACACAGCCGCTCAGATTGACATCATCCCCGGAGACGCGCGCCTCTCCCTGGAACGCGAGTGGGCGCAAGACGGCAGCCAACAGTATACAATACTGGTGTTGGATGTTTTCAGCAGCGATTCTATCCCCATACACCTCTTGACAAAAGAGAGCTTCGACCTATACCTGGCCCATCTCGTTGAGGACGGCGTACTGGCCATCCACATCAGCACCGGCCATCTTAACCTGGAAACTGTCCTGGCAGAACTGGCGGCCTATTTCGATCTCCAGGGTATCGTGATCGAAGATAGTGGGGGGGAACATCCCTGCTGCCGCTCAAAATGGGCTATATTGCGCCATTCGGAAATGGTACGCCACACCCCGGAATTTCTAGCGTGGAATGATATCTTAACAGTTGGCTCCCCGTTAACAAACAACGGCAAAAAATTGCGTTTATGGACCGACGATTACAGTAACTTGTTGCAGATTTTACAGTAAGACGCAAATCTTCGTTACGACTCAGCCAGCACATTGACGACTAAGACCAGAGATAAAGAGATATTTTTTTGTTTTCGGGCTACGCCCGAAAACAAAAAAATATCTTAGAACTTTCTTACGTTTTACATTCATCCTATCAAAAAAAGAAAGAGGTAGAAAGATGGATACTTGGATCATAGAAGGCGGTACGCCCTTGCGCGGCGAAGTGCAACTCCGTGGCGCGAAGAACTCAATTACAAAATTGATGGTGACATCTATGCTCACTCAGGCTCCCTGTGTATTCGATAAAGCTCCCCACATCGGGGACAGCCAGATCACACAGAATCTTTGTGAAGTCCTGGGGGCGCAATTCGACTATGAGACCCCCCACCGTTTGCGCGTGCAAACCCCCACCATCATCAACCACGAAATCCCTCTCGCACTGGGCGCCCAAAACCGGCTGGCGATTATGATGCTGGCCCCGCTGTTGCATCGCGTGGGCAAAGCCGTCATTCCCATCGCCGCTGGTGGGGATCGCATCGGGCCGCGCCCGGTCAACTTCCACCTGGAAGGCTACAAAAAACTGGGGGCGCATGTCGAAATCCGCGATAATTTCTACGTTGTCGAGGCTGACCAACTACGGGGCGCGGAGGTCGTGATGCCCTACCCTAGCGTGACCGGTACCGAAAACCTGCTCCTGGCCGCAACGATGGCGAAAGGGCGCACCTTTATTCGCAACGCGGCCATCGAACCGGAAGTCATGGATCTGGTCATGTGCTTGCAAAAGATGGGAGCGATCATTGATTACAACACCGATCGCACCTATGTTGTCGAAGGTGTTCCCTCACTGCGCGGCACGACACACGCCCTGATTCCCGACCGCATCGTAGCCGCTTCGCTGGCCTGTGCTGCCGTCGCCACCGGGGGCGATGTTTTCGTGCGTGGCGCGCACCAGGCAGATATGGTTACCTTCCTCAATACCCTGCGCCGTGTGGGAGGCAAGTTCGACGTCGAACCGGACGGTATCCGTTTCTACCGCAACGGCACCTTGAACTCGATTGCGCTTGAGACTAACGTCCACCCCGGCTTTATGACCGACTGGCAGCCTCCCTTCGTCGTGCTGCTCACCCAGGCCGGGGGTATGTCGGTCGTCCACGAGACCGTATTCGAGAACCGCTTTGGTTATGTGGCGGAATTACAAAAGATGGGGGCGGATATTGCCCTCTACGACGCCTGCCTGGGTGGGGGTACATGCCGCTTCAAAGATAGCAACTACAAACACAGTTGCGTCATCAAAGGCCCTACCAGGCTTCACGGCGCGCACATCATTGTGCCCGACCTGCGCGCGGGGTTCACCTACCTCATCGCCGCCATCCTGGCAGAAGGCAAATCCACCATCGAAGGTATTAGCCACATCGAGCGAGGTTACGAGGATTTGGAAACTTCTCTGCGCACCCTGGGCGCGCACATCGAAAAGGCCTAAACAGAAACGAGGATTTAGGTATGTTTTTTCGTTGGCGGGCGTAGCCCGCCAACGAAATATCACCCTCGCCTACACCGGTAACAGACAAGCCTCTAACGCTTTGCCCTCACCCAGAATTTCATGAATGTGGACCATCCATTCACTGATGGGGATACGCTGCGGACACTTATCCTCGCATTGCTGGCACGCGATGCAGGCAGAAGCCTGCTCCTCCGCTGACATACGCTGATAATGCTTCACAGCATCTCCCAGGCGGTTATACATCACGCCTTCGTTCAACATCGCAAACAAGCGCGGGATGTTGAGATTCACCGTGCAGGGTAAGCAATACTCGCAGCGGGTACAAGGGATAGGACAAAGTTCCTGGTATTTAGCCCGCACCTGTTCGACCACGGCTAACTCTTCCGCTGTCAACTTAGCAATTTCCGACCGGCTCGCGCTCTCCACATTTTCCGTCACATGCTGCATCGTACTCATCCCACTGAGTACCACCGAAACTTCCGGCTGATCCCAGAGCCAGTTCAGCGCCCAGGATGCGGGCGTGCGCTTGATGGGCGCACTATCCCACAATGCCTGCACGGGGTCCGGTGGATCTGCAATACGCCCCCCCAGGATGGGTTCCATAATAACCACAGCCAGGCCCTTTGAGGCCGCGTACCGCAGACCGCGCGTCCCGGCCTGGTTCTTGACATCTATGTAGTTATACTGAATTTGACAGAATGTCCACAGGTCAGTAGCATCTATAATTTTCTTAAAGGCGTCAAAATTATCATGAAATGAGAAACCAAGATGATGAATACGCCCATCAGTCAACGCTTTCTCGGCCCAGGCTAACACATTCAACTTCTCCACCGTTTCCCAACGCTTCTGGCCTAAGCCGTGCAATAGATAGAAATCAACATAATCCGTCTGCAACTTCTCCAATTGCTCATTAAGAACAGCTTCCGGGTCATCGGCAGACTCCAGCTTCCATATCGGCAACTTCGTCGCCAGACGGACCTTTTCCCGGTAACCATCTTGCAACACGCGCCCTACAAAACGCTCACTCTCACCATTGTGATAAGGATACGCAGTATCAATGTAATTTACACCGTGATCAATAGCATAACGTACCATCTTCGTCGCCAACTCCTCATCAATCCGCGAGCGATCGTTAGGGTCCGTTGTAGGCAAACGCATACATCCAAAGCCAAGTGCCGAGACTTTCCAATCCAATTTACCAAACCTACGATATTGCATTTCAACTCCTCCTTACTTAATACTGAAAAACTCATATTGTCTCGAATAACTCCAAAATTTTACACCGACTTACAGGAAACGTAAAACGTGAAACTCGGTTGCGATTTTGACAACAATTTGCAACTATGGTACTATACAATCGTTTTATATTCGCATCTCAAATTAGCTGTGTGCATTAACTTATTAACTTGCGCTCTGTCGTAATATGGCTAAAATCAACAGTGTCTGAAGTGTAGTACTCAAGGAGGGGTCTATGGCTGAATCACGCGTGGATCGATTAACAAATGCTCTGTATGAATTACAATCTGGTACTGGTGACATTGAAGCCTCTGCTATTGTCAGCGTGGATGGCCTCATTATCGCTTCCGCGCTTCCGGCCGGTTCCGAGGAAGATCGGGTTTCGGCAATGTCTGCAGCAATGCTCTCACTAGGTGAACGTATCTCCATGGAACTCCGACGGGGAAACCTGGACCAGGTATACGTCAAAGGCGACCAGGGATACGTCCTCCTAATGTCCATTGGCGAAGAAGCAGTGCTTACGGCCCTAGCCCGTCCCAAAGCAAAATTAGGTCTTGTTTTCTTGGAAATGCGCCGCGCGGTTGAATCACTTAGTTCTTTATTATAATGTATTTCGAGTGCGACACACTTACGCAAAGAGCAAAAGTGAAAAAAGTTGATAGTTCTTATCATGACGGCTATCATTATTTCATAACATGCAATTCAAGGCAATAACGTTTTCCGGTTGCCTGTAATGCATCCGGTGTAACTTTTGGAGGATCTTTCAACATTTTAGCTGTATTATTTTAAGGAGGTAAATTATATGGCAGCAGTAGAAAAAAGCATTATTGTTAATGCCAGCCCACAAGAAATCTGGAACAAGGTGAAGGACCCCAAGGGTTGGGCCTCATGGTTCGAGGGCGCTTCTGCCCCCCAAACTCTAGTCGGAGATGGCAGTGTGGGGACTGAAGTCGAGCTAACGATGACGGTAGCAAAATTGCCCTTACATTCCAAGCTCACCGTTGCTGAGGCCACAGAGTATGAACGCTGGAAGGGAAACTTTCTCAGCCCTGGCCTGGCAGAAGGGTATATGCTGTGGAGCTATATGGATATGGGGCGACGCACAAAACTTACATTCCACATCGAGGCTGATTTAAAGGGAGCCGCAAAAGTTGCTGAGGGCATGGTAATCAAGAGTTTTGAGGAGATGGCGGATAAAACATTGATGAATGTAAAAACGATGCTGGAGGGGTAACCTATCCCATACTGTTGTCTCACCGGCACATCCGGTCCTGGATGTGCCGGTTTTCATTAGTGGGATTATTGCATTTAAAGACACAGACTGCAAAAACATTAGTATAAAACTGCGCTTTACATATTTTTTGCCCAACGCAGGCGCTCGGCGAACCCATTGACTCGTGAGACTTTCGTAATCTGGTCCATGATCGGGCAAGCGCGATCCCCCTGTTTTTATTAGCTTGCAGATGATGCGCGGAAAGGTATAATCGCCTCTATGAATGAACAAGATAAAGCTTCCCCCTTACGTGAACAATACTTAAAACTGAAGGCTCAGTACCCAGATACCATTCTCTTTTTTCGTCTGGGTGATTTCTACGAGACGTTTGATGAGGATGCAGAACTTGCGGCCCAGGAGTTGGACCTAGTCCTAACTTCGCGTCCCTTTGCGAAAGGGGTACGCGCTCCGATGGCCGGTGTACCTCATCACGCGGTGGAAAGTTATATTGCCCGGCTCATTGAAAAGGGATACCGCGTCGCCATCGCCGAGCAAGTAGGTGAGTCAACAGGACGGGGTCCAATGGAACGTCAAGTCGAGCGGGTCGTCACACCCGGCACACTCATCGAACCGACCTTACTGGATGAAAGACGCCCTAACTATCTCGCGGCAGTCATCATTGATGGAGAACGCGCGGGTGTGGCGTATGCCGACATCTCCACCGGGGAGTTTGCAACAACACAAATCAGTGATGGTGGAGATCTTGACAATGCTAATGACATTGTAATGGCAGTACGGCAGGAACTTACCCGTCTGCAAGCCCGCGAAGTGTTGATTCCAGAAGTCGGATCGTGGAAAGACCGGACGACAGAGCAACCCGTGCAGCGGCTAGAAACGGCACTGGAAGGATTGATCGCCGCTCATTTCACACCCTGGCCCGTCTACCGTTTTGACGAGATTACAGCCCGCCAGGCATTACTGGAACATTTCGAGGTGCGGACGCTACAAGGGTTTGGTTGTGAGGGCAAGCCGTTGGCAATCCGCGCAGCAGGCGCGGTCCTGACTTATTTACAGGATACACAACAAGGTTTGTTACCGCAAATCGTCGGATTGAGTACCTATGCTACCGATCATTTTATGGCTATAGATGCTGCCACATGGCGCAATCTGGAAATCACAGAGACTCTGCGTGGGCAAAAGCAGGGTTCCCTGTTGGGGGTCATAGATGCAACACTCACCCCAATGGGAGGGCGGCTGTTATTAACCCGGTTAGCACAAGCCCTACTGGACATTGCTGAACTAGAGACACGCCTCGAGCAAGTGCAAGGATTCGTGAATGATGGTATTGGGCGCGCCCAGGTGCGCGAGATCCTCAAACAAGTGCCAGATTTGGAACGGATGAGCAACCGCGTGTTAGCCGGGAAGGCATCCCCTCGTGATCTGATAGGGATCCGGAAAGCATTAGAAACTGTGCCCGCACTACGGGAAGAATTACTACACGCGAAAGGCGCGACAACCTCGGAAAGTTTGACAACCGAGAACGGAGAAACAAAGACACAGGGGAAAGGATTCGCGCAATTGTTAGAAGGACTTGAACCGGTGCAGGAAGTAGTGGCGCTGATAACGGAGGCTATCGTGGATGATCCCCCGGCCCAGGTCAGTGCTGGAGGATTGATCCGCCCCGGATTTTCCACCGAGTTGGATGGCATTTTAGTGGCGAGCAAGGATGCCCGCGAGTGGATCGCGTCGCTGGAGAGTAAAGAACGCGCGCGCACCGGGATCAAGAGCTTGAAGGTGGGATATAACCGGGTATTCGGCTATTACCTTGAAGTTACTAAGGCTAACATTTCCCTTGTGCCCGATCACTACATCCGCAAGCAGACGCTGGTCAATTCCGAACGCTATATCACACCCGAACTCAAAGAATATGAGAGTCTGGTACTCAACGCCGAGGAACGTATCTCCGAATTGGAGACTCGGCTATTCCACGAGATATGCCAGCGCATCAATATCCACGCTGTAGTTGTGTTAGCTACGGCGCAAGCCCTCGCACGAGTGGATGTAGCAGCGGCTCTAGCAGAGGTGGCAGTTCGGCAGCATTACACGCGGCCCACATTTGCGCCGGAGCCGGTAATGCGGCTGTATGGCGGGCGGCATCCCGTAGTGGAACGCGCGGTCGGTAGGTTTGACAATCCCTTCACCCCCAATGATCTGGAAATGGATACGGAAAGCCGGATTCACATCATTACCGGTCCCAACATGGCCGGGAAAAGCGTCTTCCTGCGTCAGAGCGCATTAATTGTACTCCTGGCACAGATCGGGAGCTTTGTCCCGGCAGACGAGGCGCATATCGGTGTGGTAGACCGGATCTTCACCCGCATCGGCGCATCTGATGAACTGGCAGCGGGACAATCCACGTTTATGGTGGAGATGGTGGAGACGGCCAACATCCTGCACCATGCCACACCACAAAGCTTGCTCATCTTGGATGAGGTAGGACGCGGCACCAGTACCTACGATGGGATGGCAATAGCCTGGGCCGTCATCGAATATCTGCATAATCATCCAGAACGTCGCGCGCGCACGCTCTTCGCGACTCACTATCACGAACTGATAGAGATGGAGGAACATTTGCCCCACATCCGTAACTTTAACCTGGCAGTGGCGGAAGAAGGGAAGGATGTCGTGTTCTTACACAAGGTCGTAGCCGGTGGTGCGGATCGCTCCTACGGTATCCACGTCGCGCGGCTGGCCGGCATCCCCGCGCCCGTCATCCACCGGGCTGAAACCCTATTGCAACAATTGGAGAGCGGTGAGTTCCGCCCTGGCACGGAAGATCCGGAACCCTTCCAGCCAATGCTGATTGCTAAAGATCATCCCATTGTTGAAGAACTACGCGCGCTGGACATCAATAGCCTCACCCCACTGGATGCACTGACGAAATTATACACTTGGCAAAAGCAGGTGCAGCAGAAAAAACGCAAATAAAAAACAACAAAATCCACATTCACTATTCACTATTTCTAATTATGGAGGATAAAAATTTATGGATAAAAAAGGATTTCAGATTCTGCTTTTCTTACTTATTGCTTTTATACTCAATGCGTGTAACACACCGGAACCGGTAGCGACGCCAACGGCGACACGAACCCCCGCGTCTGTAGCGACAGCGACACGGGCCGCGACCCCATTACCCACCTTCACGCCCATGCCAGTAGCGACTAACACGCCTCTGCTCGCGCCGACGGTCGAATTGCTGGAAGTGACCCCTCCACCCCTGGATGTTAATCCATTGACAGGACTCAAGGTAGATGATGTCGCGCAGCTCAATCGCAGACCTATTGCCATCAAAGTCTCTAACTCACCGGAAGTACGCCCACAGTCAGGCTTAAATATGGCAGATCTGATCTTTGAGCATTATGCCGAGGGCGGGATCACACGTTTTACCACCGTTTTCTACGCGAACGAACCGGAGCAGGTAGGGTCGGTCCGCAGTGGACGCCTCATTGACCTGGAGATCCCGGCGATGTATGGCGCGCTTTTTGGTTATTCCGGATCCAGTGCGGGCGTCAAAGATCGGATCCGCAAATCAGATCTGTTTCCAGACCGCATCGCGGCCCCGGACTTTGGAGTAGGCGAACCCTACTTCTATCGCGTGCCCCAAGAAGGTAAAGCGTTTGAGCATACCCTCTTCAGCAATCCTACCGTGCTGCGGCAACTGGCCGAAGAACGCGGCATCAACCAGCATCCGGAATTTCCACGTTACATGGCGTTCACCGAAAGCGCGCCCACCGGTGGCACACCCACAAGCTACTTTGAGATCAATTACCTGGCGGGTGTCTGTACTGCCGAATGGGCCTATGATGCCACCGTGGGGCGGTGGATGCGTAGTACAGCAGGTGTAGTGCATACCGATTATCTGACCGGCAAACAACTTGCTTTCGCCAACGTAGTTATAGTTTATGCCAATCACCTTGAGACCGACATTTTAGAAGATACCTGGGGAGGCGGGCACATGTCTATCGAGATCCAAGTCTGGGGCTCCGGCCCGGCACTCATTTTCCGGGACGGGCAGATGTTCCAGGGTTACTGGACGCGCGCCGGACGCGATCATATGCTCACCTTCACCAACGGTGAGGGCAAACCCCTCCCCCTCAAACCTGGCAACACCTGGTTCCAACTTGTTCCCCTGGACACAGCCGTGAGTGAGGTTCAGACTGGGCAATTGACATTTACGCCATAAACGTAAAACGACAAGCCGGAAGTTGCAAGTTAGGAATTGAAAGCCAAGAGGATTTTCCCAATGATGCAAATTATAGTGAGTCATACTATAAGAAGCTATTTGCGTTTCACATTTTACGTATAAGACTGGTCAAAAAACAAATCAACAAAGAGGTATATATATGCGCTTTGACGGACGAAAGCCGGATCAACTGCGACCGTTAACACTTGAACTATCCCCTGTGCGCTATCCAGAAGGGGCAGCCCTGGTTAAGTTAGGAGATACACACGTACTCTGTGCCGTCACCTTGCAGGAAGGCGTTCCCCCATGGCGACGAGGAAGCGGCAAAGGATGGCTGACGGCAGAATACGCTCTTTTGCCGCGCGCTACCCATAGCCGCACGCCTCGCAAGCATATTGAAGGAGGAAGAGTTAAAGAGATTCACCGCCTGATTGGACGCAGTCTACGCCAAGCGGTTGATCTCTCCCTGCTGGGAGAACGTATGTTATGGGTAGATTGCGACGTTATCCAGGCGGATGGGGGGACACGCACCGCGGCGATCATTGGTGGCTACGTCGCCGTCGCACTTGCAATGCATACATTAATCACCGATGGAAACGTACCATCGGGAGTCCTCAAACCTCCCGTCGCTGCCATCAGCGCGGGGGTGGTAAACGACGAATTTCTGCTTGATCTGGCTTATGCTGAAGATGCACAGGCTCAAATAGATTTGAACGTCGTTATGGATGCCCAAGACCACTTTATTGAAATCCAGGGTACGGCAGAAAGAGGTTCTGTTCCCCGAAGTACAATCAATACACTTCTGGATTTGGCTGCCACCGGTATTTATGACATCATCCACATTCAGCGGGAGGTCCTTGCGTGCAATGGTATCGAGGTCTGACACCTCAGCAACGACGTGTTTTGCTGGCATTATTCGGAGCAACCGCGCTCGTCTTGGTGTTACTGGTAGGGAGTGTCTGGAGCACACTGCGAAGTGCCCCTCTCCCAACTCCCACTACTACACTGACAGAAACGAATGTATTAATTTCCCACGTGCTTACCCCATCCCCCACACTCTTCGTCCTGCCCACTCCTACACCAACACCTCCTTTCGATCCATTGGAAGCCGGCACAATTGCAGAAGAAGTTGCTGTAGCACGAGGTACGATCGCCCGTTGGGGAACACCGTTAAAACTGGTTGAACAACACGAATTGACAACCGCGCTCTATCAAAGATACCAAACGTTGCCGCCCTTTACGTTACAAGCAAAAACAACTTTAGATATTTTGGGACTATGGTTTTGGGATGAACCCGTGCGAATAGACACCCGCGCGCAAGCCCGAGTTGCCGCGGCTATTTATGTTCCAGAAGAAGAGCAAATCTACCTGCGACGTGATTGGACAGGCTCTTTAGAAGATCTCAAAATACAATTGGCATTTGGTTACGCGCGTGCTATTCCTGAACAGTATGGGGACTTACAACGGTTACAGGATGAGGCCGATACGCTAGACCGGCATCTCGCCCTGTCTGCCATAGCTGATGGCGACGCGCTTATTGCCCTCTGGCGCTATTATGAATTAAAACCCGGTACACCTCAAGCCAATGCGTTGCTCACCACGCTCATCCAAGCCACAACAGCCCATTGGATTCCCGAAGATCCATTATTATCCGATCTCTCTCGTCTTTCATTAGAGTTAGGGGGTACTTTTGCAACTGAGCTTTACAACAAAGGAGGAACTGAGGCCCTGGATATGGCTCTCCGCCGTCCTCCTCGCTCAACGCATGAAGTGTTACATCCAGAGCATTATCTGGAGGGAGATAACGCGCGCGTCATTTCCCCCCTCACACCAGAATTAGGGCGAGGCTGGATACTCACGCACACAGATACCCTGGGCGAAGCGCTAATGGGACTAACCCTTTTAGAATGGCGTGGAAAAGAAACACTAACCACCACATTGCCCTATTGGGATGGCGACCTACTCCAGGCATGGGATGGGCCACAAGGTGCATGCGTCGTGCTTTGGCAAACAGCGTGGAAGGATTGGCACGAAGCACGTCACTTTTACAATGAAATGACTACCCTGCTCCCCAATCGTGTTGCGGGATATACACGTGAGACCCCAGCCCCAGAGACCTTGCCAGCCGGGCAATGGTGGGTAGGAGACAAGGGCGCGGCTTTTCTTTATCGCTACAGCGATCGCGTATGGCTCGTTTGGGGAACAGATCCAGAGGCAGTAGAAACCGTGGGGGTATCACTGAAAGATGCAAGATAATTCGCAGGGAAAAATAACGCCAGTATCTGCACCACTATGCCGGTGTCGACATCACCGTAAGCACTATCGCCTACTGCGATGTTTGTTCGTAACCTGTGTTCTCGGTCTGGGTGCAACCGGGTGGACGCTATGGACCCTCACCGGACGGTACAAGAATGATATTTACACGCAAGATCAAAAGCGATCTGCGGCTGTCCAGGAAGTTCCAGCGCATCCCATCGCCATCGTTTTCGGCGCGGGTTACTGGCCCAGTGGTGCATTGAGTGATATCCTGCGCGACCGCCTAGATGCCGCGCTCGAACTCTACCATGCCGGGCGTGTGCAAAAACTGCTTTTCAGTGGCGATAACCGCTTTGTGGATTACAATGAACCGGCAAAGATGTTAGAATATGCACTGGCACAAGGTGTGCCTCGTGAAGATATTGTATTGGATTATGCAGGACGTCGCACTTATGATACTTGCTATCGTGCGCGCGACATCTTCCAAGTGAAATACGTGATCCTGGTCACACAACGGTATCATCTTCCACGCGCGCTCAATACTTGCCGCGCATTAGGATTAGATGCTGTGGGATATACCGCCGACCGGGTACCCTACCGTCATATTCGCTGGTATTATGTGCGTGAAATTGCTGCCTTGTGGCGCGCGTGGCTGGATATATACGTCACGCATCCTGTACCGGTTTTAGGCGAACCCTTGCCCATCCTATTTGAAGAGTGAAAGATAAAGATGAATCCGGAACTCACGACTAGCAAGCACCCAATGACGCATCACGTTTCACGTTTTACGCATCACAAATGGAGATAAAATATATGACAATCATACATGGATTTGAACTGGTCAGAGAAAAAGAGATCCCCGAATTAAATACTCGGGCAAAACTATACCGCCACGTTGAAACAGGCGCACGCCTGCTCTCGCTGGAAAATGATGACGAAAACAAGGTCTTCGGAATTACTTTCCGCACCCCGCCACCGGATTCCACAGGGCTGCCGCACATTATGGAACACGCAGTACTCTGCGGCTCACGCAAATATCCGGTCAAAGAACCCTTTGTAGAATTGATGAAAGGTTCACTTAACACCTTTCTCAACGCGCTCACCTTCAGTGATAAGACAAGTTATCCTGTTGCCAGCCAGAATTTACAAGATTTCTACAACCTGGTAGATGTTTATCTGGACGCCGTCTTCTACCCACGCATCACACCGGAGACATTGCAACAGGAAGGCTGGCACTATGAACTAGAAGATCTGAACGCCCCGCTTACCTACAAGGGCGTCGTCTTCAACGAAATGAAGGGGGCGTACTCCTCACCAGACAACCTTATCGCGCGTTACAATGAATCCGTACTTTTTCCCGATAACACCTATAGCTTCGATTCCGGCGGTGACCCAGAAGTCATTCCCAACTTGACCTATACCCAATTTAAGACCTTTCACGAAACCTACTATCATCCTTCTAATGCCTTTATCTTCTTCTCCGGAGACGACGCCCCATTTGGAAATGGCGATTCCGGCGCACGCCTTGCCCTTATTCAAGCGTATCTCAAAGATTATCAGAGCCGCACGGTAGACAGCACCGTTCCCCTCCAGCCACAATTTGACTCTCCACGGCGCAAGGTTTATCCCTATCCGGTTAGTGTAGATGCAGAGGATCCCAAAGCCTTTATCTGCGTCAACTGGCTCCTGCCGGAAAATAACAACCCGACGCTAACCCTGGCACTCGAGATTTTATCCTACACCCTGGTCAGTACCTCGGCTTCTCCCCTCCGCAAAGCACTCATTGATTCCGGGCTAGGAGAAGAGGTTATCGGGGATGGCCTGGATGACTCAGTACGCCAGCTTTATTTCTCAACTGGGCTTAAGGGTGTTGTCACCAACCATGTAGAAAAAGTCGAGATTCTCATTCTAGAAACATTGCACTCTCTGGTTGAAAACGGCATTGATCCCGATATGATAGAGGCGGCCATTAACACAATCGAATTCAACCTGCGCGAGCAAAACTTCGGTACATACCCACGCGGCATAGTACAGATGCTCCGTGCGCTCACCACCTGGCTACACGATGGCGACCCCTTGGCTCCCCTGGCATTTGAAACTCCACTGGCTGAAGTCAAAGCTCACTACGCAACCGAGGGAACAGCATATTTTGAGGGTCTAATCCAAACATATTTGCTCAACAATACACATCGTGTTACCGTTATCCTGAAACCCGATACTAACCTCCAACAACAACAAGATGAGGCAGAAACCGCTCGCCTCGTCAAGACCCGTGCATCAATGTCCGAAACAGAATTAAAGGCAGTGCTAGAGAGCGCCGCCCGGCTCAAAACCTTGCAGGAAACACCCGATTCCCCCGAAGCACTGGCAACCATTCCCTGCCTGACCCTCGATGACCTGGACAAAGAAACTAAAATTATCCCTACCGAACACAGCCAAGAGAACGGCGTACAGGTGATGGCTCATGATCTATTTACAAATGGTATTTTATACTTCGACCTGGGCTTCAATCTTCACACCCTGCCCCAAGAATTATTACCATATAGCGCGCTGTTTGGTGACGTACTGCTGGAAATTGGTACAGAGACTGAAGACTTTGTTAAATTAACCCAACGTATTGGAAGGAAAACAGGTGGAATCGAAACCACTACCTACAATGCGATGATTCGCGACACAGATACCGCTGCCGCATGGCTTTTCTTGCGTAGTAAAGCAACAATGACCCAAGTAGAGGAGCTGTTCGCCATCTTGCGCGATATATTGCTCACCGTCAAATTAGACAACCCGGTACGCTTTATGCAAATGCTTCTGGAAAAGAAGGCCCGATTAGAAGCACAACTTGTGCCCGGCGGGCACCGGATGGCAATCTACCGGCTACGTGCTAAATTTAACGAGGCCGATTGGGCCACCGAATACACACGCGGCATTAGTTATCTCTTCTTCTTACGGGATTTAATCAAACAAACAGAGCAAAATTGGCCGGATGTACTTCAAAAATTAGAAATGACACGCAACATCCTGGTCAACCGCAATGCACTGTTATGCAACGTTACCCTGGATGCAGTCAATTGGACAGAAGTACAACCCAAACTCCGTGATTTCTTGGCAGCTTTGCCCGCAGATAGAACTGCCAACATCGTTACCTGGATGCCGGACTATACACTCGCGCCGGAAGGGTTAACTATTCCCGCCAAAGTCAACTATGTTGCCAAAGGTGCAAATCTGTATTCCCTAGGCTATACGCGCCACGGGTCCATAGAGGTCATTCTCAACTATCTGCGTGCTACGTGGTTGTGGGAAAAAATCCGCGTGCAAGGAGGCGCGTATGGCGGATTCTGCCTCTTTGACCCGCACTCCGGCGTATTTGCGTATGCATCATACCGCGATCCCAACCTACTAAATACCTTAACTAACTATGACAAGACTAGCAATTTTTTGCGCACGTTGGGATTAACCGACGATGAATTGGTCAGGAGTATCATCGGTGCAATTGGCAACGTTGATACTTATCAATTGCCCGATGCAAAGGGTTATAGTGCAATGGCGCGCGCACTGATCGGCTATACAGACGAAGCACGACAACAATACCGTGATGAAATTCTCACCACCAACGCCAATAACTTCCATGCCCTCGCCGAAATACTGGAATCCGCCAATGCAATTGGCCGCATCGCCGTTCTCGGGGCAGCAGAAACCATTGAGGCCGCCAATGCAGAGCGTGAAGAGAAATTCTTGGTGACGAAAGTGATGTAGAGGAGACGTAGAGAATAGAGAGAAGAAAATTGAAGCCATAGCCCATTCTCAGCTCTCTATTCTCTGATCCTTAATTCTTCGATTTCTAAATTCTTTGTATAAGGAGCAACTTATGTGGCCAACACGAGAAGAAGCCTGGAAAGTTTTAAATGAATATACCCAGAATCCTAACTTGATCTCCCACGCTTTGGCAGTAGAAGCCGGGATGCGTGCCTACGCGCGTCGTTACGGCGAAGATGAAGGAAAATGGGGGGTTGTGGGCCTGATCCACGATTTTGAATATGAAAAGTATCCCGATTTGGGACCAGAAGGCCATCCTTTCAAAGGTGCGGAACTGATGCGCGCGTTTGGATGGGATGAAGTGCTAATTCGTGCCGTGCAATGTCACGCACCTGATCTTACAAATGCGACGCCAGAATCCAACATGGAAAAAGTTATCTATGCCGTGGATGAACTAACGGGACTTATCGCGGCAGTTGCCTTGGTACGACCCAGCAAGTCTATCCTTGATGTCAAAGTCAGCTCCATAAAGAAAAAATGGAAGGACAGAGCGTTTGCCCGGGGTGCTAACCGCGAGGATATTGAAAAAGGCGCAGCAATGTTGGGCGTAGATCTCAGTGAACACATCGGCATCGTCCTGGAAGCAATGAAAGGTATTGCAGAAGAATTAGGGTTAGCAGGGATGTAGCATATAAAACGTGAAACGTAAATAGGTTTTACGTTTCACGTTTTACACAAGTATATCTACTGACAAAACGCAGAAAATATTCAAGCTACATAATGATTACCCATAGTATGTTCAGTGAGCTAACGGGTTAAAGCTATTTCCCCGTATGGATATTTAACTGCACGTGCATCGTGCCGAGGGTCAGAATATCCCCATCTTTCAGCCGGTAGAGCAAATGAGGCGTCAAACGTTCATCCTTAAGGTAAGTTCCATTCATACTGTCCAAATCTTCAATAAAGCAACGACCACCATAAGTCAAGATACGTGCATGACGTCTGGAAACACCCAGGTCCTGCCCATCTACCATTGTTAAATCTAATTCGGGCAAAATCCCCCTATCCGCATCCTTGCGTCCTAAAAGAATCACATCATCCATAAGTACACGCACTGCATGGCCGGTATTCAAAATCTTTGCCTCAATTAAAATCTTTTGAACCTGAACGCGGCCCGAAAACTTTTCTGGTTGTGAATTTTCCCCAAGTGGATGGCGTAAACTTCCACCCTCATCCCCATGCTTAGTATGAGATACTACAGGCGAAGTCTCTCCCACCGACAGACCAGCACCGCACTGTTCACAAAACAGCGTACCATAGGGATGTAGGGCGCCACAAAATGGACAAGTGGCTTGATGATCTGTTTGAACCATACTTTCTCCCAAGTGCTATAATACCGGGGATTTAATATTACTCAAGCCAATACATCTTTTACATCTGAGGTGCCCATATACAATAAAACAACCGCCTGACCATAATCAGGCGGTTGTTTTGAGATACCCTGATCAACCATCATCAGTTGTATCATTCACCAAGTTAATATCGAAGTAATGCGCCAATATGCGCATCCTTGATCTGCTCGTTATCCACGACCTCCACCGTACCGCCCTTCTCCACAACTTGACTGACCACGGCTTCAACCGCATCGGAAATATCCACAAATTCGCCGCCACAAAAAACACAGGTCTCCAATTGTTGAGTGGTTAAATAGCCACACCCCGTACATTTGTAGCCAGGGTTATGGTAATCGTGTTCAACCACCAAAACTTGTACCCGCCCCTCATTGGCTGCGCTCAATGTCTCATCCAATCGCACTACGCCATTACTACCCTTCGCCGCAGCAGTAATAACCGTTTCCACTAACTCCTGCTTGCGTTGCTCCTCCAATTCCTTGAGCAATGCAAACGAAAGATCTCGGATTTCAATCTCGCTGGCGCCCATCTCAACAGCAAACGTACTTACGATAATTTGCTGCAATCTTACCGGCAAACATTCCTTGAACTCCGCAATAGTATGCTCGGCCCCCGCCAGCAACAGACGGCGAGGCTTATGCTGCTCACAGAAAGATGTCAGTCCTTCTGCTATTTCCCGTAAATTTCTATGAACAACCTCTGCTTCTTTGCGTCCTGAGAGCGGCGATCCTCCCCGCATACCCACAACCGAGGAACCGCGTCCCCGGCGCGTACGGTGAACATCTTCACCCGCTATCCCCTCATGTGCGGCTAATTCTCCCATCTGGAACGAAAAGAAACGCCCGCCTTGCTGATCTACCACAGCAACCACATAGCGCCCATAAATTCCGCTCAACTCCACCAAAGGAGAAATATAAGGCTTATGTGCCACCGTAATTCCCGACCGCACAGGAACCGAAATCGGGAACACTTGCCATAATCCCTCAGCTTGGCAAGAGAATATCACCAATCCTCGGCCCGACCAATCGTATTCCAGGTCCACGTAGTTTTTGACGGTCGTAATATCCGCTTTATCTGCCATACCCGCCGGATTTCTTAACATCTCACGCAGGACAAGTTTGTATTCCTCTGCTGTGCGTTGCTTAGGGTCAACATTTAAATAAACACTCAAAATTGGGGTATTTGCCTCAACAGACGCCAATTCTTTCAACGATTTTTCGTCAAACATATTTAGTATCCTCCCAGAGATTGATTTTGGGTTGATGTACAGCATCTCATTACTTACGTTCTTCCCCGTATCAGGTTGTATCACCTCCCTTCCCAGAAAAAATATCCCCTATAAACGCACAACTGCGGACGCTCGTGCCGAGCGTATCCGCAGTTGTGTATTCGAAATATTGGGTGGAACATGTTCTAGCAGTTGTCACACACTCCCACTCCCTGTTAATAAGTTACTTACATTGTATGTATTTTTGGGAATGTTGTCAAGAGCAATCCTACACTTCATCCGGGTGTAATTTTTCTAGTCTTTCCGCGTGCTGCACACGTCCTGTCTTACGTAATCGCTCCAAATACTGGGGCAGTTGGTAACGGGTATGAGAAGGTCCTCCTTCACGCAATACCGTCATCAGTGGATCAATATTGCTTGCGCTCCGCAGCATCATCTGATGTTGCCACTCTGCAAGCATTCCCATCGCCCTATCCACCAACTCAGGTCGCTCAATGCTAAGATCGTGTTGCTCATAAGGGTCCTGTGTCAAATTGAAAAGCATCACCGGCGCCATCGCCTTGTGTCCATCGTGGTAAGTACGCAGGCAGATCCAGGATTCACCCGCGCACTCGAAACGCACACCGCGCTGTACCGACCACGCCCCCTGGCTGAGTATCAAATAATCGCGGCCCGCTTCTCCTCCAGCTTTGAACGCCTCAGCATACGAAATCCCATCCCAATTATCAGGAACAACACCGCCTACCATCTCAACCAGCGTTGCAGCCCAATCAAAGTGATAGTGCAATGCCGTATCCACCCGGCCGCCGTCAGTGATCCCAGGCCAACGGATGAGCAAGGGAACGCGACAAATAGAATGATCCGCGCTCTGATGATCCCCCCAAATATCAAACTCCCCCTGGGCTTCTGAGTGATCGGAACTGACAATAATCACCGTATCTTCCAGAATCCCCTTTTGCTCCATCGCATCCAATAATTTGCCTATCCACATATCGGCATACCAGATGCCCATATCATACCCATCTATCCACTGTTTCAGAGTCTCCATAGAATCGATCTGCAGTGGAATCCGGGGATATTGACTCACCCAAGCTGAATTGAGATCATAACCCGATGGTTCCTGCGCACTGTGAGGGCCGAAGCTTTCCCATGCCCTCTGCCGCATTTCCTCGGTCATCCACGCAGGCAACGGAGCATCCGCAAACAGATTGCCGTATTCCATCGGTGTACGGTAGGGCGTATGCGGATCCCACACATTAACATGCAGGAACCAATCATCTTTGTCACCGTTACGCTCAATCCAGTCAATTGCAGTCGGGATAACTTCGTCGGCGCGCTCCATCCCTCCCTTACCAGGGTTATATACTTCGCGGTAGCCTGCATACCATTCCCATGCTGCGTGTCGCTCGCCAAAGGGACTGACAGTAACAGTATAAAATCCGGCTCGGCGTAACACGCTCATCCACGAGGTAGCATCAAAAGAATCGCGGAAACCACGCGGGCAACCATCATTAAATGGGTCGGCAGATGATCCCATATGGCCTACTACACCGGTGCGGAAACCGTATCGACCACTCCACAGCGCAGTTCTCGAGGGCAAGCATGGCGCATCGCTCACATAATTATTCTCAAATCGTACCGCGTCTTGAGCAATACGGTCAAGATTAGGGCTGGTGTTACGATGATACCCATAACATCCCAAATGATCGGGCCTCAGTGTATCAATATCAATAAAAAGAATACGCATAATCTGAAAACCTCCCTCATTTATACAGATCTCTTCTCCGCCTCATGTGGGCAAGACGCTCACATTCACAGCAGGTTGAATATATTGTAATCCAGATAGATAATTGTCAAAATGGCTGTTGACATAGCACAAAACAGCATTAGTATCCAATAAATCTTTTTAGAAAATTGAAGAGGCACACAGATGGACACATCCATGAGTCAGACATCTTACAGACGCAATCCCGTTGCAGGTCAAGATATGCCCGATCCGGTTACACAGGAAGTTTTCTGCACAAAGGCCGATAGTTACATTGGGATGTGGCATAAACAGGGGAGCTTTTTCCCTACCTATGGGCCGAAGTATGGCGGCGGATTGGGGACCTACAATGCCAAACACCGCCCGCTTGCAATCTATGCACCGGAGGTAAACAAGACCTTCTTCTGTTGGGGAGGCGCGAGACCTAATAACTACCGGCGCGACCGCTATGTAGATTTCGAGCAAGGCAACCTACTTCACATGATATCGTATTATGATCATACCACGGGTAAAGTTCCCCGGCCTACCATCGTTTTCGACAAATGGTGTGGCGACCCGCATGACAATCCCGTATTACAACTCGACAAGGATGGCTATCTGTGGCTCTTTTCCCCTTCACACGGCAGTGGGACCACGCGCTCGTTTATCCACCGTAGTGTGGAACCCTACACCATTGATCGGTGGGAAACAATAAGTGATGCGCCCCTTTTTGCTTATCCACAGCCGTGGTATGATCCCGATAAAGGCTTTTTCTTTATGCATACTTGTTACCATCTGGGACGTGGCCTGCATTTCAAGAGTAGCCGGGACGGCATCACGTGGACCGAGCCGGTAAAATTGGCCCATATCTGTCAGGGTCATTACCAGGTTACAGCCTTTAATGTGGCGCGTGGTGTGATTGGTACAGCGTTCAACTATCACCCCGACGAGGGAGGATTGGAGCGGCGCACCAATCTCTATTACATACAAACTCCCGATTGGGGACAGACGTGGACGGCAGTGACGGGTCAACCGCTTACTCTGCCACTAACCGAGGTCAAAAATCCCGCACTCATCTGGGATGCTGAGGCCGAAGGACTAAAAGTCTATATGAAAGACATAGTTTTTGACACAGCCGGACACCCGATCATCGTGTGCGTCACCAGCCGAGGATACGAGCCAGGACCACAGAATGGACCCCATACCTGGCGTTTTATACGTTGGACAGGTACGGAATGGGTTCGCACAGCGGGTATAGTGAGCGACAACAACTACGATATGGGGGCGTTTTATCTGGAAGCAGATGGTTGGCGGCTCATCGCGCCGACAGAACCCGGCCCACAGCCCTACAATCCCGGCGGTGAAGTTGCACTGTGGGAATCGAAAGATGAAGGCATCATCTGGACAAAGCTTAAACAATTAACACATAACAGTCCGCGCAATCATACCTATGTCCGCCGCCCGCTGAACGCGCATCCCGACTTTTACGCCTTTTGGGCAGATGGCAATGCCCGCGCGCCATCCATCTCCTACCTCTACTTCACCAATCGGAACGGAGATCACGTGTGGCAGCTACCGGTAGGGATGACAACGGAATATCAAAAACCAGAAATCATTTGCTAATATTCACACAGAACAAAAATACAGGAGATATTATGACCTTTATAAATATTCAATGTGTTTCCGATAAACAAGGGCACTTAATGAGCGTCATTATGCCTATTAAGCTATGGCAAGAGATGGAGGATTGAATGCAAGGAACTTACGATATTATCATCATCGGCGCAGGAGTAACGGGGGCGATGATCGCGCGTTTTCTCGCGCGCTACAACCTGAAAATTCTCTGGATCGAAAAAGCAGTGGACGTGTGTACGGGTGCGACGGCGGCCAATTCTGCCCTAATCCACGGAGGCTACGACACGGTGCCAGGTACTCTCAAAGCAGAGATGAATACCAAAGCTAACCCGATGTGGGATCAACTCGCCGAGGAGTTACACTTTGGCTTTGAGCGCTGCGGCACGTATGTGGTCGCTGTGGGAGAGGAAGAGCGTACCCTATTGGAGGAACTCCATCTCCGTGGTGAAGCCAATAACATCCCCACAGAAATCATCTCTGGTGCGGAAATGCGGGCGCGTGAACCCAATATAACCTCAAAAACCAGCGGTGCGCTCTACTGTTCTGTAGGTGGCATCTGTGACCCGTGGGGAGCGACCCTGGCAGCGGCAGAAAACGCGGTCATGAATGGCGTGGAGTTGAAACTCAACACAGAATTTCTAGACTTTATTTGGGAAAGCGGCTCAGCGGCTCAGAGAGCGGCGGTTGGCGGTCGGCGGTCAATTATCGGCGTCAAGACCAATCAAGGAGACTTTTATGGACGGTGGGTAATCAACGCGGCTGGATTATATGCCGATGAAGTGATGCACAAAGCCGATGTGCGCCCGGAATTCAAGATCACAGCACGGCGCGGAGAATATTACGTGATGGATCGTGCAAAGGTACAGATCAACAACGTACTCTTTCCTGTGCCAACCAAAGTCAGCAAAGGTATCTTAGTGACAACAACCCTGCATGGGAACACCCTGGTCGGCCCCAACGCGCAGGAGATTAATGACAAAACCGATGCTGCGGTCACGTCAGGGGGAATGCAGGAAATCTGGGAAGGGGCACAAAAACTTGTACCGAGACTCAACCAGCGGGATATTATCGCGGTTTTTGCGGGATTACGTCCTGGTGGTAACGCACCATGTGCAGACCCGTCCATAGCATATCACAAAGACTTCATCATCGAGATTCCTGAGGGTGTAAACGGCCTAGTGAATTTAGGCGGCATCGAATCTCCAGGATTAACAGCAGCTCCCGCTATCGCCGTACGCGTGACGGAATTGCTCCAAGAAGCGGGGGAAGCCTTGCCGGAAAAACCCGACTGGAATCCGGTACGTCCGGCACGTCCTATCTTCCGTCATCTCTCCCACGCAGAACAGGCAGCCTTGGTTGCCCGAGATCCACGTTATGGACGCGTTATTTGCCGTTGTGAGACAGTGACGGAAGGTGAAATCGTCGCCGAAATCCACGCTCCCATCCCAGCCACCACTTACGATGCCATCAAGCGCCGTACCTGGTTAGGAACTGGCCGCTGTCTGGGTGGATTTGATATGCCGCGCGTAGTTGAAATTCTCGCGCGAGAGCTAGAAACTTCCCCCCTAGAAATCAGTAAAAAAGGGCAAGGGTCGGAGTTTTTAACACGACTGACCAAGGAGGTAATAACATGCTAACCGCACAGGAGTTACAAGAAGTGAAAGAATACGTTTTGCGAGAATTGCCACAAATATTGGAACAAGATCCTAAATTTGTCATCTTTATCGAGGGCATTGTAAATGAGAAATTCCCGCGTCGCGACGAATTTGCGCGCTTACTGGATGAATTAACGGCACTTCGACTAGAAAGCGAACGAAGTTTCAGATACGTAGATCAGCGCTTTGAACAAGTTGACCAGCGCTTTGAACAAGTTGACCAGCGCTTTGAACAAGTTGACCAACGCTTTGAACAAGTTGACCAACGCTTTGAACAGGTAGATCAGCGCTTTGAACAGGTAGATCAGCGCTTTGTAAGATTAACTCAAGAAGTGCGCGAATCACGAAACTGGTTTGAGTTATTAATGGGCCGTTGGCAAACACGCGCAGGCCGAGATCTCGAAAATGTTGTAGCTGGCGCCCTGCGTCTTGGCCTCAACCGGCGTGACATTCTACCCGAAAATGTCAAATTACGACAGCTCATTAGTGATCCCACGGGTATCGTATACAAACCCGGCAAACAAAAAGAAGTAGATCTCATAGCTCAGAACGGAGAATTACTGGTTTTTGAGGTTAAAAGTTCGCCTGATGTAGATGACGTAGATAACTTCGCCGATAAAGTCAAACTCGTTAAAATTCAAAATCCTGATAAAGAGGTATGTGGGGTATTTGTTGCATTAACAGTCGACCCGCGAATCCGCGAACGTTGTCACGAATTAGATTTAATTCTTATCCCAGAACTGTATGATACATTATGAAGGCTAAAACTATGAAATCTTCTTACGATGTCATTGTTATCGGCAGCGGGCCAGGAGGGCTGGCAGCAGCAATTGCCGCGAAGAAAAATGGGGCAAGTGATGTCCTAGTCATTGAGCGCGATCTTGAACCGGGAGGCATCTTACTGCAATGCATCCACAATGGCTTTGGATTGGAAACCTTCAAAGAGGACTTGCCCGGCCCCAGCTACGCCCAACACTTTATCAATGAAGCCAAAGAGGTCGGTGTCCAATATCTATTGGATACGATGGTCTTGGATATTACCCCCGACCGGCGCATCTACGTGACCAGCAGCCATTATGGTTATCAGGAATTACACACGAAAGCTTTGGTATTGGCGATGGGCTGCCGCGAGCGCACGCGCGCGCAGATTCGGATACCTGGCCCACGCCCGGCGGGTGTCTATACTGCTGGCACAGCACAACGCTGGGTAAATGTAGAAGGTTATATGCCCGGCAAACGTTTTACTATCTTGGGATCTGGTGATATTGGCATGATTATGGCCCGCCGCCTGACCTTCGAGGGAGCGAAAGTCGAGCGTGTATTGGAGATTATGCCCTATCTCACCGGTCTAAGCCGCAACTATGTACAATGCCTGCTGGATTTTGACATTCCGCTGCAACTACGACACACCATTAAACGCATCATCGGTAAAAACCGCGTAGAAGCCATTGAGACCGTCGCAGTGGACGAAAAATGGCGCTATGTTCCAGGCACAGAAGAGATCATTCCCTGCGATACATTACTGCTCTCGGTGGGGTTGATCCCAGAAAACGAGCTGTCGCAAAAAGCCGGTGTGGCCCTCGATCCAGTCACCGGCGGGCCTTTTGTGGATAATGGATTCCACACCTCGGTGCCGGGTATTTTTGCAGCAGGCAACGTCGTTCACGTCTATGACCTGGTGGATTGGGTTACGCAAGCTGGGTTGGTAGCTGGCGAACACGCTGCGCTCTGGGCCAAGGAACAGGGAGGCAAAACACGAAAAAAGCTACCATATATAAAAACAGTAGCCAGCGATAATGTGCGGTACGTTGTACCCCATCAAGTCAACCCCGAAACATTGACCGGAGCGCACGTGATGCTACAAATGCGGGTGACGCAACCTCTAGAGCAAGCGGTGACCATCCAAGTACATGATGGCGATACTCTGATCGCGCGCCAACGCGCGCGCTATGCCCGGCCCGGAGAAATGGTTAGCATTACTCTACGAGAACGAGATTACGACGCGGTGCGCAAAGCGCAAACCTTAAAAGTCAGCGTTGTACCACAATGAGGGCAAGGTTCAGAAACCCTGCTTATAGGTTCAGAAACCTTGCTTATAGGTTCAGAAATACCTTGCCTAAAGGCTCAAAGGCCTTGCTTATACGGAGGTAAAAAATGGCGATTACAGAAGAAATGATTTGTATTACCTGCCCAATGGGATGTACGATCCAGGTAACGCACGAAGGGGATACTCTGCTACACGTTGATGGCAACACTTGCAAACGGGGACAAGACTACGTCCAGCGAGAACTAACCGATCCCCGGCGCATGGTAGCGACGACGGTCAAAGTTAAAGAAGGGCTACATCCACTGGTTCCAGTCTACACAACTGCCCCTTTCCCAAAGCCACGTATTTTCGAGCTATTGACCGAGGTGCGGAAATTGGAAATCGAAGCGCCAGTGACAAAAGGGCAGGTGATATTAAACAATGCCTTAGGTACCGGCATTAACATCGTTGCCAGCCGGGAAATGCCACACATACAAATAGCGAATAGCAAATAACAGAGGATCACTAACAAGTCACAAGGACACTCTATTTCCAGCTCCAAAATTGAATTTTGGAGCTTTTTCAGCGTAAAAATTTAGGGGGATAAAAGTAATCACCGAACTAGAGCTATGTGAGTCTAAAGTGCGGTATAATAAAAAAGTATATCATTGAGGGGGTTAAGAAAAATGAATGCATTACAAAGGAAACGATCGAGAATATTATGGAAATTGATAGGGATTACAGGGGGACTGTTCATCCTTACATTTGCGCTGTGGTATAAAGAAGTCCTATCTTCACCACCTCAGGATACGCCCGCACCCGATAGCATGTTTATACATGGCGCCTATCTTCCCAACATTCCGAGTAGGGCAATAGCAGAAGACACTGCCTTCTCCACTTTTCAACCCGCTGATTTGACCACCACTTACGTTAACGGTCGTTTTGGCTTTGGCGTTGCCACCTCTACTTCAGCAGCTTACGAGTATGGACTTGCCACATATATCAACGGAGGATGGTATTGGGACTGGGGCGCCGCAGGGAAATCAAAGATTCCTCCCCTAGAATATGTGCAGACTATTCGCTTAAGCCCCGTTAAGGGACAAGTCAACGGAACAATCACTCAGATTGGATACACAGCATCACCTACTGGCACCACCCTGATCAATCGCATCAAACAAGTACCCGGTGCAATGTGGTTCATCGGGAATGAACCGGATTGTAATGCGATGGACAATATGCTGGCTGAGTTCTATGCGTATGCATATCACGATCTATACTATCTCATCAAAAGCATCGATCCCACCGCCCAAATTGGCGCGGGGAACATCGTCCAACCCACGCCTTTGCGTTTCAACTACCTCAATCGAGTACTTGATACCTATCAACAGACCTACGGTGAAACACTACCTGCCGATTTCTGGTCCACACATAGCTATATTTTGTGCGAAAACTGCTATCCTACTCCACATTCTGGGGATCCATTTGCCTGGGGCGCGTGCTTCGTACCCGACTGGAACTATCAACATGCGCCAGATGCAACCTACTACTCAGTCTACGATCACTGGGACATTGACATTTATGCCTCGCGTCTTATGACGTTCCGTCAATGGCTGTACGACAATGGTTATCGTAACCATCCCATCGTAATCCCTGAATATGGTACTCTACTCTGGCCGGGCTTGGTCGATACTACCCAACAAGATGACATCGACTTCTTCAACGCCACCGCCGACTGGATGCGAACCGCGCGCGACTCTGTCTTGGGTTACAAACCTGATGATAACCGATTAGTGCAACGTTGGGCCTGGTATAGTCTGGATCATGGATCCTGGCCTGGTGGTTCCCTCTTCATCAACAATCAACCCACCTACCTGGGAAATGCCTACCGTGACTATACCTCTGCTGTAGACCCAAAAGTAGAGCCTATATTGTTGGAAGTCAGTCCCGGTATTCCCACACCACCTAGCAGTATTATTATAACGCCAACCCTTAAAGCAACGATTGCCAACGCCGGCAATATCAGCACTGTTACCCCCTTTACCGTCACCTTCTACTCACCTTCATCGCTCCAGACGCCCACAACTACTATCGTTGTAGATGACTTAAAATGCTGCGGCGATTACAAAACACTTACCGTAGAAATTCCCAATACTCATGCCGCCATCCAACAATTCTGTGTTGACCTTCAAGGACCGGATTCTGGACAGGCGTTGGATACAATGTGCTATAACTTTAAGGCTAATCTTCAAATCACAGCCTGGTCTCCGGTGATTATTACCTCTGCCAAAAATGTCACCGCGACTTTATATACGACTGTGATTAACAATGGAGACATCGGTACCGGAGAACCCATCACCGTCTCTTTCTATGTGTCGGAGACGCTCATTTATCCTATCGGCAATGTGGTAGCTAAGGCATTGGATAGCGGAGAAACCACTACCGTTTCAATGACGTGGCCTAATCGTACTGCTGGCTATCATCGCTATTACGTTGTAGCGCGTACTTCCTATATGCAAACCGATCCCATTTTAAAATACCAGTGGGTTAATCCGCTCTACAGTCTATATATACCAACTATCCTCAAACCCTAAAAATATAAACTCAACTAAAACCCCGATTTTTAAGAAAAAAAATCGGGGTTTTAGTGGGTTTCTTCATCATGCAAAGTTAGCTGTACCCATGATAAGGCTTAAACATTTCTCCGACACTGCGACCTTCATGCACGCGGTTAATCACCCCAGAGAGCAAAGGAGCTACAGAAAGAATCGTTATCTTAGGTAACAATTTGAACTTTTCATGAGGAATTTCTATAGAGTTCGTTGTTACAATTTCAGTAATGGGCAACTGCCCCAATCGCTCGGCTGCATTCCCGGAGAGTACCGGGTGTACAAAACAACAATACACATTGCGCGCACCGTAGTCATACAAGAGTTGTACTGCGTTAACCAATGTCCCCCCCGTATTAACTTCATCATCCACAATAATGGCATCTTTGTCCTTGACGTCCCCGATAACAGTCAACGCACTGGAGAATTCCCCGGTACGCCGTTTTTCAATAAACGCCACGGGGAGGGATAACTCCATCGCAAAGTTACGTGCCTTCTTTGCAAACCCTAAATCTGCCGCCACCACCACAGCCTCATCAAGATTTTTCTCGCGCATATAGTCCGCCAATAGGGGAAATGCCGTCAGAGTATCACCCGGAATACTAAAAAATCCCTGGATCTGCCCCGCATGCAAATCCAACGTTATATAACGGTCCGCCCCCGCGACTTGAATCATATCAGCAACCAGCCGCGCAGTAATAGGTACGCGCGGCTGATCCTTTTTATCTGAACGAGCATAAGCCAAATAAGGAATAACGGCTGTAACTCGCCCCGCAGAAGCACGTTTTAGGGTATCAATAAAAATCAATAACTCCATCAAATTATCGTTGACCGGCGAAGAAGTCGTTTGCACAATAAAGGCATCCTGACCTCGTACACTTGAGTGCAAGCGCACGAAAATATTCTCATTGGCAAATTTTATAACATCACATCCCCCTAAAGGTACCATAAGCCGCGAACTAATTTCTGATGATAGGCTCTGGCATCCTCGACCGCTATACAACACAATATCTCCATATCCAAAAATAGCCAATTCCCCCCTCCTCACAATCAATAACCCATCATTCAGGTATCATTTGTCATTTTTAAATGGCATGTGACATTCATCTTGACCAACGTAAAAAATTCCCCATCAAAATCAAGTAAATTAAATGACCCTATCTCCTGACACAAATGCCAAAAGTGGGCATTATCCAACCCCAGAGCTTCTAATAACAACAGACGATTTACGACGGTGTGCGAAACAATAACCACAGTATCATTCTGATGTCGATCTACAATTTCATGCAAAGCTCCCCGAACACGCAAGCGTACTGAATCCAACATCTCCCCACCAGGAATTGGAGCAAGGTGCGGTTGAGCATACCACAATCGCAACGCTTGTGACCAACGGGCCTCAATCTCTACTGGTGTCAAGCCTTGCCACGCGCCATAGTCAATATCTAAAAAACCAGGATGACTGCGTTCATGCAACATAAAACGATTCCCAATCACTTCCGCCGTTTGCCGCGCGCGACGCAGAGGACTGCAATATACAGCATCGGGAGTCCAAGCGGATCGAATATAGCTTTCTAATGCCCCTGCTTGCGCTATACCAGTTGCATTAAGTTCCACCTGAGCACGCCCCTGGAAGCGTCCATCACGACTCCAATCTGTTTCCCCATAATGTGCTAAAATCAAATGCATCATAACATCCCTCTTATTTCTGTAACGTAGCACCGCAATTGACACACAGCGAAGCCAAAGCATCATTCAAAAAACCACAACGGTTACAAATCATCGGTTGCACTTCAGTCAATGGGGCACGACATGCCTGACAATTAGCAGCTCCTATCTCATTGGGGGTGCCACAATACGCGCAAATCGGTTTCTGCAACATTTGTGCTGCGCCTCTTCCACTGCCACTGCTCTGACAATAATCCTCCACAGCCTGCCAAAGCTCAGTACGCAGATTCAGCCAGCGCACATTACGCGCTACATCATCAATTTCTCCTAATAACCGTCGCGGATTTAACCAAGCTTTCACTCCCGTCTTAGCGAGATCTGCCAAGACACCCAACGATTTCTGTTCACTCATAGCTACCACAACACCGGTATCTGAAGTGACAATCTGCACCGTCACCGACATCGTGGGATCCTGATGTTCCACACGACGACTCTGCACCTGAACAATAGCTCCTCCCTCCTGCTCCCGCATCCAGCGCGCTTGCGTCTCTCCAGCATCAAAACGCAAGACTAAGGCACGAGCCATATCCTCAGGATCAACCTTACCATGGTAAGCGCGCTGCTCCACTCTCTGTTGATTCATATTCCTCCCTACTCCTCAGACAAACCAAAATGCCCTGCGATTGAAAATATAGGCGCAAGGTTAGCTTTCTAAAGACAATCGCTCACCCAAGTTGAACAAAATCCTCTGCCGGTAATACAAATGCAATCGCCCTGTGTTCACCGGGGTGTTCGGGCTCATTGCAATTTTCTTTAATGAGAGAAAACACCTTATCTAAAGCATTCTCTTCTACCCCAATCAACAGCGTCACTCTACCCCGACGCAAAAATCCTCCAGTACTGGCAATACGGGTCACACGAAAATCTTTCTCGACCAGCGCATCAGAAACAGCAAAGGCATCAGAATCTTTTACAATAGCAATAATAAGCTTCATCTGTTATCACCTCACAGTTGTACGAAACGTTCGACAGGCAGAATAAAAGCAGTAGCTCCCCCCACACGCGCCTCGATCATCATAGGATACCCCGGTGCCATAGCAAATTCAACGCCCATCGGCACGTAACGTGTGCGACTTGGGCAATTTTGGCGCACTAATGAAAAAAAGAGTGGCAACTGGGCTTCGGGCATTCCTACCAACAAGGTCACCAATGCATCGTGCAAAAATCCGCCCACTGCATCTACAATGGTTACAGGCAAGCCACTACGATTCAACGCCTGAATCAAACTACGGGATTGACTCCCATCTACAATAGTAATCGCCATACGGTTAATCACTTCATCTTGCATAATCTCCTCCTAACCCAGGAAAATTGAAATTCAGCATCATCCCCTCCCGGAAAATTACGATATTATCTATCAAACAGTTCTTTTCAGATAGTCAAGTTGCAAGTATGCGTTTCTTTGATTATAATCCCTTTGTTTTGATTAGAAAAGCTAAAAGAATCTTATACGCAGGTAAAATTAAAAACCATGAAAGATCTAACATCTTCTCCCCATCAACCACAAACCGACGATGTTGCAAACTCAAATACAAAATCCGGCATCCTACGCGCCGGCGACATTGTGTTGATCGTCAGCCGAGACAAACGTGAGTTCTTTGTACGTCTTGAACCAGGAAAGCAATTTCAAAATCACCAAGGGGTACTAGAACATGACAATCTCATTGGTCAAAAATGGGGAGCAACGGTAGAATCACATTTAGGATATGCGCACCTTCTTCTTCCTCCCTCCTTGGAACAACTCATACGCAACATCAAACGCAATACCCAAATCATCTATCCAAAAGAAATCGGTTATATTCTGATGAAAATGAATATCGGACCCGGCACACGTGTACTCGAAGCAGGTACAGGAAGTGGTGGGTTAACCCTGGCTTTAGCTCGTATGGTAATGCCGTATGGACACGTCTACACTTACGAAGCACGGGAAGACATACAGTCAATTGCCATCAAAAATATCGAAAATTTTGGGTTGACGGAATTCGTTACCTTCAAACTTAGAGATATTGAGACTGGTTTTGATGAATGTAATATAGACGCGCTATTCCTCGATGTGCGCGAACCGTGGCTTTACCTAGACCACGTCCACGCGGCTCTCAAAGGCGGCGGCTTCTTTGGTGCATTGCTTCCCACAACCAACCAGGTCGCCGATTTATTATATTATATGCAATATCAAGATTTTGGTTTTATTGAGGTTGAAGAGCTGTTCTTGAGGGCGTACAAACCGATACCACGCCGGCTGCGCCCCACAGATCGTATGATAGCCCACACGGGGTATCTTGTCTTCGCCCGCGCCCTGTTACATCAAGATTAGGTTTTGACATTCACTTGAAAACTGCTATTATTGCAAATACCCATTGGGGGAAAAATGGAAAATCTTCGTAAACAGAAACCCATTTATACTGTCTTGATCGCGATTATTGTTGCTACAATTCCCTGTTATTGTCTGGGGTTTGTAGCTCTAGCTGTGCGTCCCACCCCTGTTGCCCCGACTGCTACTCCGACCGCAACTTCTACCCCGGCCCCCGACGCAACTCATACACCTTATCTGGTAGGTCCTGGCACTGAAGGCCCTCAACGAACACTTCAACCTACCCCCACACAATGGACACCGCCAACACTAACGCCCACGCCCATCCCGAGTGAGACCGCTGTCGCCTCTGCAACTCCCACAGCTACCTCCTTCCCCACAAGCACACCTGTCGCTGAAGAGACAACAACACCTACTTCTACACCTACGGCCTCCCCAACCGAGACACCAACAGCAAGCTCTACACAACCGCCGGCGACGCGACCTATGCCTCCCACACTAACGCCTACACAGGAAGTGCCTACACCGACAATGACAGAATCGCCGCCCATAACACTTTCCCCTCCACCTCCCACTGAATCCGCCACACATACACCGCTTATCACACCCATCCAACCGACACTTACCATTATTGCTCCACCTACTGCAACTTCAGTTATCACATCTACCCAACCCTAATTCATTGCTATCATACTGCACATCACCAATCTAAAAGGAGGTTTTTTGGATACCCTAACTCTGTTGAAAACACTCACGACATCTCCTGGGCCATCTGGACGGGAAACAACTGCTCAGAAAATTCTTCAAATGCAATGGGATTCCCTAGCGGATGAAGTTCACACAGATGCAATGGGCAATCTCATTGCGCTGCAACGTGGGCAAGGCACAGCACCTCGTCCCTCAGTGATGGTTGCCGCGCATATTGATGAAATTGGCTTAATAGTCACCGGTATTGAGGGCGAGTTCTTACGCATACACGCCATCGGTGGAATAGACCGGCGCGTGTTATTAGGTTTGGAAGTTATAGTTCATGGACAACGCCCTTTACCCGGTATCATCGGCGCCCGCCCTCCTCATGTACTTCCCCCAGAAGAACGCGACAAAATATTACCGTGGAAACAAATTTTTGTTGATGTAGGGCTTCCGGCTGAAGAAGTGAAAACACTGGTGCGTGTAGGGGATCACGTGACCCTTGAACGTGATCTGGTCGAACTACAAGAAGGATTAATTGCCGGTAAGGCTTTGGACAATCGTGCTTCTGTGGCCGCAGTCACCATAGCCTTAGAATTATTAACCCACAGGCAACACACCTGGGATTTTTACGCAGTTGCTACCGTACAGGAAGAAGTAGGGACGAAAGGAGCCATCACCAGTGCCTATAATCTCATCCCGCAACTTGCAGTAGCGCTGGATGTCACTTTTGCCACTCAGCACAACGATAGTCAGACTGGCACTTTCGAGTTGGATAAAGGTCCCACAATAGGTATTGGACCGAACTTCCACCCGCAGGTGGTCGCCAGGCTCAAAAACACAGCCGAAACTGAAGAAATCCCCTACCAACTTGAGCCGGTGCCGGGACATAGTGGCACCGATGCGTGGAGCATCCAGGTTGCCCGTGCAGGAATTCCTACTGGGCTGCTATCAATTCCAGTCCGCTATATGCACCAACCAGTTGAGACAGCCGCACTGCGTGACATTGAACGAACCGGACGTTGGTTAGCAAGTTTCATCGCGGGATTAGAAGAGGATTTCTGTCCGCGATGGGAAGATGATGATGTGGAAGATAATACGGACATGGAAGGGGACTAATTAATGGACAAATTCTTGCTCGACACCCTTCATACACT
Organism: Anaerolineae bacterium; assembly: GCA_016931185.1. GTDB lineage: Bacteria > Chloroflexota > Anaerolineae > B4-G1 > SLSP01 > JAFGFI01. Next base: position 82,888 of record JAFGFI010000485.1, read on the forward strand.
TTCAGACATACCCGGCACTTCAGGAAATGAGACAGAAGTGCGTCAGGCCATTCGCCCCCTGATAACATCCTATGTGGATGAACAACATACGGATGCAATGGGAAATTTAATCGTGCTTAAGCGCGGAACCAGCAAAGCACCATCCCGTGTCTTGGTCACTGCGCACATGGATGAGGTTGGCCTGATGGTAGTAGGGTATACCAATGATGGGGCTTTGCGCATCGAATCTATCGGAGGGATCAATGCACAGATTCTTCCCGGATTACAAGTTTTAGTAGGAAAAGAAGCTCGACCCGGTGTTATTGGATTGCAAGCCATCCATCGCACTAAAGACAATGATTCAACAAATGTTCCCGACATCAAAAGCTTGGCAGTAGATATCGGTACAAAAGACAAAGAGACTGCTCAAAAACTTGCACCATTGGGAACTCCCATTACCTTTGCAACCCGATTCCGCGACCTGGGAACTTCCATTACAGGCAAAGCCTTTGATGATCGCGCGGGCTGTGCATTGTTGGCGACACTGCTTCGGGGCGACCCCTATCCCTTTGACCTCTATGGCGCATTTACAGTACAAGAAGAAGTCGGACTACGAGGGGCATCAGTAGCAAGCTACACAGCAGATCCGGTTGTCGCCTTTTCACTTGAGGGCACACTGGCCGATGATCTTCCTAAAGAAGAAAAGGATGTCAGTCCTACTGCCGAACTCGGCAAAGGGCCGGCAATTACGGTCAAGGATCGTTCTTATATCACCCCGCCGCGCTTGTTACATCACGTTGTTGAAACGGCTGAAACAGAAGCTATTCCCTATCAGATTAAGCAACCAGGAATCAGCGGCACGGAAGCCGGCGTAACACACCGTGCTCGTGGCGGTGTTTTAGCTATCACCATTGCAGTTCCCTGCCGCTATATCCATAGCCCAATATCCTTGACGCGGCACAGCGATGTAGAAAATACTCTCGCGTTGATCCAGGCATCCCTGGCGCGCCTCGATCCTACAACACTTATAGAAAAATAATTGGAGAGATGATCGTGAATCTAGAACTCTTACAAAAGTTAACTCAAACCCCTGGTACTTCTGGCTACGAAGATGAGATTCGCGGGGTTATTTACCAGGAAGTTACCCCCCTTGCCGACGAAATCCGGATTGATCCATTAGGCAGCCTGGTCGCATATCGTAAAGGACGTGGAGCCAACAATGGGCACAGCAAAAAAATGATCCTGGCAGCCCATATGGACGAAATTGGTGTTATGGTCACACACGTTGAGGAAAAAGGATACCTGCGTTTCACAGGTATTGGCGGTCTACGTGCAATACATCACATCGGAGGTCGGGTACGCTTCCCGGATGGCACACTCGGTGTTATCTACGTTGAACACCGAGATGACGCTACCCAGTCACCCAACCTTAATCATCTCTATGTTGATGTGGGCGCGACCAAACGTGAAGAAGTCCCTTTCGGCGTAGGCACGCCCGGTGTCTTCGTGGGGCCTTTATTCCAACAAGGAAATCATCTGATCAGCAAGGCAATGGATGACCGTATTGGGTGTTATCTCTTGATTGAAGTACTACGCCAGCTCAAAAATCCCCCCCATGACATCTTCTTCGTCTTCACCACGCAGGAAGAGATCACCCTCTCCGGCGCGCGCACTTCAGCATACCGGATTGACCCTGATATTGCCATTGCTGTTGACGTAACTGGTACTGGTGATACTCCAAAATCACTACCCATGGATGTTAAATTAGGACAAGGACCAGCCATCAAGATAAAGGATGGTGGAATGATTGCACATCCCCAGGTACGCGATATGTTGATCGCAGCCGCCGAGAAAGCAAGCATCCCCTACCAACTAGAAATTTTACTCGGGGGCACAACGGATGCAATGGCAATGCAACTCGTGCGCGCGGGTGTACCAAGCGGGTGCTTAAGCATTCCCTGTCGTTACATTCACAGTCCCTCAGAAATAGTGGATATAGCAGATGTTGAGCAGGCTATCCAGGTTCTCTTGACTGCAATAACTTGACGCTTGCTCATTTAACTCATATAATTGAAGTAAACATAGAGACTGTAATTTGGACAAACCGGAGCCGAGTAACACCTGTAACAAAGGAGTGAAGTATGGACGGTCGCGTTCTAATTATTGAGGACTATGATGGAAACCGTCAAGTCCTCCGTAAACATTTTGAAGCCGCGGGTTTTGAGGTCGCTGAATCCAAAAATGGAGAGATAGGTGTCAAAGACGCCATACGGCTGGTACCCCAAGTTATTCTGGTTAGTACGAGTTTACCTGATATCTCTGGGACTGAAGTGGCGCGTAGATTGCGTGCATTCACTCGCACTCAACATGCCTTTATTATGTTGTTAGCAGATGAAGACAGCAACCGGGACAAGCTTTCGGGGTTAGCATTAGGCGTCAATGACTTTATCTTATCGCCCTTTGACCCGGACGAGGTCACATTACGCGTGCGCAATGCGCTCAGACGCGCGAATATGGCAAATCGTACGGATCCAACTACCGGCCTGCCCGCGGGAATGTTAGTACAAGACCAGCTACGTCGCCTAGTGCATAATGCAGAAGGTACCTGGGCCTTGCTACGCTTTCAGGTACGCAATTTGGACCCTTTCCGCGAGGCTTATGGGTTTATGGCTGGTGAGGATCTTTTGCGCGGTATTGCGCGCATTTTGGCGGAATCCCTGGCACAGGACAACGTAGAAGATGATTTCTTAGGCTACGGTGGTAATGATGACTTTATTGTCATTACCAGCCCTAAACGTGCTCAGGAGCTGCAAAACGAAGTTTTAGCACACTTTGAGCAAGAAGTCGGATCACATTATGGCTTTTTTGAACGCGAGAAGGGGTATATCGAAATTGAAGGAAAAGAATACGCCCTAGCCAAATTACATTCGCGTTGCATTACTCCAAAGGATGGCCCTTTTTACGATATCCGGTCTCTGACAGAATCACTCGCCGGTTAAGGGTCTACATAACGTCAGGGGAAATATGACTCCACTCATAGCCTTAACACTGGCTTTTGTCACGGGAATTTGGTTGGCAAAGGCCAGTATTTTTCCCCTTATCTGGTTACTTCTCGCCCTACCCCTTACACTCATTCTCCATATTGGCTGGCGTGAACATCTAGTTATTCGTTGGCTACCCTGGATTACCGCCGGACTTTTACTGGGAGCAGGAAGACTCTGGTTAGCCCGTCCTCGGATAGATAACACGCACATTGCATTTTACAATACTGTAAAGCAGGTAGAAATTGTAGGACTTGTCGCAGCTGATCCCGACCGGCGTCCGCAACTCACCAATTTACGCGTGCGTGTTGAAAGTTTAATGTTGCCGGATGGAACTTCCCACGCCGTTCATGGGTTACTCCTGGTTAAGGCCCCTACGTATACCCCAGTCCAATACGGAGATCTTATCAACATCCAAGGTGATCTGGAATCGCCTCCTGTTTACAATGATTTTTCATATAAAGACTATCTGGCGCGAGAAAATATACACTCTTTTCTGAAAGATGGAGACATTGTCGTGATGGCCTCCCACCAGGCATGTCCTATTAAAGAGCAGTTTTTTCGTTTTAAGGCATACGCTTTACATACTTCGCGCAGTTTATTGTCCGAACCACAGGCCGCATTGATGACGGGAATTCTATTAGGAAATGAAAGTGGCCTTCCCAAAGATTTAGAAGAAGCATTCCAAACGACCGGCACCAGCCATATTATTGCCATTTCCGGCTTCAATTTGAGCATCATTGCTGCACAATTAGCCACGCTGGTGCGCAGAGTTGCCAAAAAACGGGGGGAGTTGCTCCTAGCTTTAACCGGAATATGGGGGTATACGCTGCTGGTAGGTGCATCCGCAGCCGTCACGCGCGCTGCCATTATGGTCACCATCGCTACAATAGCCACCCACCAAGGGCGCAAGCTCCACGGGCCAACATCACTAGCAGCAGCGGCATGGATCATGCTATTGTACAACCCTTATACCTTATGGGATGTTGGATTTCAGTTGAGTATTACAGCCACCGCCGGATTGATTTTTTATGCCGAACCTCTGACACAATGGACAAAGCGCCATTTAATTCAACATATACCTGAAGTATGGGCAGAGCAAATATTAAGCGTATTCAGTGACACTCTACTCGTAACCATCGCAGCACAGATCACCACATTAGGCGTTATGATGGGGACATTCCAAAGCTTTTCGCTAGTCACGCTCTTCACCAATTTGTTGATTTTGCCGGTTCAATCCTTCATTATGTTGAGTGGTGGGATTGCTTTGTTGACAGGTTTGATCATACAACCTTTAGGTCAATTCATCGCTGGATTTGCGTGGGTCTTCCTGACATGGACACTCACTATAGTAAAATGGACAGCTACCTTTCCAAATGTCTCGCTTTCCCTGGGAAATATCGCCTTTCCCCTAATCTGGGGGTATTATGCCATACTTGTCATACTCACTGTGTGGTTCAAACAACCCAAAAAACAACGGGCACAGATGTGGCGTGAGTTGTTAGTGCAATTCAAAGGGAAATACTTAATAGGAATTGCCATCATCATTATGTTTTTCGGATACCTCTATGCGCTCCCTGATGGACGCTTGCACATCTATTTCCTAGACGTCGGCCAGGGTGAGAGTATTTTACTAGAAACGCCCCAGGGAAAACAGATTCTCATTGACGGTGGAACTAAGGACACACCCCGTACACTTTCTAAACTAGGAAATGTACTATCCTTCTGGGATCATCATCTGGATATGATTATCTCTACCTCATCCAACGAAACACAATTGGCCGGCCTGATCGCGGTATTAGAACGGTACCGGGTAGATTTTGTCATCACAGCTCCAGAAGAGGAAAAGGAGGAAAACTCTCTCTATACACATTGGGAAAAATTACTCACCACACGAGAAACTGGCACAGTGGGAACGTTATACAGCGGTCAAGTTTGGGAAATAGAACCGGGGATCACATTACAGGCGTTATGGCCAGAACCCGCACTACCTGGCCCGCTTGTGTTACGGATAAACTATAATGAAACTGGTGTTTTATTACCGGGAGAAGCAACAACACGAGTAGAAGAGAGTCTTGTAGCCCGTGAAGGAGATAAGCTAAAAAGCTCTGTATTATTATTGGCACGTCATGGAGCTACAACCTCATCCACACCGGCATTTCTACAGGCCGTAGCCCCTGAACTCGTCATCATCAGCGTGGATGGCACAAACTACACATCCTACCCAGCGCCAGAAGTATTAGCACGAGTGCTAGATAAACCCCATTATCGCACAGACATACATGGAACCATAGAAATCATCTCTGATGGACAACGTATTCAGGTACACCCAGAGAGGAGGTAAGAATCATTTACAACTCTGTATTGCGGGAATTCACATAAACCTTGATGTACGTCATAGGATAAATAGCCATTCGTCACTATCATCTCACCTATAAACAAGTATACTACTTAAGAACAGAGCAACAAGAGAGTTGTGATTCATCGCACCTCTCCTCCTTTCCTTGGCTGATGGCCCCCCGGTATCCCCCTCACCGGGGGGCCAGGCCATGTAGGCATAACCACAAAAAACAAACCTAAAATTGCTCAGCCTTTCGCCTGTGTTATAATGAAGTAGATTCAGGGTTAAAATTCAAACAACTATCCTAAATTTCGCATTATATGAGGTATATCAAAATGGATTTTTTATAAACTCTGGATCTTATGCGAGTAGGAGTAAAGAATGGCAATAGGTTTTTTGAAGCGAATCTTTGGGGATGCAAATCAGCGTGCGATCAGTCATTTGCAGAAGACTGTTCAACTCATCAACAAACTAGAACCCCAGTTCCAGACGTTGAGCACTGAACACTTAAAGGCTAAGACGTATGAATTCCGCCAGCGGATGGAAGACGGTGAAACGCTTGATGATCTCTTAGTGGAAGCTTTTGCATTGGTACGCGAGATGAGTCGCCGTACCACCGGATTGCGACACTATGACGTACAGTTGATTGGTGGCATGATTTTACATCAAGGACAAGTCGTCGAGATGCGCACAGGCGAGGGCAAAACGTTGGTTGCTACACTCCCTCTTTATCTCAATGCTTTAACGGGTAAAGGTGTCCACCTGATCACCCCCAACGATTACCTGGCGAAATACGGCGTGCAGTGGATGGGACCCATCTACACCACATTAGGTCTGAGTGTGAGTGTTATTCAATCTGGAGGAGGAAGACCAGATGAAGCCTCTTTCCGCTACGACCCGGAGTACACATCCGAAGATGATCGTTATCAATATCTGCGTCCCATTACCCGCCGCGAGGCTTATGCATGTGATGTTACGTATGGTACAAACAACGAATTTGGGTTCGACTATCTGCGCGATAATATGGTCATCGATCTCGCAGATTGTACACAACGGCTACAAAACTTTGCTATTGTTGATGAAGTAGACAGTATCCTGATTGATGAAGCACGCACCCCGCTCATTATCTCCGGTCCAGCGGAAGAATCTTCTGACCTGTACCGGCGTTTCGCCGAAATCGTGCCACGGTTACAGCGTGATGTAGACTATGAGGTTGAGGAACGCACTCAAATCGCAATACTCACCGAAGCAGGTATCGCCAAAATAGAACAATTCGTCAATATCCCTGAGGATAAAAGCATTTACGACCCCGAATATGCCGCTATGTTGCCCTATTTAGATAATGCGCTCCGCGCCAAAGAATTTTATCACCTTGATAAGCAATATGTCGTCAAGGAAGGCGAAATTATTATCGTGGATGAATTCACCGGGCGCATGATGTTTGGGCGACGTTACTCAGAAGGACTACATCAGGCCATTGAAGCCAAAGAAAGAGTAACCGTGCGGCATGAATCGCTCACTTATGCCACTATCACTTTCCAGAACTTCTTCCGTATGTACGATAAGCTAGCCGGGATGACGGGCACAGCAGCGACAGAAAAAGAGGAGTTGCACAAAATTTATGGATTGGATGTAACCGTTTTGCCCACCAATGTAGAATATCGTGCTCAGTTTGGCAACTTGACAGAAAAAACAGTCAAACCCGAAGATACTAACATTATGTTTGCTGGCGTCTTAAATGAAGAATTTAATTACAAAGTCACAGTCTATGATGATGACAACAGTGAGCGTTTCTACCGGCGATTGGATTTGCCCGATCAAATTTATAAGTCTGAGGCCGCAAAATTCAAGGCCGTTATCCAAGAAATCCAGGCGACGTGTCAGGCTGGCCGCCCGATATTGGTAGGCACTACGGCTATTGAGACCTCTGAGAAGTTATCCCGGATGCTTAAAGCAAAACGAATTGATCATAATGTACTCAATGCCAAATATCACGAGCGTGAAGCGGTAATTATCGCCCAGGCTGGCCGTCCGGGTGCGGTTACTATCGCCACAAATATGGCAGGACGCGGAGTTGACATTTTATTGGGTGGGAATTTTGAGGGGTTAGCGCGTGATCAGATGCGACGCGAAGAAATCGATCTTACACAAATCTCGTCCACAGCATGGGAAGATGCTATCAAAATCGGGCAACGGGGCGACGATCCTACTCAGAAATACCCAGAACGTTGGGCAGAAATTCTGCGAGATCGGATACAAGAATGTCAGGCCGACCGGCAACAAGTTTACAACTTAGGTGGGTTACATGTGATTGGCACCGAACGACACGAGGCCCGTCGTATTGACAATCAATTGCGCGGACGTGCCGGGCGGCAAGGCGACCCCGGTTCTAGTCGTTTCTACATCTCATTGGAGGATGAATTGATGCGGCGTTTTGGCGGTGAGCGGCTAAAACCCTGGATGGAGCGAGCAGGATTAGATGAAGCTCCCCTGGAATTCAGCGCGCTCAGCAAAGCTATTGCCTCCATTCAAGAACGAGTCGAAGGCTACAACTTTGACATCCGCAAACACGTGCTAGAATACGACGATGTCGTAAATAAGCAACGCGCGGTTGTCTACGCTGAACGACGCAAAATCCTCAGCCGTCCTGATCTCCAGGAAGATCTGATGGAAATTGTAGAGACTGAAATTAACCGCCTGGTTACGGCTCATACACAGCGTGATGATGAAGATTGGGACCTGGACGGTATGTTGGCGGAGTTACGCCGTTTTATTCCTATACCGAGTGCCTATAGCGTTACCGAACTGAAAACATTAGAACCTGACGATATGGTCGGGCAATTTATGAATTGGGCAGAGCAAAGATATGCGAATCTCAATCAACGACTAGGAGAAGAAGTATATAGTATCTTACGGAAGGAAGAAATCTCGCTGCAAACTATGGCCGAAAGCCCTGACGCCATCTATCGCACTATTGCTCAGCGCGTAGAAGAAACGCTAGGTGAAGAGAAGTTGAGCGAGTGGTACGATCAACCCTTGCGCCGTATACCGGACGTGCAAGAAGCACAAGTTAAGGCCATCATTATAGATGTAAATCGTCTCTTCCGAGATCGCCGTCTGATGTTACAGCAACTTGACAATCACTGGATACATCATCTAACCGCGCTGGATATGTTGCGCGAAGGTATTGGCCTACGCGCGTATGGGCAACAAAATCCACTCGTCGCCTATCAGAAAGAGGCCTTCGATATGTACCAGGAAATGTTAAGTTCAGTCCAACAACAAATCGTTCGCCTGTTATTGTTGGAGCCTCGACGGATGCTTAACTCACAACCCCGACAACGATCAACTTTAACGTCTCGACCTATCACATTCAGGACCGGTGGAGCTAGCCCAGAAACTACATCCACAACTAAAGTTATACGTCCTACATCTAGCGCTAGAAAATTGGGACGCAATGATCCATGCTGGTGTGGCAGTAACAAAAAATATAAAGATTGCCATTGGAAAGCCGACAAAGCGGCCGGTATCACCCGTTTTGCCAGTTCACAATCGCAAGCAAAAACCGATAACACAACACAACGTGAAAGGCAACATCGCGGGGTTTAAAAACCCCAGGCGTTTTGGAGGATACTATGGAGCGACCGGATCTTATGCCTCGTGTGATGAAGGATATGGACACGGACATGTATGATTTCGTCACAAACTATATCACCTCATTTGTGAAATGGGATTTGGTCAACTTCTTCTACGAAAATCCCCACACCATTGACACTATTGATAATATTTCGCGCTATACGGGACGTACTCCTGATACAGTTCGTCAGGAATTGCTGGAGCTGGCCCGTCTAAACCTACTTGAAAAAACGCAATTAGGTCATATGACCGTTTACGCACTTACTTCTGACCCCATGCTACGTAAACTTGTAGCTACGTTCCAGGAAGCCTGCCAAAGTCCCGATTTTCGAAAAAAGGTTATCTATCACGTTATTCGAGGTACTGAGTAATCAAGGAAAAAACTATGGAATATCAATCAAGAATAAGTACAGGTATTCGAGGCTTGGATACAATGCTAAATGGAGGATACCTACCCCAAACGGCAAATCTGGTAGAAGGTGCTCCGGGTTGTGGAAAAACTACCTTAGGAATGCAATTTATTCATGAGGGGGCATATCATCGGGGAGAACCAGGGTTAATTTTGACCTTTGAACAATTTCCCCAACAATATTATCGCGATGCTGCTAATTTCGGTTGGAACTTCCGTGAACTTGAACGCAAGAATCTCCTACGTGTTGTGATGAGCAGTCCTGAAGTTACCAAGATCGATATGGAAAGCATAGGTGGTATGGTAACACATACATTGCGAGAAATAAAGGCCAAACGGATTTTGATTGATAGTATCAGTCTCTTTGAACAATTAGGGACAGGCTCCGTCGAATTACGGGACCTTGTATATAGTTTTATCAATGCTCTCAAACGACAGGGACTTACTATCTTGCTCACCCGAGAAAGCTCCTGTTTATTGGGAGAAGATACAAACACACAAAACGATTCCAATATTCATTTTGTTGTAGATTCATATACAATGCTGCGTTATGTAGAAATTGAGAGTGCTATACGGCGTGCCATCATCGTTCTAAAAATGCGTGGTAGTGCCCATGATACCCATATCCGACAATTTGATATTGACTCGCATGGGGTAACAGTCTCCCAACCCTTCGAAGGTCAGGAAGGTATACTTAGTGGCACTCCTAAACGTATGACAGAATCCTTTATCAAGGCGTTTGTACGTAAGTAGGTAAAAACGTGATTTTAAGATTCATTCTTGGAATTTTAGTTTGGGTTGGTATTCTACTACTCCAACTCATTTTAATGGCGATTGCGCGCTTCTTTGAGAAAACATCCGGACAACGCACATGGTACAAACTCTATATCCTACCCATTGCCTTGTTCTCTATTGCGGCGTTGTCTTATCTGTCCCGTATCATACACCCCAACAATACATGGCCGGATTTTATGGGTGATCCTTGGGCTAATATGGCGCTGTTTATCGCCACATTGGTTTTGTACAGTCTAGGCAGTCTCTTGCATGAACAAATGATGGCAGAGAAAACCTGAGGATAACAGAAAAAATCTGATGAGTGATATTGAAATTCTTACTTCTCATCTCGGTTCAGCACTGATTATTAGTGCCATCTATATCGGCTGGCTACTGCGTGATTTTAGCCGCCGATTGGGAGAAGTCACACGGTTACCCCCCTATTTCCGGTGGTTTGATCTGGGCAACGCACTATTAATGGCAGCCCTCCTTAGTTACATTTTTCAATGTAGTGCCGCGCTCTCAGATCAACCACAAGCCTTATTACAACCCCAATTCTCATTAACCGCTGTTTATGCCCCACTGCTCCTGGGTATTATCATCAACCTGGTAATTACTTTTATCTACTGGGGATGGTTAATTAAAGAAAAATGAACCATATCCAATTAGCCGATGAGTACTCAGAAGCTGCGCTTGCCCATACCAGCAGCCGAGAAACGGATAAAGGCTTCGTGTATGAGAATGATTTTCAGGTAGCTACAAATCCTGACAAACTGAAAAATCCCCTATCAAATCAAGCCTTTAAACAGAATTTAGGAGCTTTCCGCACGTTAAGCACCCTCGCGGAAGCCGTAAGTACTCAACTCTCAGTAGATATTACACTGCAACAAGCTTTAGACCAAGCACTCACTACACTCGATGTCGAAGCTGGCGCCATCACACTCACTGACGAACAAACTGGGGAACTTGTTTTTCGTGCTCAAAAAGGTTGGAAAATCCACAATTTTGTTGAAAAGGGGGTCCACTTAAAAGTAGGGGAAGGCCTGAGTGGATTAGTATTACGCACAGGACGACCTGCTGTTAGTAGCAATATTCAACAAGACCCACGCATTATTGTGGATGAATTTCGTGACGAACCTGTACAGGGAATGATCATTGCACCTATGCGCGCGCGAGGACGGGTCATTGGTCTTCTCAGTGTGATGAGCTACCGCCCACATCAATTCACAGAAGAAGAGGTGGCACTGCTCGTCGCTGTTGCCGATCAGATCGGTATGGCAGTGGATAATGCCCGGCTCTTTGAATTAGAAAAAGCACAGCGACTGCAGGCCGAAAATTTGCTAAAGAATGAGCGCCGCCGTGCCGAGGAAATGTCCTTGTTACGCGAGGCGATGGTCAATATGACTGGCACCACTGATCTCCTGAAAATGTTAGAGCATCTAGCACAGGCGGCCCTCTATATCTCTTGTGCCCCGATCGTCGAGATCGACTTGTACACACCTCAAAATAACCAACTCACACTTGGGATTGCACAACGTGCCGATGGTTCTCGACGTCCCCTATCTGTTGCACCCCATCGCAATCCCATTGCCCGCACTGCGCTCCAACAAAAAAGCATCATGATCCACTCTGTGAAATCTGAGTCTGCTATCTTTTTAGATGATATTGCTTATGTGGTTGCTGTACCTATGAATCAACAAGTTCCAAATGGAGTTATCTTACTTGGTTACCTGGCACAGCCGGACTTAGATGAGCAATCCTACACCTCACTGACAATGTTAGCCGGTCAAGCTTCTATCATCTTGGATCGGTTACGACTCTACAAACAAGAACGACGTAAATCAATCTACCTCGGCATTGCAAACCAAATTGGACAGGCTGCGGTCGCAGAACTGCGCAATGATCAATTATTACCTCAGGTAACCCGAATGCTCCAGCAGGAATTTGATCTATACAATGTATCCTTATACCTGGGCAATCCCTTGACTCTCGAAACCGCGAGTGGTGGCAAACCGGTTTTTCCCGGTGTAATCATCAAGGAAGGATTACCCATCTTAGCAGTTAAAAACCGCGAAACACTCTGGGCTAACTACATTGAAACAGATCAACGATGTGTTACCCCCTCATGGGTCTCTGGGCACGCGCGCTCAGAAATGGCAATCCCCCTGATCCATCGCCAACAAGTTATCGGCGTATTAGATTTTTTCAGCGTCGACACAGGAGCGTTCGATGAATTAGATACGCAAATCCTCACAACACTCAGCCACCAGTTAGCAGCAATACTGGAAAACGTACATTTGTACAACCAGATGGAGCAACGTATTACAGAGTTAACGGCGATAGGAGATATCACCTTACGCCTTTTAGGAACGCTTGATACTGTCAGTATTATTCGTGCCGTTGCACATCATATTCTAGATGGGATGAAAGCAAATGCCGTGCGCATTTATCCTGTAAAAGAAGAACGTATTGTACATCCATGCTTTGAAATATCGCCGCCAGGCCAAGTATGGAATGAAGAAACCGTATCGCAAATTTGTCAGGAAGGACTTGTCCTGCGCGAACCCCTAGTAACCGGACAACTCGAAGGTCTTTCTTGGCATCGTTATCAGGACCCCCATCCCGCCCTAGCAGGTGGAATGTTGATGTTCCCTCTAAGCGATTGGGGACATTTACAGGGTATCGTTATCCTTAATTACACCGAGCGGACTCACTTTGCGGAAACAGAGCAACGCACATTAAATTTATTAATCAACTTAGCCTCTGCAGGACTTAGTAAAGCAGTTCTGTATGAAGACAGTCAACAACAGGTACGTGAACTTTCACTGTTATATAAGATAGCACTAAAAACCCGCGTCTTGACCGATCCGGTTAAAATCACATTAACCGTCACAGAAGCATTACGGACAACAATGGGCTGGCAGCGCGCAGAAGTTTACTTCCTTGATGAAACAACCGGGGGCTTGATATTATTACGCGATGGCACAGAAGCACCCTTAGTACTACCTCTGGGGGAAGGATTGATAGGTTGGGTGGCAGAACATCGGCGTCCGTTAAGCGCGAACCAGGGTCATCCCACACAAAAACAAGGAACCCCCATTCCCAATACAGAAATCGCAGTGCCGATGGTGGTTAACGATCGTCTTCTAGGCGTATTTTATGCTCGCAGTGGACGCGATAAGATCTTTTCCAAACGTGACGAGGATTTTCTAATAACTGTTGCGCATCTATTGTCGGTCACACTTGACAATGTCGAACTTTACGAAAGGGCTCAACATCAATTACAGAAAACAGCTACATTAAATAATATTATCCGTGCTATCAGTCATTCCTTAAAATTGGATGACATATTGCAGGAAATGGTACGCACTGTACATAATGTTCTCCACACACGTGGAGTCTGCATAGCGTTACTGAATGCCAAGGGCGATTTAAATATCTATGCTTCTGAGGGCGTTGCTGACCATTGGGAAAAGGAAATCCATCAGGAAAAACGAAACATCGCTCACAAAGTAATTCTAACCCGCGCATCTCACTATATTCCTGATACCTACCAGGAAAAAGATTTTCTTTCCTATGATCGATCGGTACGTTCCGTTTTGGTCGTTCCCCTCATCTCATCCAGCAAAAGTATTACAGGTATACTGGCCATAGATAGCGCGCGCCCATACGCGTTCCCGGATACCGATCAAAACCTGCTCACCAGCGTCGCAGGACAAGCTGCGGTCGCCATTGAAAACGCTCATCTCTACGAAGATTTACAACGACGTAACGTGCGTCTGAGTCATGATTACAAAGCTTTACAAGAACTCAATGAACTCAAAGATCAAATTGTACAAAACATCTCCCATGAACTACGCACACCCCTCACTTTTATAAAGGGGTACATTGAATTATTAACGGAGGGGGGACTAGGACCGCTCAACGAGGAACAACGGCAAAGTCTCGAAATTGTCAATCACAAAGCGAACGATATCGTCCGTATTATTAGTGAGATACTATCACTGCAACAACTCAATTATGCAAAATTTAATCCTGGACCTATCCCCCTCTATCATACTCTAAGTCAAATCGTCGCTATCTTCTATAATAAAGCAGATAGTCAAAATGTGCGCATTCACTTGCAACAAATTGATGAAAATCTTAAGCTATATGGGGACCAAGAAAAAATTAAACAAGTTTGCTATAATATATTAGACAACGCAGTTAAGTTTAGTCCTGAGGGTGGAAATATTTGGATTGAAGCCACCATAGAAGGCAAAAATATACATTTGTGTTTTAGAGATGAGGGTATTGGAATCCCTGAGGATAAATTGGAAAAGATCTTTGAGACATTTTACCAGGTGGATGGTTCTGCAACCCGGCAGTTTGGAGGATTGGGGTTAGGATTGGCCATCGTACAACGCATCGTCAATACACACCAAGGTAAGATTTGGGCAGAAAGCAAACTTAACGTAGGAAGTGCCTTCCACGTCCTTCTGCCCCGGTA
>JAFGFI010000486.1 GCA_016931185.1 Anaerolineae bacterium
GGGCCGTATGAGTCCCCTTCAGGGGGCGTGGTTGCTGTAGCCGGGGCGTTGACGCCCCGGCGGGGCGCGTTACCGAAATAATTTCTTTAAGTTCATTAGCCGCTTTGCTGCTGTCAATGTACTGTTTGCTCATAAAACTAAACGTATACCTAATTTCTAATCTCTAATTGCTTGTTTTCGGAGAAGTTTATGAACACACGTAATCGTATTTTCACCCTCCGCGAGCGTGTCCTGGAGCGCAAAGACCCGGTTGCCCTGGACAGGTCACGGCAGAATATCGCCGTGACTGCGCGTTCCTTGCGCGCCTCGGAGGGCATGCTCTGGATAGTGCGCCGTGGCCGTCTCACGCGAGATCGTTTGGCCTCCATCCACTTTGCTATTGATGATCTGGAGCTTCTGATTGGACGTCCACGGCTGGATGACGATACCTCAGTTCAATCGGCTGATGAAGCGGCAGCGCGTGCCTATTTGGAATCGTACCCTCTTAACTTACCGGGCCAGACCGGGCATTGCGAATTGGACCTTGAACCGGTGATGTCCCTGGGTATTGACGGCCTCGTGGCCCAAATTCGCGCGCGGTTAGATGGTGTGGCGGATACTGTCGCTGCTACCTATCAATCCTTTCTCGATGCTCTGGCCGGGCTGTCGCTGATGATCGAGAATGTGGCCCACGATGTCGCCGAGGTGTTGCCGGCAGCGACACCTGCGCGCCAGGAAGAATTACGTGCTATAATGGCTTCTTGTCACCGCATTGCGCACGCGCCTCCCGCGTCTTTCCGGGACGCCATTCAGCTCCTCTGGTTTATCATTTTCGGTGTGATGCACGCGGAGCAATCATCGCTGGTCGCGCCAGGGCACTTGGATCGCACGCTGTGGCCCTTCTATGAACAGGATGTCGCCGCCGGTGCGCTTTCCCGCGCCGAAGCCCTGGAACTGATAGAATGTCTCTATCTCCTGGTCAACGATTACATCTCCGATGGATTGGCGATGCCGGTGATGGTCGGTGGGCGTGATGCCGGTGGCAATGACGTGACCAATGACCTTTCTTATCTCTGTCTGGAGGCATTGCGACGCACAAAGCTGATTTACCCTACTGTGGGGATCTGCTGGCACGCGGAGACGCCCGTCACGCTGCTTGAATTGGCCGTTGACCTGATGGGGCAAGGATACCCTACCCCCGCCGTCTTTGGCGACGAGACCATACAGCAGGGATTGCGCGCGTTGGGGGTGCCTTCGGAGGAGGCATGCCGGTATATGAACTCTACGTGTGTGGAGATCACACCGGCGGGCGCGAGTAATGTGTGGGTGGCTTCTCCATACTACAACACATGCGGGCTGCTCCTAGAGGAAATTGCAGCTCAGGCCGGTGATCCTGCTCCTACGTTTGAGGGATTCCTTGACAGCTACCGGCAGCGATTTGCTGCTGCGGTGGCTTCAGGTGTGGCACAGCAGAACGACTGGCGTCGCCGGCGACAGACTCACATGCGCCGCCCACTGCAAAGTGTGTTTACTCGCGATTGTATTGCCCGTGGACGCGATATCGAGGACGGCGGCGCGATCTATAACTGGATCGAGTGTTCGTTTATCGGACTGGCAAACCTGGCGGATTCGCTGTACGTGATCCGGGAGGAGGTCTACCGGCATGGATGTCTGTCGCTGCGCGCGTTACAGGATGTGCTGATCTCCGACTTCACCGGTCACGAAACCGTGCGCCAGCGCTGGTTGAACCGCTACCCCAAATACGGGCAGGGAGATGCAGAGGTAGATGGGATGTTTGCCGAGACCCTGCGCTTTATTGTGGAGACGTGCGCGCAATTTAAGGTAGCCCCGGATGATAGTCCTTATGTGCCCGGTGCGTTTGCCTGGGTAATGCACGAGCGATTGGGGCGCGAGACGGGTGCGACACCCGATGGACGGCGGGCGGGCTTCCCCTTTGCCGATGGCTGTGGCCCGGCCCAGGGGCGGGAGTGCCACGGCCCCACGGCGGCCATTCTTTCCGTGACCAGTTGGCCGCATAGTGCTATGATCGGCGGGCTGGCTTATAACCTCAAGTTCAACGGCGCGCTCTTTCGCTCCCCCACGGGATTTGAGGGATTGCGGGCATTGCTGTTGACCTTCCTGGAACGCGGCGGATTTGAGGCGCAGGTGAACGTGGCGGATAATGAGACACTGAAAAAAGCACGCGCCAACCCCGAACCTTACCGCGATCTGGTCGTGCGGATCGGCGGTTACACCGACTACTTCACCCGCCTCTCACTGGAAATGCAAGATGAACTCATCCAACGTACTGAATTTGCAACAATGGGTTAAGTCTTTTACCTACTGATAACTATTTTGGAGGAACCTTTAATGAATCTATTTGAAGGCTGTACTGGCAACGTTCTTGCTAACGGATTGGCATGGCTCAACGAGCCACTTGACTGGTCATTTGAGAACCAGGTCTTAACCATCATCCCGGAACCTAAGACCGACTTTTTCCGGGGCTACCAGCGTGTGCCCAGCGACAACGCTTGTCTGTTGTACGTCAACATCACGGGAGACTTCACAGCGGTTACGTACACCGCTGCCAAGCTGGTGGAGTTTGGGGATGCTGCCGCGATCACGATGCGTGCTGGTGCTACGCAATGGGCCAAGCTTTGCCTGGAACGTAGTCCTATCGGGGATGTTGCCGCTGTATCGGTGGTGACAAACACGTGGTCCGATGATGCGAATAACGAATTGTTAACCAGACCCGAATGTTATCTGCGCCTGACACGAGCGGGCGACGTGTTTGGAATGCACTACAGTGTAGATGGCGCAACCTGGCGTTTTGTGCGTACCTTTGGATTAGAACTGCCGCCTACGATCAAAGTTGGCATTCACGCCCAAGCCCCCTTTGTCGGGGGCTGTGAGGCTACATTCAACTTTTTCACCCTGACCCACGAAGCCGTCAAAGATTTTCGCTCCGGTGAGTAACACTAAGTTTTCAAGGGTTTTTACAATTTGCCAATTTGAGATTTGCCAATTTTCGATTTTCAAGGGAGAGAGACATACCATGAAAACATATAAACTCTTATTTTTACCCCGCACTGGATTGGCCCAAGATATTCTTTCCGAGCGTGCCCGCGCGACGTTGGAGGGTTTGGGTGAAGTGGTCTGGAATACAATGGATCGCGATTACACTCCTGCCGAACTGGCCGGGCTTTTGCCGGGCGCCGAGGCCGTTGTTACGTCCTGGGGATCGCCCGCCTTTACACCGGACTTACTGGCGATTGCGGATAGCCTGAAGATCGTGGGACACGCCGCCGGGAGTGTCAAGCCCCTGATGCCCAGAGAAGGCTATGACCGGGGCATCGTGGTCCTGAGCGCGGCTGCCGTGATCGCGGATTCTGTGGCCGAATACACGCTGTGGGCGATGCTCAGTATGCAGCGCGATTTGTACCCGTACCAGCAGTTGATGAAAGTGGAACGGGGCTGGAAGTCAGCGGGCGGCAACTGCGCCCACGAGTTATATTACAAAAAGGTGGGCATTGTTTCTGCCAGTATGGTGGGTCGCCGGGTGATCAAATTACTCCACCCCTTCGGCTGTGATGTGATGGTTTATGATCCCTATCTCAGCGAGGTGGAGAGTGTTGCGCTCGGTGTGCGGCGCGTTTCACTGGAAGAATTGTTCGCCACCGGCGACATTGTCTCCTTGCACGCGCCCGTGACCCCGGAGACTAAGGAGATGATCGGCGCGCGGCATTTCCAGTTGCTGCGAGATGGTGTGCTGTTCATCAATACCGCCCGCGCCTGGGTGGTGGATTACGCTGCGATGGTAGCCGAACTGCGCACCGGCCGCATCCGGGCGGTGCTGGATGTGTTCGACAAAGAACCCCTGCCCGCCGGTGACCCGCTGCGCGATATGGACAATGTCTTCCTCACCCCGCACATCTCAGGCCATACCAACGAGTCCCGCCTGCGTTTAGTCGAAGCCGTTGCCGGTGATATGCAGCGGTTTTTCAATAGCGAACCGCTACAGCTCGCCGTTTCCTGGGAGCGCCTGAAAATCATGGCATAATAGCCAATTGCCAATTTGCGATTTTCAAGGGGGGGATCTGAAATCATGAACCATCCTATACGTTTTTCTGTTTTTACCAAACCGTGGCCAACGCTGCCTTTGCCCCAATTAGCTGCATGGGTACACGGTTTGGGTTTCGACGGCATTGAGTTTCCGGTGCGGCCCGGTTACCAGGTGGAACCGGAACGGGTGCAGGATTTGCCCCGCGCTGCTGAGGTGCTGGCCGAGGCCGGCGTGAAAATCTTCAGTGTGGCAGGACCGGCTGACGAGGCCACCATTGCCGCGTGCGCGGGAGCAGGAGTACCCGTCCTCCGCGTGATGGCCCGGATCAACGAGGACGAGAATTACCTGGACGCCGAGATACGGTTGCGGCGCGAGTATGACGCCCTGGTGCCGCTTTTGGATAAGTACGGTGTCCGGCTTGGGGTGCAGAACCACTGCCATCGTTTCATCGCCAACGCCATTGGACTGCGCCGCCTGCTTGAAATCTACGATCCCAAGCATATTGGTATTGTCTGGGATGCCGCGCACGAAGCCCTGTCCGGGGGACTTCCCGACCTCGCGCTGGATGCTGTGGCGTCGCATCTGTGCATGGTCAATCTGAAAAATGCAGTGTGGCAGCGGACCAACGGCCCGGAAGCAGCATATGCCCGGTGGAAAGTCTATTGGACGAGCGGGAGGCAGGGATTGGCTTCCTGGCCCCAGGTGATAGAGGATCTCAAGACGCGCCAATATACGGGCGTTGTTTGCCTGACGGCGGAGTACAGCGACCACGATGCTGTGAACCGTTTGATTGCGGAGGATATTGCCTTTGCCCGTGAATTGTTTGGAGCTAATGCAGCATAAATGTGGAGTTTATGGTTAATGGATGAAGGTGCGTTGTGCTTTCCGAAGTGCGATGCACTCATTTATGGAGGAACCAGTACTTATGAAAGATAAAATCCTATATATGATCGGTAATGCTCATATTGACCCGGTGTGGCTTTGGCGATGGCACGAGGGCTTCCACGAAGTCCTGGCAACGTTTCGCTCGGCCCTGGATCGGTTAAATGAAGATGAAGCCTTCGTTTTCACGGCCAGCTCAGCCGCGTTCTATGATTGGGTTGAGCAACAAGACCCGGCGATGTTCGCCGAAATTCAAGCGCGTGTGGCCGAAGGCCGCTGGGGGCTTGTCGGCGGCTGGTGGATCGAACCGGACTGCAATGTGCCGGGCGGGGAATCCTTTGTACGCCAGGCCCTCTATGGACAACGCTATTTCCAAGCGAAGTTCGGGCAGATCGCGCGTGTGGGCTACAACCCCGATAGTTTCGGTCATAACGCGACCCTGCCGCAAATCTTGAAGAAAAGTGGATGCGATTTCTATGTCTTCATGCGCCCCGGCCCTCACGAAAAGGAGCTGCCCGGTCATCTTTTCTGGTGGAAAGCGGACGACGGGTCGCGGGTGTTGGTCTATCGTATCCCCTATTCTTACGCGACCTGGGGGGAGAATGTAGCGCCCCATGTTCAACGCTGCGCGGAATTGCTCTCCACTGTGGATACACCACTGATGGGATTCTATGGTGTGGGAAACCACGGCGGTGGTCCGACCCTTGAAAATCTGGCGACCCTTCACGCGCTTAACGAGGACCCCGCTTTTCCACGTCTTGTCTTCAGTACCCCGGAGCAATTCTTCGATGCTATAACTGCTGCAGAGGCCATCTTCCCCACCGTCCACGATGAATTGCAGCACCATGCCAGTGGATGTTACGCGGCGCACTCCGGCATCAAACGGTGGAATCGCCGGGCCGAACACGCGCTGCTGGCGGCGGAGGCGTGGGCCGCCGTGGCGCACTGGGTAACGGGACGCCCTTATCCGGCGGCAGACCTGGAACACGCGTGGAAAAATACTCTCTTCAACCAATTCCACGACATCCTGGCAGGCACCAGCCTCGAAGTTGCATACGAGGATGCCCGGCGTCGCCATGGAGAAACGATGAGCCTGGCCGACCGCGCCCACAATGCCGCCGTGCAATCGCTGGCATGGCAGATACACATTCCGCCGAAAGCCGGGATGATCCCCATCGTCGTCTTCAACCCGCACGCCTGGGAACAGCAGACACCCGTCGAGGTGGAATTCTGGAAATTGGATGAGGATGATTACATCCTATTAGATGATGCTGGGATGCAGGTTCCGGCGCAGTGGATTCCGGCCCAGGCTACTACGCGGAGTGCGCGGCGACTGTGCTTCGTGGCGACTCTGCCCGCGCTCGGGTATCGTACGTATCGCCTGGTTCCCTCAAATCGTGCTCCCATCCTGATGGCCCAAACTCGTTCTCTATCGGTGATGCCGCCCGTGCTAGAGAATGAACACTTACGGATTGAGTTTGATAGCCCAACCGGCAGCATTGCTCGCATGGTGGACAAACGTGCCGGCGTTAAAGTTTTCTCCGGCCTGGCCGCGCGCGCTATTGTGATCGAAGACTTCAGTGACACCTGGAGCCACGGGGTCTTCCAATTTACGGAGGAAATTAGCGCGTTCTATAAATCACGTTTTCAATTGCTTGAATCCGGTCCGGTGCGCTCGGTGGTGCGCGTGATCACCGAGTACGGAGCATCTCAACTGATCCAGACTTTCACGCTCTATACCGCGCTGCCCTATGTGGAAGTGCAGGTTATGGTGGACTGGCACGAGCAATTCAAGCTGCTCAAACTGCGCTTTGCCGTCAATGTTGCGCATCCTGAAGCCACCCATGAAATTCCCTACGGGCATATTGCGCGTCCCCCTACAGGGGAAGAGGAAGCGTCACAGCGGTGGGTGGATGTCAGTGGGGTGACGGGTGATGGTGAAATTCCCTATGGCCTGAGTCTGCTCAACGATGGTAAATATAGTTTTGATGTCCACGATAATGTACTCAGTATGACCGTAGTGCGCAGTCCCATCTACGCGCACCATGTGCCCTATGAACCCGATCCCGATGGCACTTACACCTTTATGGATCAGGGCATCCAACACTTCCGTTATGCGTTGTTGCCCCACACCAGCTCATGGATTGCGGCGGACACAGTGCAACATGCCATCGCGCTCAACCACCCCCCCTTTGCCCTCGCCGCCACCTACCACCCAGAAGGCACACTCCCCCAAAGCGCGAGCTTCCTCACCGTAGAACCGGCGATGATCCTTGTCAGCGTTGTCAAACAAGCGGAAGAGGGGGATGCGCTGATTCTACGCGCCTACGAGATCGCCAGGCAAGAAACCGAGGCGGTTATCCGCCTGCCTCAATGGGGCCCCCACGGGGGACGGGAGATTTCGGCGCATTTTGGGCCGTGCGAGATTAAGACGTTCCGAATCCCCAAAGATCACGCACAACCTGTAACTGAAACGAATCTTTTAGAAGGAATGTAAAAGTTACCTGGAAAACATAGAGTCTCACAGAGCCATAAAAGTCTGTGAGACTCTATTCAAAATTGATGAACACCTATCATTTTGGCAGCAAAGAGTTTAAATCATCTGAGGAACCATCTGTGTTTATCAAACCACCGGATTAATTCTATCCACCGTTTCTGAGTGTAAGTTTTGCCCTTGATTAAACCTATCAACGTGTTTGTCACTACAATTACATACACAACTAAAAGAACTGGAAGAATGTACAGTACGGTGATATTGCTACAACCGCTCATCAGCGTACTGCATATTGCGCTCAGACCTTCCTGGAAGGAAAATTGAACTGTATCGTTACGCCGTCTAATAAAGGCCAGCAGTGTTGCATTAAACGTTCCCCCTACAAGCAATGCTACAATTTGCCATAACCCACGATGGTTAGTTATAACACCTACTGCATCGGCGATGAAGAGTGGTGGTATCGTAAGGATAAAAAATACGAACAATGCTGCATATATCTCCGCTGTAATAAATGATAACATATTGCGTTCCTCTCAAGCAGAAATTTTAAGTATACATCCCCAATTCCAGTCCCTTCTCAATAAAATACCGGTACGTCTCATAATACACCGTATTCGGGATCGAGTGATCGCTGTGCAGGGTATAGCCAAAGTTCTGCATCACGGTGGGAATTTTGGCTTCGAGTTCCGCGTCAATCACGGTGTAGTCGTTGGTGTAGAGCGCGCGCACATCAATGCCGCCCATAAACGAGAGCCGGTCGCCGAAATTCTTGTAGAGCTTGAGCAGGTTCATCCCGGCTTTGACCTCGATGACTTGCAGGCAATCAATGCCCGCCTCCATCATCCCCGGCAGCAACGGTTCGACATAACCGCAGGAGTGCATAATCACGGGCTTTTGCTGCGCTTTGGCAAAGTCCATCGTCAGCGTGTGCGCGGGCTGCACAATCTGTCGATACATCCGTGGCGACATAAAGGGGTGTTGTTTGTAGCCCATATCCTCATAGTACCAGATGCCATCGGGCCAACCCTCCTCGGCGAAGAGGATCTCCTGCAACTCTACGGTAAGCTGCGCGTAAGTCATCGTCATGTCCTTGACCCAGTCAGGGTCGAGGGCCATGCCCATCAACATATACTCGTGCCCGGCGACGTCCTTCATAATCTCAAAGACGTTCACCCCGGACCATGCAAAGAAGCGGTTAGCCTTGCGCGCGCGTTCTTTTGCCTCACGGTATGCCTCGAAGTTGATACGCCGTCGCTCTGGCTTGAGTTTAGGTTTGATAAAGTCTTCCCACATGGCGCGTTCCTTCACTGTGAAGTCCACGTGTTCTGGGGTTGCATCGTGGAGTTTGTGGCGGCGCAGGAGCGCGCCATTGCCATCCTTGATCAATACTGTTTCCTCGGTCTCTTCCAAGATTTCCGGTTCAAAGTCCATATCGGCAACCACATTAAATGCCCAGCATAGTTCTATGTCAAAGCCGAAATGATCTGTCAGAATTTCCCCTGGCTGGATATGCCCTTGCTCTGTCCACACGCGCTGAGTGTCCGACCAGAAATGTTCAAACAGACCGATGCGATCTACAGGTTGGCGTTGTAAGATGTTCGTTATGCGTTCAATACCCGTCAGTTCATCCATAATATCATTCTCCTTAGTGATTCCAAAGTCAATGATCTTCCTGTGTAGCCCCAGGAAGGTTACCTAATATTCAATTTTATCATATTACTTGACAAATCTGGAAGAGGATTTTATTATAATTGAGTACTTGCTCAAAAAGAATACGGCTCTCCACAAATCTGTGGAGAGCCGATAATATCCGCGCGGCAGAGATGGCTGACCCTTTTTTATCATCTCAGGTTTGTGCTACAATGAATATCGAAAGGGCACGCAATCATCAAGATAATAGGATGGAGGGAACTTGATGCTAGAACAACTACAATCTTATGGATTTCATCTATATACTGGCTCCATTGTTGAAAAAAATGGAACTACATACTGCCTGGCCCGGGGGACCGGAGGTAAAATCCTGGTCATCCATGGTGACGCAGCCGGGTTTGATGGCGAAGTGCAGGACGCGCTAATGTTTTGTCCCCTGACAACCGGGAACGCTGCCACACTGCGGCAGCGGTTGCCGTGGCTTATACCGCAGCCATTGGGACTGCAAACGTCAGCAGGATGTGGCGACCGGTTGGGGCTGGCGACGCCGGGCCACATTCGTGCGGTGCGGGCGGTCGAGACTGATATAGCGCCGATCCTGGCGCAGCAGTCTAAGCGTGAGAATGCCCGGACGGGCCGCTCGCCACAGCAGGTGATGGATGACGCCCTGTGGGGCGTGTTCCAGGAAGGCTGGCGCGATCCATGGGGGGCAGATGCCGACCACCTCAAGACGACGGATGATGTGGATATCTGCGTCGCGGCGGGGTACACGTTCTTCACTATTGACCCCGGTGCGCACGTGGACAATGCTGCCCACACCGCCGCCGGTGGCGTGCTGCGAGAGAAGTTCGCTGCGCTGCCGTGGCCGCAGTTGGAGGATACCGCCGAGTCGATGAGGACGCGTTACCGGGGTAGTGAGAAGACTATTGAGGATTTCACGCTTGTGTTTGATGAAGAAAGCCTGCTGCGGGCGGCCTGCAAGTACGGGCGGGCGATAGCCCATACGGTAAGGATGTATCGTCACCTAAAGATGGCGAAAGGGGAGCTTCCCTTTGATCTGGAAGTATCGGTGGATGAGACAGAGACGCCCACCTCCCCATTGGAGCACATCTTTATCGTGGAGGAGTTGAAGCGGATGGGTGTGCAGTGGGTGAGCCTCGCGCCGCGCTACGTGGGTGAGTTCGAGAAAGGTGTGGACTACATCGGCGACCTGGACGTGTTCGATGTGGAGTTCACTAAACACGCCGCTATCGCCCGCGCCCTGGGGCCATATAAGTTAAGCATCCACTCCGGTTCCGACAAGTTCAGCATCTACCCTACGATGGCGAAGCACACGCGGCGGTTGGCACACCTCAAGACAGCGGGCACGAGCTACCTGGAAGCTCTGCGCGCAATCGCAGGCGTAAACCCCGCCCTTTTCCGCGATATCCTCACATTGGCTCGCGCACATTATGACGAAGACCGGGCTACTTACCACGTCTCCGCCAACGTGAATAAGGTCCCCGCTCCAGAAAGCCTGGCGGACGAGGCGCTTGCAGGTGTGCTCGATACCTTCGACGGGCGCGAAGTGCTGCATGTCACGTTTGGCTCGGTGTTGGACAAATATGGAGAACGGCTATTGGCCGTATTGGACGCGAACGAAGAGGCACATTACGCGGCGCTGGAGGCGCATTTTATTAAGCACCTTACGCCGTTTAAATGACGAATAGGGAATGGTGAATGGTAGATTGGCGAAATATCTCATGTAACCGTTTAGTTTTGTGAGCGATTACCGTCTGCTGTCACCTGCTCCAGACAGAAACACGAGTTTGGGGGTGTTTTTTTGTTGGCGGGCGTAGCCCGCCAACAAAAAAACACCCTTTTCCCCGTGATAGGTAGCAACTTAGGTTATGTAAGAAAATCCTCACGGATGGGTGTAAAACAGTCAACCAGGCGCGCGCGCTCGGTCAGAACTTGCACACTGTGGGGGACGTTTGAGGGGACGACGACGATGTCCCCGGGTTTGAGATGCGTTTTCTCCTCCCCAAGCACAAAGATCACTTCGCCCTCCGCGATGTAGGATACCTGCTCGTGTGGATGGCGGTGAGGTGGGTCGGGTTCGGCCTTTGGGCCGTCGGTAAAATCCACGATGACGATCATTAGATTGTCGGTATGCCCCAAGCGTCGCTCGGTGCCCGCGTTAACGTGAGTCACGGGCAGTTCATCGTATTTTAGTGCTGTCATAGTATCTCTCCATAAATAGGTGCATTACACTTTCTGAAGTACGATGCGCCTGAATTGATCAATGTCCTAGTTCCTTGAGCATGGGCACGGTGCGGCTGACCCATCCCAGGGTAGGATCGTCTGCGGTAGCCTGGATGCGGTGTTCGCCCGCCAGGAACCACAGGTAATAAGTCATATAACCTGGCGCGCTGACAACGGTGTGATAGCCTTTGGGCGCCATTAAGATAGTATTGTCCCGCACCGTGTAGTTGTCCTCAATTCCCTCATCGTTGTAATAGCGGCAGATACCGAACCCGTCGGCGGGCATGATCTTGAAGAAATACATCTCCTCGTGATAGGCTTCCTGGGGTAGATTGTCCACTTCGTGGCGGTGCGGTGGATAAGTACTCCAATTGCCGCTAGGCGTGAACGTCTCACCCACGATAAGCCGCCGGGCTGGCAGGTCGGGCTGCGCTGCAAGTGTGAGAATCTGGTGAAAGTAGCGCTTGAAGTTCGCTGCTCCCCACACACCATTGGCGACGCGCTCGGGACCGATGACGTAGGCTACATTCTCCATATCACTCGGCGCGCTGGTCATTGCAATCTGCACCGGCGTCTCGGCCGTGATCGTGTACTCTGCTCCTGCCGGCATATACACTGAATGGGGTTTGCCCCCAAAGACATTGGCCCGTCCTCCAATGTTCTTCAAATGATTGCCCGCAACCTCAAACGATGCCTTCCCTCCTAGGATGACGGCCAGCACCTCGCGGTCGCCAGTAGCGGCAGACCACGCGCCACCGGGAACCAAATTCACCAGCTCAAATCCCAACAGCTTGCAGGGATTGTAGGGCAGGGCATTGAGACCATTATTGTTTTCTAAAACCGCAAAGTATTTCACTGTTACCTCCCTTGAAAATTGAAAATTGGCAAATTGCAAATTGCAAAAACCCTCTGAAAATAAGACCTCGCGCTAAGCCGCCAAGCCCGCAAAGATAAAAAACTTAGCGTTCTTTGCGCCTTTGCGTAAGACTTTTGTAGTCTGACTCATATTGAAGTCAAATGCGATAGTCTTATCTTCGGAAAGACGGTGCATGTTAAGTTTATGGCGCTACCAGATACAGGTTTATCTTCCCACCCACATCCGACGCATACAGAATCCGGCTGCCATCCCAACTCCAGGTGGGGTGACAATGGCTGGATTGGGTGTGCCACGAAGTTCTGTGATGGCACAACACCTCTAGTTTGGCCTCATCACCGGAAATATCAATCAGTACCAGGTCATCCACGTCATCACCGACCAATATAGTGTTGTCGGGATTGGCGTGGTAGTGATTGCAGTAGTAGGGCATATCCACACGACGGACGAGCGTGCCGCGCCGGTTTGCCAGCCCGACGAAAGGCACCATTGCGTTCTCGTTAACGGCAGTCCCGGTAGCAACGGCCTGCGTGCGGCTGGATGTGATTGTGCCATCATGCCCTGGTCCCCGATCATCAAAAAAGATGTGACTATCCTGCGTCCAAAATTCATGGCCGATGGTATCTTGCTCATCCTGGCGATAGCAAGGCCACGCTTCCCGCGAGACAAAGTCCAGTAGCCAGATGCGCTGCGCGACCAGATTCCACGGCCCTTCGTGGCAGAAGGTTGCCAGCGTGCTGTCATCCGGGCAGAACTGGAAATGGCCCAGCCAGTGAGTGTCTTTGAACACATCGAGCCATTCCGTGTGGTCGAGATAGGCCAGGGTAATGCGCCCATCTTTGATACGGTAAAAGCTTTCCTTGAAACCGGTGTAGTTGGGTCCGCGCGGGACCTGCACTCTCTCGTTACGACTAAACGCGATGTAACGCCGGTTGGCACTGATAGAAGGTCCGCCCACAGAATAATGACCAGTTTCCTCATAAACGACATTTACTGTGCCGCTGTACAGATCCAGCTTTTTGATCTGGTTACCGACACTGTAAACGATGATCGCGCTGTCCGGTGTCTTGGTGACGCTACCTACCGACGTAGTTTCGTCGGTAAGCTGTACAATATTACCGGAGTCTAAATCCATACGAAAGAGATTGTAACACGCATCTTCGTGAGGTGCGTGATCTTCCCCGGCAGCCCGGTCAGAACGGAAAATAATAAAGTTCTCACGCGCATCAAAGGAATTCTCGGTGAAATAGAGATGAATATTATTACCCATCTGGGTTAATTGCCGGATAGTGCGTCCGGTTTTTTCGTCAGTGAATTCACGAATTTCGGAAAACCAGGTTTGTCCTATCATCATTCCCTCGTTATGTCAAAAAAATTAATAGTGATTATACACCTTAATCTATCCTTACTGCACCCTTTTCAGCAGGATCGATATCTTCAGGCCATTGGGTATGTTGATTATAGGTTGCTCCGGTGAGAATCACCATATCCAATCGCGCACCGCTAAAATTCGTCCACAAAAGGTTCGCATCTGTCAGGTTGGCGCCCGTCAAAAGCGCGCTCTCCAAATGCACGCCCAAGAGATTCGCTTTTTCCAGATTGACTGCTTCTAAACTGGCGCGGCGCATATTGGCCATCCCCAAATGCGCGCTGTGCAGGTTTGCCCCTCGTAGCTCCGCGCCGGCCAACGTCGCACCGCCCATTTCAACGCCTAGCATATTCGCCTTGATCAGCAGGGACCACCCTAATTTTGCGCCCACCAAATTCGCGCGAATCAGAGCGGCCCGTGATAAATTAGCCCCCGTTAAATTCGCCCCTTGTAGATTCGCCTCCACTAAATTTGCGCCCACCAAATTTGCTTCTACCAGGTTAATACTGGTTAAATTCACTTCTGCCAGAGAAATTAATGAGGATTCTTGTGAAATCAACCCGGCATCATACAAAAACTGCACCAGTTTTCCTTTCTCAGTGATATCAAGACTTTTCAAAAGATGCATCGTGCGCGTGTAAACGAACTTTTGGGCTGCCGGGATTTTTAATTTGTCGGTGAGCAAGATGGGTTTAATCCACGCGACATAGGCATCAAATGTATTGGGAGCCTCCGTATCTGCCATCGCTGGCTCTAAATCGGTAGGGATACCGCACATTGTCTCAAACGATCTCCCGGTCAGGTCAAGACTGACACGGTTAAGTTCGTCCAACACCTCCGCCCGCATCGCGGCCTGGGCAGGGGAAGCTTCCGCTGCGGGATTGGACATGTTGTCCACAAGTCGTTGGTGAAGTTCACGCACTTCAGGTACGCGCACGTGACTCGTTCCTGCTGTTGTCACCAGATTTAAAATCCCACGTCTATACTTTTCTAATTGCTCCTTCGTCATAGGGATCCTCCTACACTTCTAAAAGCTACGCTCTAGTCACCTCTATCGCCCCAGCGGCGACGGGATCAAAGCCTATAGGCCACTGTGTAGAGGCGTCATACTCCGCTTGCGCCAAATCTGCGCCAAATAAATTGGCAGCTTGCAAATTTGCTCCTACCAAACAAGCCCGCCCTAAATCTGTCAAAAACAAATCTGCGCCAAATAAATTAGCATCTTCCAAATTTGCCCAGGCTAAATTAACCCAGGCCAAATTTCCTCTCATTAAACACGCTTCAGCCAGGTTCACCCAAGCCATATTGACCCCCGCGAGATAAATCTGCGTCAACTCCGCCCCGGCCAAAGAAATCACAGGCGCATTGCGAAAAATTAACTCCGTTCCATAAAGAAAGGATATGATCTCTCCTTTACGCACCCCATCCATCAGCCTTAACACGGATAGTGTGCGTTCACACGCCATACGACGCATCTGAGAGGCCGGCTCCGTAAAAAGTAATCCTTTTTGAAGTAACAAATCACGCATTTCCCGTAAATAGGTATCCAGGCTGGCCCGCTCATCACGATCTTTCTCGGGGTCACGCAATGTCGCGTGATTCTGCAAGGCTACCGCTATGCCCTCGGGTAATTCACAAAAACTCGCAAAGGATTTCTGTGTTAGCTGTAAACAAACAACATTGCACTGCTGCAATATTCGCACACGCTCCATCTTTAACAGTGGCATATCCCCATATAGTAATGTATTATCCAGATTTTCCAACAGACGGTGATGCAAGATGAGTAACAGGTCAATTTGAGGATGTGTGTAGCCAACGGTGCTTATGAGCTTTTGCATCCCCATTCTATAACGTTCAGAAAGCTTCTGTATCATTGCAGTTCCTAACCATTGCGCGCGTTAATATCTCTTACGGTTAGTATAGCGTAAGATAAGAAAAGGGGCAAATATCGATCTAATTCAAATGGAGTTGCGTAATATATGGAAAAGATGTATACTAAAGAAGCCATATAATCCTGATTGACAAAAACATTAAAGCCACACGTCATCCTATCAAGGTCGAAGTTCAACCTGGATATTGGAAGACGTGTTTTTTTCAGTGCTTTGGATACAGATTATATTTTTTAGTTCAAATATCAGGAGGAAAAAAAATGCATACGCGGCTTATCTCTCACATACTGCGAGTTATTGGATTCGCACTCTGTTTTGCACTGGCTATTTACATTAGTCTGGCTTACACTCAATATGGATGGGGCTATCCAGAGAAAGGTCCCATTCCCGGTGTATTGCTCTCTGGGCCAAGCACAGGTAAGATAGGTATAAATTACACTTTTACTGCCACAGTTGGACCTATTACAAACACGATTGCACTGCCTATTACATATACATGGCAAGCCACTGACAAGACTCCCCTCATCAACAGTGGGAAAGGGGTAAGTGACACTACAACCTATACCTGGAATACAACGGGTCTCAAGTTTATTACAGTCACGGCTACCGACACTGAGGGCAACAGTGTCAGTGATACTATGGAATTCATAGTCCGTTTTTATTACACTTATCTCCCTGTTGTCCAAAAACGTTGGCCCCCTCTCCCCTCTACTCCTGTCTTAAATACAATCAATATCATGGATAATGATGGAAACTATACCGTGACCTGGAATCAAGCCGATTTAGCGACCACTTACACCCTAGAAGAAGACGATAATATAGACTTCACCAGTCCAACCCCACAATACACGGGTGCGGGAACCACCTGGGTAGTGAACAATCCAGCGTCCCGAACATCTTACTACCGGGTAAGGGCAAACAATGATTGGGGATACAGTAATTGGAGCAATAAACAAGCTATATTTCACGACAATTTTAGTAACGTCAACGGCGGGTGGGGAGTCTACGAAAACTCAGTTGAACGTTGGCGGTATATCAATGGACGTTACGAAGGGACTAAAAAGGGAGAAGGGCTTATCATAGAAAGAGCTTCCCTACTGGCCGACAATTATACTCTGCAGGTCGAGGCTTACCCCGTTACTACTCCGGGAGAAGGAAGTTACGGCCTTATCTTCGGTATGAGCGAAGACTGGAAACAATTCTATCAATTTGTCGTTGAACCTGCTAATGGTGGATATGCGGGATTTTATCGCCTTGATAAACGCACAGCAGGCGGATGGATAACTTTGCGCGATTGGACTGAACACAACGTCTCCGGCATACATACTACACTTAAGATAGTTCGAGAAGGAACCCGGATCGAAGCCTACATAGATAACACTCTCGTAGATACACTTTACGACAGTGAACTCACGGGGCCACGCCGCGTGGGTGTAGCTGTGCGTACATACGACGGACTTGAAGCATGGGTTACTACACAATTCGATAATCTTATGCTTACTGCAACTGCTGAGAACATGACCCCCGTTGCACCCCCTGTCGTCCACAGCATCACCACTGACTCCATCAAGGATGCCTGCGTACTCGAGGGGTATCCGACCACGAATTTTGGAAAGACTAGGGATATGTGGGCTGGTTATGATGGCTCGGATATGGATGGAGAAATTGCTCGCAGTCTTGTGCAATTTGATGTATCTCAGATTCCAGCCGGTGCTACCATTCACAGTGCCGTTCTCAAACTTTTCCTGGTTGCGTCTTGGGATTTTCCTAACAAATCACGCACAATTACAATTTACCGGCTCAGTTCATCCTGGGCAGAAACCGGCGTTACCTGGAAAACTCGCCCTTCAGTTGAAGAAGCGTATGGTTCAGCCTCCGTAACTCATAGTGATTGGCAATGGTATGAATTCGATGTCACAGCCTTGGTGTCCGGTTGGGTAAATGGAAATTGGCCCAATTACGGATTAGCGGTCCGCGGCCCTGAGTATTCTGGCTCCGATGCTTCCCTAAAATCATTTTCCACACGCGAAGGTTATTACCTGCCCTATATTGATATTGTCTATACTACCTCGAATACGCAAGAGGTGACAACTTGGATAGAAACAGAAAGCGAGTCATCTACAAACAGCCTTACGCTCTCTGATTTTTTAGGAACAAGGGAAAGTCCATCTGGTACATCACAAATATCCCAGCAGTTTGAGGAATGTCCCTAAAAAAACAGGTAGTCCTGCATAGATAGTAATCGAGCTGACGAAGTTTGTTGCCTTTGTGTTGCACAAATGACCACAATTGCATTATGATTAGCTTGATTGGCCCCTTATTTACACTATCACTATCTATGCAGGAATGCAGGACGATCTGTTTGAAAAAGAGGTCACTTATAGTTATAATGGGGACACATCTAAATAACAGGGGGAACACAATGAGTGAGACTTTGGTAGGGGTCCGAGATTTCAAAATACATCTAGGGCACTATTTACGGCGTGTAGAAGCTGGAGAAAGTCTAGTGATTACCTCACGTGGGCGCGCCATTGGGCGGTTGATTCCTGCACGGTCCAACATTGATGAGAATACGATAGATGCGCGAGTTGCAGATTTGGTAGCCTCGGGGCTGGTAGAGTGGAACGGAGAACGCTTCCAGCCGGAAGAGCCAGCCTTAGAGGGACCAAAGGGGTTTTCTCTCTCAGATTGGGTGATCGCCGAAAGAGAGTCTGCCGTTGAACGTCTACTTTGATACCAGTGCTCTGATTAAGCGATATATCCGTGAACCTCAAACGCCTCAAGTGCAAGAAGTCATAGACAGCGCTACACGGAGTGTTACTGTTATCACCACAAAAGCCGAAATGGCGGGCGCTCTGGGGCGAGCAGTGCGGGCGCAGCGTTTGCCCTCTGGGATAGCGCGTGGCGCGTGGGAATTATTTTGCCGCCATTGGCCTACATTACACCGCGTGCAAGTTGCAGAGGCTTTAGTGACACACGCGGGAGAATTGGCGCTTATGTATGGCCTCCGTGGGTATGACGCAGTACACTTAGCCACCGCTCTGTACTGGCAAACGTTATTAGGTATGCCTGTCACTATGGTAACCTATGATCGTTTGTTATGGCATACCAGCCAGACGGTAGGCTTGAAGGTGTGGCCGCAAACGTGGCTTTAAGCATACTGAGAACACAAACTGGGTGGATTATTCCACCCCAGTCCTTTTTCCTGCGAGTATGCCTCAACGGATCGCTTTGTGAAAATAGCTCGCTGTATACCCGTCAATTCCGCCGCTTCCTGAGTCGTGATCCATTGCACCGGATCGAAAGTATCATCCATCTACCCACACCCCAACGTTACCCGCGTCTATCGGGCATAGCAAAAACGCCCCACCCGGTATAGGTGGGGCGTCGCTTGATTTTATCCCCTAAGCATCGTCCTGGTTATCTAACTGCACCGCGCGCCAATCCAACCACGCTTCCTGGAATTCGCGCAAACTGGCTTTTTCGATCAACAGCTTGTCCCCCTCTAAACGTGTGTCCACATCGCTGTCCGCCACCATCGCGCGCAGGGTATCCTCATCATAGCCAGTAAGAGCCGCTGCTTCTGCCAGTGTCAACCAGGCCGGGGCAAAGGCCCACGTCACTAACGTACTCACGCTTTGCTCCCCATCCAAGATTAACTTTATGACCCGCGGAGGACTCGAACCTCCAACCAATTGATTAAGAGTCAACTGCTCTGCCAGTTGAGCTAGCGGGCCAACTCATCGCGTGGGCTATATTACCACAGATTCTGAATTTCGCAATCCCGGTTTGGTAGGGCTGTCAATTTGAACATGGGCTATATACAACAAGGTGAGGGGGTGACAAAGTGACGAGGGCAGGAGATTATTCTCCCACTTGCCAACCCGCGGCCTCAAGATAATTTTCCAGGGAAGGAGTTGGTGCGTCATTGTGTAAGATGAAGTTGACGTGTGGCCGATCGGTGTAACGTACATCATAAATGAAAAGTCGCCAGTCATTCAGGATCACTTCGGCGGTAGGCGGCGTACCATGCACTTCCAGGATTTCGGTAGAAAGGGGAAAGGCTAGAATTTTTTGCCAATGCATCCCTTCACCCGGTTGTCCTGAGCGTAGGCCAAAATGGTAGAATTGTTCCGGCATGATCAAGTCAGGCGTGTGTAAATGTGGTAAACGATCTATGATTTCGTGCATCCAATAGGTGTAGCGTTCGCCAACAGCGGGGAGATCAATGGGGCGGAAATAGCTCTCAAAACCTGCGGCATAGCACAAGGTAATGTTTTCACTGATCATAAATTCGGTAACATCATGAGGATTGTACAAATCTGGCCCGCCTTGTTTCTCGCAAAGAGGGGTTATCCCCTCATCATAAGCTTGTTGAACTTCCACGGTGCCCACAGCGAGGACGCGAACGTGTGTAGGATGAAATTCGTAAAGTTGTACAAAATCCATGAAGGGATTATTGGCATTATTGATAAAGGGAACCTCTGGTGGCTGGGCGTTGGGTAGTGCCATTTGGCTTACCGTGCCGGTTATATCTAGTTTATATAAGCCAAAAGATGTGCCCAACCATGTGCCATCCGTTGTGGGTAACAGAACTTGGGGATTAGCAAATAGCCACTGGGTAACAGTAGGTGTTGTGGTATCCGAAAATATGCGTCCGGCAGGTAAGAAGCTAACATCCTCAACTTGGTGCAGGGCCGGGATTTCATATTCTTGGAGATTACCTATTTCTGCTCCTTGTAGTGTAAAATGATATACAAGAGGCGCGTAGTACTGAATACCTGCTACCCAGACATCGCCTTCCGCCGTTTGCGCGATGCGCCAGGGATGAAATGCATCCAGATCAAGTTCCATAAAGTTAACAGGATTCCAAATCTCGCCATCTAACACGCTCAATGTATCAGGTGAAACAAACCACACGCGACCTCCCTGATCCACCAAAATTTGTTCAATGCGATGTTCAAATAGTCCAGAGTTTTCCGTGGTGTAATGCGTCCATGTTTGCCCATCAAACATGCTAACACCATCACCGAAATCATCCACCATCCATATCCGACCATCTGCCCCTGCGGTAATAACAGAGACACTCAAGCCTAACAAACCGGAATTATACTTGTCATATTGTTCCCACGTTGTACCATCGTAGACACTGACGCCACCAAAACTGGTAGCCACCCATAAACGACCATCGGGAGCAAAGTCCAAGTCTGCGATGACAGGAGAAGCCAAGTTTTGTGGGTAGAGTGTCCATGTCGTATCATCTAATTTCGCCAATCCCCCGGCTGTTCCCACCCATAGTGTGTATCCATCCGGTGCGATAGCCAATGCCCGCACATCATCGTGGGGAAGTGGGGAATCGGCGGTATTGTAGGTCAGCCAATTTTCACCATCCCAGCATCCTAACCCGATTTGGGTAGCTACCCATAAATGTCCATAGACATCTATAACCAGATCGCGGATTTCTTCCCCCAATCCGCCAGAGGGCAACAAGCTAAACAGGTGACCTTTGGGAAGATGTGCGACATATCCATAGTTGTCAGGCGGCATAGCGGTGGCATAGACACCAGAATAAGTAAACTGAGAAATTACTGGAGTTGGTGTGGCGGCAACAGGCTGTGTAGCTGCGGGAGGTTCTATGGTGGGAGTCTCAATCGAAGGTGATGTCGTCATTCCCCAACGGCAGGCCAACGCTAGGGTAAGACATAATACAATTAACATCGGAATTTGCATAGGTTTGCGGAGCATAGGATTACCTCTATTCTAAAACTTACCGCTGTGCTTCAACGGTTTTCCAGTTCAGTGCAGGGACATCAGCAGCAGGTCGGTAACGGATATGGATGGAAATGTGTTGCTGAATATGGCTGGTATCGTAATAATACACGTCCCAATCATCCAGGGTGATGTGCCTATAGGGTTGGTAATCGTAGATGTTCTTGATGTGAGCTGCTGCAGGCACGGCGACGGCAATAATTTCTTGGGCATAGTAGGGTTTGGGATCAATGCCTAAGCTAATAATGCGCCATTTGCCGTTAATGTGGAGATGCGGCGGGTGTGCCATTTGAAGAGCATAACCATAACGGTCGGCGGCGACATACATTTTGTAGAGATAGCGCAAATAGGTTTTATTGCGATAGACTTCTTGCTGGAGTGTGGGTTGCGTTGTTAACTGTCCGCCTAATGAGGTGAAGGTTAAGATATCATCAGTGGAACTTATATTAGGACTATAAAGTGACATCTCGGCATCCAATGCCTGATCTTCCGTTACAATTTCTACGACACGCACAGTATCATCAGCATGCAATTCCCACAACACAAAACGTCGGGGTGTATTGGAAATTGCATGGGGCAGTTGGTCTGATTTTAGTTGGGGTTCAGGGGAGAATGGCCCGACATATAACCAAATACCGGTCATAATGACCAACAACACACCCAATACACCCCGCAGTTTCCGATTTTCGTTTAGCATATAGATTTACAGGTGGTTTTTTCACGGTTGTTTTCCCCGCTCAAGGCGGCGTAGCCGTCGCGCAGGGCACGGGCAGAAAAGGTTGCGGATGTTGTGGTCATTAATCCTCCTTATGCAATGTGACGTTATCTTTAATTATAGAGACAATGGGGAGTTGGGTCAAATATTGGGAAAGGGGGGGGTATAAGACAAATTGTGGGGGAGATGTAGTTTCTGGTATAGGTCAGGTTCCTTCGGAAGAAACCAGGTTTTTTTCTAAAAACCTGGTTTCTATGGTGTTAAGGGCCAGGTGGGGATGGCGGCCATGAGGCGCTGGGTTTCGGTGAGGGCGATGATGACTTTTGGGTAGTGGAGGAGGTCGTCGAAGGTGAGGGTGCGGCCACGGCGGTCT
Organism: Anaerolineae bacterium; assembly: GCA_016931185.1. Classification (GTDB taxonomy): domain Bacteria; phylum Chloroflexota; class Anaerolineae; order B4-G1; family SLSP01; genus JAFGFI01. The sequence continues at coordinate 22,302 of JAFGFI010000486.1, forward strand.
TTGAGTCATTTGTGCACGACCTGGTAGCCGCCACTCTGGAATTCCCCGATGTTTTCGGGGACGCCGTCGAAGTATGATGTGGATTTTGCCCGCGGCGTATTTGGGGTAGCCGCCTTTGGTGGCGATTTCGTTGTTTCCGGGCACGGGGTAGCGGGTGATGGGGTGGTTGAGTTGGCGCGCTTCCAGGAAGTGGAGGGCGATGAGTTCCCGGCCCAGGGTGACGAGGGTCCAGATGAGATAAAACACGCCCCAATAATAAAGCCCTGTTTCCTATCCATCATATAAATCTGTGTTAAAATGGAGTCGGATTATTAGGAGACAACAATATTATGGTTCTATTTCCCACAGCCGAGGGAAATCCCTCCTCAAAAAACAATCAATTAAACGCGCTCACGGATATCTCGCAACATATCCTCACTACGCACACCACACCCGATGAAGTGCTCAATTTAATCCTGCACTATGCGCTGACACTGCTGGCCTTACCTAAAGGAGTGATCGTTCTTTTTAAGCATTATACTACATTGGTGCAAACTCTTTATACATACGGAATCCAATCTCCTGAGAGGGCGAAACAACTGCTGGAAGAAAACTGGGAATACGAAGTCACGGCATACCGGGAAAATGGGTATCTGGCGTTTGAAACTATACCCGGGGGCTTTACGAATTTACTTGCGTGGACAAAGGAAGAAAATATCGCCTCGGCCCTCAATGTTGCGCTCTGGATGCAAGAACAGGTAACGGGGATGCTCATTTTCCTGGACACCCGGCCACATAGTTGGACACAGGAGGAAATAGATACTGCGCTTCTGTTGGCCGTCCAGGGTTCAATTGCTTTAGAAAAAACTCTATTAGTACAGGAAGTAGAGCAACGGCTGCGGGAACTCGAACAAGTTCATGCGCGCCTCAAACAATTTGATAAAATGAAGTCGGAATTTATTCAAAATGTCTCTCACGAATTACGGACACCGCTGACTATCATTACAGGCTATGTGGATTTGATTGCTGATAATGGAACTGCTTCCCCTGGGAATGAGAATATCCAGCTCGATCCTAAACTAACACGGATTATAAGTGCCATCCAGCAACAAACCGCGCATCTGGTCACATTGGTCGAATCTATTACCTCTTTACAGGAGGGTCAAATCGGCCACATAGACCTGCTCCCCCAACCTCTTTTGCCCGTCTGTCTCGCTGCTATCCAATCCGTTTGGCAGCGCGCGCATCGTCAGGGAATACAACTTGTCCAGGAATTGCCTAACCAGCTCCCTACTGTTGCGCTGGACGCAGAATACCTGGGACGCGCTTTGATTTACATTCTCGATAACGCCATCAAATTCAACCATGACCACGGTAAAGTCTGGATACGCGCGTGGGTTGAAGGCGGAACTGCATGCATCCAAATCACAGATGAGGGTATTGGTATTCCAGAAACAGAACTGGAACGCATTTTTGAGCGTTTTTACCAGGTAGATGGCAGTATCCGCCGGGCGTATGGCGGCATGGGGTTGGGGCTTTCTGTGGCCAAAGAAATCATCACCCATCACAAAGGGCAAATTTGGGCTGAAAGCTCTGGAAAAGATAAAGGTGCAACGGTCACCGTCACTTTACCGGTATTCACAGAGACAATATGGAGCAAGTTATGACCCCTACTGATATCTCAAGTATTTCCCTTCATCAATTGAGGCCCAGGATATATACCCGTTGGTATCACAGTCTACAATGGTTGCTTGTAGTTATATTGTGCGCGGCATGTGGTACACCTGGGCCTACCTTTCCCCTCTCCCCTATCAATAATCAAACCCCAACAAATACCAATAACTTCTTTACCGATGATTTTTCACAACCTAATGTAGCCTGGGCGCGTTTTGATACGCCAGAAAGCGCAGCCTATATCCGTGACGGGGAATTTTATCTCGAGGATCGCGGGGCCGGTATTGCCGCTTACGCGCCGCTCGCAAATAAAACTTACAATTTGATTACCTTAAAAGTGCAGACACGTCATGTACAGGGAACTATGAACAATTGGATGGGGATGATCTGTCGTCAACAGGATGAACAGAATTATTACCTCTCCGCCATTAGCGCCGATGGTTACTTTCTCATCCTGAAAGTGGAGGAGGGGGAAGCCGTCCCATTGGTTGGCCCACAGGCTAGCGAAATCATCCATAAGGGGAAAGCAAGCAATACCATAGAGATTCATTGTCATGGCGACATCCTTTCTCTGACAATTAATGATACTCCGATTGTTACGCTCACCGATGATACGCTACCGGCGGAAGGACAGATCGCGCTTTTTGCCGATGCTGTGGAACAGGGAGAAATGGCTATTGTGGCTTTTGATCACTTTGCGGTTCTGTCACCGTAGCTCTATTGATCAAGGTGAATAAGCTATGACTAACGACTGTAATATCCTAACGGGCGATAATGTCCATCAAAATTCAGAGCGGTTACGTCACCTGAGCATAAGCAGAGGTTATCATATCCTCACGCTTATCGCCTGGCTACTTGCCCTCATCGGGTATTTCGGCCCCTGGGTAGGGCAACGCGCAGCCGCATTGGCATGGAATGCTTATGATCTTTTCGACCTGTTGCGGCTACTACCAGAAATTGAGACGGGCGCAGTCATTGTGAATTTGCAATCATTACGATTGCCATTGATAGGATTGGCCGTATTTCTGCCCTTATGGGCGGCAAGCAACGGGTGTGAGGCTCCAAGGACAAAGAAGCATCCTGGTAAATGGCGGCCTGGCATACCATTCAAAAACGCCATGCTAGTGCTGAATGGCGCGTTATTGCTGAATGGCGCTGTTGCTTTATTAGGGATGGGATTAGCATTGATGACCCTGCCCGGTTATCCACAAATTCTCGGCGCGTGGCGCGCACCCGGTTGGAGGGTGCCTTTCTGGTGGGGGCTAGGTGCAATGGCGGGGGCTGCTGTCAGCGTATGGCTGGGGCCACGATTGGGGCGCTATCATCCCTGGGTTAGCCTGGCGTGGCTCGCGCTCACCGGCATCCCCGCGGCACTCACCTTCTCCCGGCTTCTGCCCGCGCTTTCAACTCTCCACGCCCTTCCTATACACCCTGGTTGGGGTTTCTGGGTCTGTATGACCGGCATGGGATTGCTGGCCCTGCTCGCCTGGTGGCAGGGAACATTTCCAACAATTGAATGAAAATAATGGATGAAAACAGGTGCAATACACCGTTACCGAGGGGGCAATTCGTCAATTTTAAATTTGCCAATTTCCGATTTTCAAGGGGGAGGTTATGATCAATAAAGAAAAACTATTACGTGCACAGACCGTAAAAGCACGCTACGAAACGATGTTGATGCAAAAGCCCAACGTTGTCGGTGTCGGCGTTGGCCTGTATATGCAACACGGTACCTATACCAACGAACCTGCCGTTATTGTGAATGTCACACGCAAAGTTCCCAAAGAAACCCTCGACCCCGACGAACGTATTCCGTCTATGTTAGAAGATGTGCGCGTTCAGGTACAGGCGATTGGGGAAATTAAAGCGCAAAGCGTCAATGGGAAACAGTGAATCGGCGAATTATGAATTATACGGAATTACGCATCAACGCGGTGTGTTCACCAGCAGTAGGATGAAAAATTGAATCCGTAATTCGCTATTCGTAATTCGCTATTCGTAATTCGCTATTCGTAGTTCATTCCAGGAGGTATGATGGCCAATCAATATCTTTCGCAAGCTCGAAAAATCTATGCGCAGGCCCTCCCCAATCTTTTTCAACGTAAAAATGTGGTAGCCTGCGGCTTAGGATACAAAATCCGGGGAGACACGCTCACACAGGAACTCAGCTTGATTGTCTCTGTTGTGCGCAAGGAGACGATAGACGCACTGACATCCCAAGATATCATTCCACAAGCTGTGGATGGACTGGTAACAGACGTTGTTGAAGTAGGCAGGCTACGCGCGCAATGGCCCGACATATCCGACCCTCGGCTGCGTTACCGTCCCGCGCATCCAGGCGTTTCCATCGGGCACGAAGATGTAACCGCCGGGACCTTTGGTTTTCTGGTGCGGCGCGGCAACGATACCTTCATCCTCAGTAACAACCATGTCCTCGCCAACTGCAATGAAGGTAAACCGGGGGACGCCATCTACCAGCCGGGTGAGATAGACGGTGGGACAGCAGATGACCGGATCGCCACACTTACCGAGTTTTTGTCCTTGGATTTTGGGGAAAGTCCGGGACAATGTTCCATTGCCAATATCCTGGCAAAATTACTCAACGGATTAGCCAGCATCACCGGTTCCAGTCACCGGTTGCAATCGGTCCAGGTTACATCAGGAGAGAATCAGATGGATGCCGCGTTGGCCCGCGTAGATGATCTCACCCTGGTCGATCCGGAAATTTTCGGCATCGGTCGCCTGACCGGTGTAGGGGAACCAGAGCTGGGGCAGAGTGTGCAAAAAATGGGACGCACCACAGGGCTAACTGAGGGCATCGTTACACAGATTGATGTCACCGTCAATATTGATTTCAGTGGGCGAAACGCGCGCTTCACCGATCAGATCATCACCACGCGGATGAGTGCGCCTGGCGACTCCGGGTCCGGCATCCTGGATATGGATAAACGCGCCGTGGGTTTGCTCTTTGCCGGATCAGATCGCGCGACTATCTTTACTCCCATCACACGTATCCTGGATCACTTCGGCATCGAGATTGTCATGTAACTCAAGTTATTACCCGCAGATAAAGGGGTATTTTCGTTTTCGGGCATAACCCGAAGACGAAAATACCCCCAAAATTTCTTTTAGACTTTCGATTATTCCTTGGGGGAGCTTATGCACATTCTTATTTTAGGTGGCACGCGCTTTTTAGGGCGTTGTCTGGCGGAAATCGCCCTGGAACGCGGGCACGCGCTTACACTATTTAACCGGGGACATTCTGATCCTGATCTGTTCCCGGCGGCTGAAAAGTTAATTGGGGATCGGGATAGTAAGCTAGGGGCATTAGCAGGACGGCACTGGGATGCCGTCATTGATACGTGCGGCTATGTACCGCGCATCGTGCAACAGTCCGCCGCCCTATTGGCAAACACCGTCAATCATTACACCTTCATCTCATCTCTCTCCGTTTATGCCGATGCCAGCAGCCCCGGCATTGATGAGACCGCGCCTGTGGGCATATTGGAAGATGAAAGCGTAGAAGTTATAGACGAGAAAACCTACGGTCCGCTCAAAGCCCTGTGCGAGCAAACGGTCGCGGCCGCCTTGCCGGGGCGCACACTCATTATCCGGCCCGGCCTCATTGTCGGCTCTTATGATCGCAGCGACCGCTTCACGTATTGGCCCTATCGCATCGCGCAGGGTGGTGAAGTCCTGGCGCCGGGTCGCCCCGGACGTCCCGTCCAATTCATTGATGTGCGCGATCTGGCTACATGGACACTGGACATGATCGAGGCGCGACAGACCGGCATCTACAACGCCAATGGCCCGGTCAAACCTGTACCGATGGGAGAGTTGTTGACCACATGCCAGGACGTCGTCCGGGGCGATGCAACTTTGACTTGGGTGAGTGATGCGTTCTTGGTCGAACACAATGTCGGCCCGTGGATGGAGATGCCGCTGTGGATCCCCGAATCCGATCCAGATGCCACCGGTTTCTTTGCCTTTGATTGCAGCAAGGCCGTCGTGGCAGGATTGAAATACCGGCCCATCGCAGAGACGATACGGGACACCCTCGCGTGGGCCAACACACGCTCTGCCGACTACGCCTGGCGCGCCGGGATGAAGCGCGAGCGTGAGGCTGAACTCCTCACGTTATGGAGGCAACTATGAAGACGTGGCGCGATATGATTCCTTTGTGGCACTCCGGGTACGTAGATGAAATGTTGTCAAAAGTAGACGCGCTCCGCACTACCATCACCATTTACCCGCCGCCAGAACAGGTGTTTACTGCTTTTGAACTTACCCCTTTCGACAAAGTACAGGTGGTACTGGTGGGTCAGGACCCGTATCATGGCCCCGGACAGGCGCAAGGATTAGCCTTCTCGGTGCCAGAGGGTATCAGAATTCCACCTTCGCTGAGAAATATTTTCAAAGAGATCACCCAAGACATATACCAGGGCAAAGTACGGCCTTTTTCCACCGATCTGACACGCTGGGCTACACAAGGCGTCTTCTTGCTCAATGCCGCCCTCACCGTTGAGGCCGGGAAGGCGGCTTCGCACAAGGATCTGGGATGGCACACTTTCACCGATGAAGTCATCATACAGTTAAGCCTAAAACGCGAGCATCTGGTCTTTTTGCTATGGGGGCGACACGCGCAATCCAAACGCCCGCTGATTGACGCCGGTAAACATCTGATCCTCGAAGCCACCCATCCTTCTCCTCTCTCTGCCCGCAACGGCTTCTTTGGCTGCAAGCACTTCTCGCAGGCAAACGCTTACCTGGCAATGCATGGCGGCACGCCTATCGTGTGGTGAACTCTCTAATAAACCTGGTTTGACTCTCCTGAAAAAAGCCCTATTTACCGCAGAGTTGCAGAGGACGCGGAGAAACTTTCAAATGATGTGTAAGGAAATCTATTTTTGCACTCCAA
>JAFGFI010000487.1 GCA_016931185.1 Anaerolineae bacterium
CAAATACTGTCTGAAGAAAGACTTACCCTGCCCGGTCTTGTTCTGGTTTCAACCTTCTCGCTGCGCTGTTAATGTACGGTAGAAAAGTTTTGATAAGGATTTTGATTGCACAGATCGTGGGAGACTAGCCCCGGCAAACATTTTGGCATTATGGGTTATTCGCTCAGCAAATACGCTAAAATAAGCTTCGTTGTCGCCACCAATGACTCGCTGTGCGTTCGTTCGTAAGAATGAGAAGCATCTACCCCAGGACCAATGAGAGCCACTTTTAAATCCGCGCCCGCGTGCCAGGCAGCTTCGCCGTCGGAGCCATAGTAGGGATAAATATCCGTTTTGTAAGGGATATCATATTCCTGGCATAAGGTTTCCAATCGCCGCCGCAGTTCCAGGTGATAGGGACCGCCTGAGTCTTTAGCGCAAATGCCCACACTAAACTCATCTGAATTTTGCGGCCCGCCCGCCGCCGCCATATCCACGGCGACCAGTTCCTCTACGTCGTCGGGAATTCCCACCGACGCGCCATGACCCACTTCCTCGTAGTTGGAGACAAGCACCGTCGTCCGGTAGCGGGGTGACAATCCCGCCCGGTGCAGCGCGAGCAGCGCGCCGTAGATGCAGGCCACGCCCGCCTTATCATCCAGGTAGCGCGAGCGCACAAAGCCGGCGTTCACTTCTACACGCGGGTCCAGGTAGACAAAATCCCCCACGTTAATCCCTAGATCCTCGGTCTCCTGGCAATCACAGGTCCGGGCATCCAACCGCACCTCGTAATTTTCAACTTTGCGCTCCAACTCGCGGGCTTCGCCACCGTAGATATGGACGGAAGCCTTGATGGGTAAAATATTCCCCCGGTAGGTCTGCCCGTTCGCGGCGACTACCGTACATCCCTCGGTCTCAATAGAATGCCAGTCGTAGCCGCCCAGGGATGTTAGTTCCAGCCGACCATTCTCCTTGATAGCCCGCACCATCGCACCTAACGTATCGATGTGCGCGGTGAGTGCGCGCGGATGTAGTGGATGGATAATGTCCGTGCCGGTCTCCCAGGTTAACACCAACCCGCCCTTCCGTGTGCGGCCAACGGTCACGGGCAGCTCCGCGACTGCCTGTATGACATACATCATCGCCTGCTCAGTATCCCCCGTAGGACTTGGGGTATTGAGCAAACCGGTAAGAAAATCAAGCATTTCTTGTAATGAAATTTGAGGTAATGTCATAGATACTCCTTCGTGATGCGTGAAATGTAATTCGTAATCACCAGTCATTAATCACTCGTTACCGATAAAGTGAGTATAACGGTGTTTGATAAATGTGGCAAGTTCTTAAAGTTCTCTTAAGGTTTTTGCTCATATTTCTTAAAGACTTACCAGTAAAAAACGTATAAAGTTTAAACTGTCACATTACCCTGTCACCTTGTCACCTGGTTATTTAAGTTCGATCCGGGTTGACATGCTCTGTGACCGTAGTATAAAACTAGGTTGAGATGGATTTCGCAAAACCAAATTACTTGTATTTGCTGATACTGGTTCCGGTTGCCATTGTCTTCCTGCTTTGGGCAGACCGGCAGCGACGATGGGCGTTGGCGCGATTGGGGGAACCCACGCTCATTGCAATGTTAAGCGCCAATATCAGCCAGCGCAAACGCCGTTGGAAAGCGGTGCTGGTTTGTATGTCACTGGTATCGCTGGCCGTAGCGCTGGCGCGCCCCCGTTGGGGAACGCAGGTAACGGTCAACGTACAGCAGGGCGTTGAGGTCATCGTAGTATTGGATGTATCCTCCAGCATGTTAGCAGAGGACATTAAACCCAACCGTCTGACTCGTGCTAAGCTTACCGTTGAGGAGTTAATGGACCGGTTAGGCGGCAATGAGGTCGGGCTGGTTATCTTCTCCGGCGCGGCGTTTGTGCAGTTCCCGTTGACGGCCGACTTCTACACCGCGCGTTCTTTTCTGTACAGTACGGGTCCGGATTCAATTTCCCGACCCGGTACCGCGCTTGAAGAAGCCATTCGCGTGGCACTTAACGGTTTCCCGGAAGAACACGCAACCAGCCGGGTCATTTTACTGTTGACCGACGGAGAAGGGCACGAGGGTGACCCGCTTGCTGTGGCCCAGGAAGCGGCGGAACAAGGGGTCATCATTCACGCGATTGGGTTTGGTTCTCCCACGGGGGAACCGATCCCGATCCGCGATAGTCAGGGAAACGTGGTTGAATATAAGCAGGATGCGCAGGGGGAAACGGTGCTTTCAAAGTTAGACGAGGTCATCCTGCAACGTGTTGCCACTGCGACCGACGGTTACTATTTCCGGGCCAGCGCGACGGGCGAGGAGGTCACCCAAATTATCAATGCCATTGATATGCTCGCCACCGGTGAGAGCGAGGAGGAAGGCCAATTCGAGACGCAGGGTGTCGAACGCTTCGCCTGGTTTGCTGGCGCAGCCCTGATCGCGCTGACGGCAGACACGGTATTGGGAGAGAGGAAGCAGCAGCGATGAAGCGAAATAGCGGATTACGAATGACGAATTACGGATTACGGATGGCGCTGATTCTCATTCTGACCTTACTCTTTTTAACCTCCTGCGCCTCCGAAGTGGTCAAATATAATGAAGAGGGCAATGAGAAATTTGAGGCGGCGACCTATGATGAAGCTTTGGAAGCTTACAGCCGTGCGCAGGTCGCAGAACCGGATCGGGCAGAGCCGTATTATAACGCCGCGAATACGTATAACCGGCAACAGAACGTGGAGGCAGCGTTAGCACAGACGGAGCAAGCCCTCAAGACTGCCGATCCGGCATTGGCAGCCCAGGCTTGGTATAATTTAGGTAACGCTTATTTTGATGCGCAACAGTGGACCGAGGCGGTAGAGGCGTATAAAGCCTCCTTGCGGCTCCAACCGGAGGATAATGACGCCAAACATAACCTGGAACTGGCAGCCCAGAAGTTACAAAATCAACAACAGCAGGCGCAGGAAAATCAAGATACGGCACAACAGAACTCCGAAAATCAAGAGTCTGAGGAGCGGAAATCGCAGGAGCAAGAATCACAGCCGGAAGAACAGCAACAACAAGAGGAGCAGGCACAGGCCACCCCTGATGCCGAATCCTCAGATTCCCAGGCAGGAAATACAGATGCCACTCCGGAGCCTTCAGGTGAGGGTGAACAGCAACAGACGGGGATGACAGAGGCCCAGGCGATGCAATTATTGCAAGCCTTACTTAACGAAAGTGAGACGTTACAGGAACACTTGCAGGAAGTTCACGTTTCATCGGGAGAACCACCAGAAGAAGACTGGTAAGAGCATAGAGATTAGAATGGTGAATTGCGAATTACGAATTACGAATTACGAATTACGAATTGCAAATTGCGAATTGCGAATCGCGAATTACGAATTGCGAATCGCGTTTCGCATTTTACGTCTTATCCCTCTGCTCTGCCTGCTCCTGATGCAAACCGTGCCTACACTTGCCCAATCCGACATTACGTTTACTGCGAGTGTGGATCGGACACAAGCCAGTACGGATGATATGATCACGTTGCAGTTAACCCTGGCCGGCACCTTCCGCAGCTCTGGCACGCCACAACTGCCCGCCCTGCAAGGCTTTGCAGTGGTAGGGACGAGCCAATCCAGCCAGTTCAGTATGATTAACGGTAAAACGTCCTCGCAGATGAATTTTATTTACCGTCTGCAACCTACACAAATCGGCACATTAACGATTCCCGCCATTCCGATTCAGATCGGGGATCAAACTTATCAGACCGATCCCATCGCAATAGAGGTGACACAGGGGGCAGCGCCACAACCCCAACAGCCGGGGAGCGGTGATGAACCTGCTGCTGCGGCAACCCCAAGTGAATTGAGTGGACAGAGCTTCTACGTTGAGGCCGAGGTGGATAATCCTGCTCCTTTCGTGGGAGAACAAATCACTTATACGTTCCGGCTTTACCAGGCGGCGAACTTTTCCAGTCGCCCGACATTGAATTGGCCGGAGTTCACCGGATTTTTGGGATATGATCTGACACCTAACAAGGAATATCAACAAACCGTCGCCGGCCGGCAATACCTGGTGACAGAAGTGCGCCGCGCGCTATTCCCGACCAATGCTGGCGAAGTGACACTCGCACCATCCATCCTATCCGTGCCAGGTGACTTTTTCAATCGCGGATTCTCATTGGAGACTAACAGTGTTGCAGTGAATGTGCATGCTTTACCCGACATGCCTGTTGATTTTCAAGCAAGGTCTCTGAACCTTGCCGTAGTAGGACAACTGGAACTTGAGGCCTGGGTAGAACCCGCCGAATCCCGCGTAAATGAGCCAGTTACACTTTTCGTGCGCGCCCGTGGCACAGGCAATATTAACGCGGTCCCGGATCCTGTCGATGGCAGCGAAACCTCATTGCCCGGCTGGCGCGTGTACGAGGCGCAGGTCTCGACCAATACAAGCCAGCAAGGTGACCTGATACAAGGGGAAAAGGTATTTGAGCGATTGCTGGTTCCCACCGTTGAGGGGACTCTCACCATTCCCGCGTTTACATTAGCCTATTTTGATCCGGCGGATGGGGCATATCACACAGCGGAGACGTTGCCCATTACTGTCGCCGTCGCGCGTGGAGCGGAAGAGGCTCCCGGGCCGGTTATGATTACCAATGGTAAACAAGAAGTCGTAGTGCTGGGAAGCGATATCCGACATATCAAGGCTGCTCCCTCGGCATTAACTACTGCGCGCGCGCCCTTGCTTTCCCGCCCGCTCTATTGGGTAGGCTGGGCCGTTCCACTATGGGCCGTGGTTGGCGCGTGGGTCTGGCAGCAGCGGCAGCATACGCTCACACACAACGTAGCTTACGCGCGTCGCCAACGCGCCCGGCGGCTGACACGCAAACGACTGGCTACAGCGCGTAAACTCCTGGCCCAGGATGAAAACGCCGTCTATGCCGCCGTATCCCAGGCCCTGACCCACTATCTGGGCGATAAATTCAATCTCTCTTCGGCGGGCCTTACCCGTGATACGATTCGGCGCACCTTAGCCATGCAGCAAATTGACGAGGCCTTAACAGAACGTTTGCTGACCGCTTTCGACTGGGCCGACTCTGGCCGTTTTGCCCCCGTGGCTGCAGGTCGCAACGCCGAAGCCCTTGTGGACGAAGCGGAGGCCCTTATCACCACGTTAGAGGAGCAGTTAGCGTGACACATCAACGTATCAGCGAATCAACGCATTACGTATTACGAAGGCAACCCCAGGTTGCATCGAATTACGCATCATGCATCATGCATCACGTATCACGTATCACCGGCAACTATAAGTTGCTTTACGTTTTATGTTTTACGCTTCTTCTTATCCTGGTCTCCTGCGCGCCCCCTACCATCTCTGGCGCACCGTTAGCAGAGGGAAACCAGTTTTATGAAGCCGGGGAATACGCTCAGGCTATCGCTGCATACCAATCCCTGGTAGAGTCCGGGGTAGAGGATGGGACACTGTACTATAACCTGGGCAATGCCTATTTCAAAAATGGGGATTTGGGCCGGGCGATTCTCAACTATCGCCGCGCAGAGCAATTGTTACCCCGTGACCCGGATGTCGCCGATAATCTACAACTGGCCCGCGCGCAGACCCAGGATCAACTGGATGCCGGGGGAGGCGATGGCCTGGCAACATTCATCACAGACGCACTGATCGGGTGGACAACCGTAAACGAAGCAGCGGGCATTGCATTGGGACTATGGATTCTGCTCTGTGGAGTACTCTTCACTGCACTTTTATGGCCGCGCGGACGGAGCGTTTTACGATATATCGTTATAGCTTGCGCGGTAGTGTGGCTGTTGAGCGTGCTCTCGGTCGGCATCCGGGTGCTGGAGGCGCGTGACACCGTTCCCGCCGTCATTGTAGCAGAAAGCGCGGAAGTCCGCAGCGGGCCAGGCGACGATTACCTGAACGAGTTCACCCTGCATGCCGGGGCAGAAGTTCATGTCGTAGAACAGCGCGAAACCTGGGTACGTATCGCACTACCAGGGGACTTGCAGGGGTGGGTATCGGAAGGGTCTATTGATAAACTTTGATATATGACGTAAAACGTGACCCATTTCACGTTTCACGGAGGGAATTTATGGAACGAACAATTCAAGAAATTAACGAACAAGTAAGACAAGAGGCTGTGTTTGTCCAGGATTTATTGGCCGAAATCGGTAAGGTGATTGTCGGACAGGAGCGTTTGATTCAGCGGTTGCTGATCGGGCTGTTGGCCGATGGGCATATCTTGATTGAAGGTGTGCCGGGGTTGGCAAAGACTCTGTCGGTCAGCACGTTATCGGATGCGATCCAGGCCAGTTTCCAGCGCATCCAGTTTACGCCCGATTTACTGCCCGCCGATCTGATTGGCACGCAAATCTACAACCCGCGCACAGGGGAGTTTGCACCGCGCAAAGGCCCGGTGTTCGCCAATTTGATCCTGGCCGACGAGGTCAACCGCGCGCCCGCCAAAGTGCAGAGCGCGCTATTGGAAGCCATGCAGGAACGGCAGGTGACCATTGGCGATACTTCCTACAAGTTAGAAGAACCGTTCCTGGTATTGGCAACGCAAAATCCTATTGAGCAAGAAGGAACGTATCCACTGCCGGAGGCGCAAGTGGATCGGTTTATGCTCAAGGTGATTATCACCTATCCAAGCCGCGATGAAGAACGGTTAGTTTTGCAGCGGATGACAGGCGCGCCCCTGCTCCCCGTCAAACCCGTTGTCACGCCCGCGCAGATTCTTCACGCCCGTGAGGTGACACGCGGTATTTACGTGGATACCAAGATCCAGGAATATGTGCTGGACCTTATTTTTGCAACTCGCGAGCCGGCGAATCACGGCTTGGCGGCACTTAAACCGCTCATTGATTTCGGGGCGTCTCCGCGGGCGACCATCTACTTGATCCAGGCCGCTAAGGCTCACGCTTTCTTGCAAGGCCGGGGCTATGTTATCCCTGAAGATATCAAGCAGATTGCAGTAGACATCCTGCAACATCGCGTTATTGTGACCTATGAAGCGGAAGCCGAGGACGTTACCTCAACGGACATTGTACAGCAGATTCTGGATCATGTTGAGGTTCCGTAACGTAAAACGTAATCTGTAATTCGCAATTTGCTATTCAAACCTATGCTTACAGCCGAGTTAATTAAAACGATTCGCCGCATTGAGATTCGCACGCGCCACCTGGTAAATGATAGCTTTGCCGGGGAGTATCACGCTATCTTCAAGGGGCGCGGGATGGAATTCGATGAGGTGCGCGCGTACCAACCTGGTGACGAGGTGCGCGCAATTGATTGGAACGTAACAGCCCGGATGGGTGATCCCTACGTGAAACGCTACGTCGAGGAGCGTGAGTTGACGGTGATGCTCGCGGTGGATGCCAGCGCGTCGGGCGTCTTCGGCACGCGCGAGCGATTTAAACGCGCGTTAGCTGCTGAGTTAGGGGCCGTCTTAGCTTTCTCCGCGATTACCAACAACGACAAGGTAGGATTGTTGGCATTTACAGACCAGGCCGAACTGTATATCACGCCACGCAAGGGACGAAAGCACGTTCTGCGCCTGATCCGCGATTTGTTAGCCTTTGAGCCGGAAGGTCGAGGAACAAATCTTGTGTTGGCCCTGGATCGCCTCAACCACACGCTCAAACGACGCGCTATCGTCTTTCTCATCTCCGATTTCTTGTTGCCCTATGAACAGCCAGGAACCCGCGCTGCCATAGATCGGGCGTTGTTGATCACCAATCGCCGCCACGATCTTGTTGGGGTCAGTATTACCGATCCCCGGGAAACCGTGTGGCCAAACGTGGGCTTGATAGCCTTGGAGGATGCGGAGACGGGTGCGCGGGTCTGGGTAGATAGTGGCAATGCCGCGTGGCGCGCAGCGTTTGCGCAGCAAGCCGAGACTCGCATCACGGCGCGAGATGCGGCCTTCACCCGTGCCCAGATAGATCACATTGACGTGACCGTTGGTGACGATTATGTCGAACCTCTTCTCACCTTCTTCAAAAACCGTGCCCGCCGGTGGAGGCGATGATGCGAACCGGCAAGTCGACAAATTGGCGAATGGGTAAATCGGCAAATTGCCAATTGCAACCCGCTCCTCATTCTTTACGTTTCACGCTCCACGTTTCACGTTTCATATTTCACGTTTTTCTTCTCTCTCTCTTCTTCCTTCCTCTACCCCTCCCTGTTATAGCTCAATCGGATGTTATTTCCCTCTGGGAAAGTGATGTGCCGCCGGAAGCAGGTTGGACGGTGGGCGATTCGGTTCCTTTGCGGCTGCGTGTGATTGCGCCTGCCGGCACGGAGATCGTTTGGCCAGAATTCCCAGCGCAATGGGGGGATTTTGAAATCTTGAAACAGGATGTCCCGGTAGTCACAACCGAAGAGGAAAAAACTATCTCGATCCTGGCGATAACCACCGTGCTTTGGTCGCCAGGGGGACATGAAACCCCTGCGTTAACCCTTCAATATAAGGATACGGACGGAGAGATACAGGAGGTGAAGGTCAATCCTTTGTCCGTGAATATCGCCAGTGTGTTGGTGGGTGTAGAGCCGGGAACTGATGGGCAGATCGAAAAGCAAGATCTCAAAGCCCAGGCAACATTGCCGCGCCCACCTTTGTGGCCGTGGATTCTCGCCGGTATTGTAGCCGCACCATTGCTATATCTAGCCGGACGTTGGCTCTGGCAAAAGTTGCCGCGGCGCAAGTCCAAAGCAACAGAAGCAATCGCAGCACCGATAGATAATCGTTTCCCAGAGGAGATCGCCTACGAACGATTAAGCCAGATTGAGACCCTGAATTTGCCACAACAGGGCGCATTCAAAGACCATTACTCACAGGTTATAGAATGTGTCCGCGCATACCTGGAAGGTATCTACGCGATCCCCGCGTTAGATCGCACTACGTATGAGTTGCTGTTAGTTCTGCGCCGGAGGAAATTGCCAGGAGATGCCTTCCCCTTATTGCGCGAAAGCCTTGAGGAAGCCGATCTGATCAAATTTGCCAAGTTTGTCCCTACAACGGAAGCGGCATATCGCCTTCTCACCCAGGCACGTCACATTGTAGATGTAACCAAGCCTGAACGCGGCGAGGAGGCAGAAGAGCAAGGGCGCAAGGGTGTAGGAGAGCGGGGGAGCGAAGGAGCGGAAGAAGAACGAGACAGCAAATCAACGAGCCGGCGAATTACGGATTACGAATCACGAATCACGGATCACGAATCGCGGCGGCAACCGTTGGTCACACCGAATCACGAGAATCCGAAATAAGAACATGTTACACTTTGCAAATCCCTGGGTTTTCTTAGCTTTGTTGGCACTTCCGGTGCTGATCGCGTGGCTATGGCGGCGCGAGCAACCGGTGACGATGCAATATTCCGACCTGCGCTTGGTGCATGACTTGCCACGTTCGCCTAAAGTGTGGCTGCGTTGGTTACCCACGGTACTGCGGCTGTTCACACTCACACTGCTCATCGTGGCGGCGGCTCGTCCACAGGCCAGCCGCGAACGGGAGGTGATTCGGGGTCAGGGTGTGGATATTGTGTTGGCGGTGGATATCTCCGGCAGCATGGCGGCTTTGGATTTTGAGCCGCAGAACCGCCTCGAAGCGGCCAAGCAGGTTATTGATGAATTTATCCACGAGCGGGAGTATGACCGCATTGGTATTGTGGTCTTCGCCGGTGAAGCCTTCAGCCAATGCCCGCCGACGTTTGACTATGATGTATTGCGGCGTTTGTTAAATGATGTGGACTTGGCGCAGAATATGGGACTGGACAAAAACGCTGCCGATGGCACGGCTATCGGGATGGGGCTGGCACAGGCTGCCGCGATGCTCCAGGAGAGTGATGCGAAAAGCCGCGTGATCATTTTGCTTACGGATGGAGTAAACAACAAAGGCCAAATTGACCCGTTGACCGCCGCGCAGGCGGCCAATGCGCTGGATATCAAAGTGTATACGATTGGGATGGGTCGCCCTGGGCAGGTTCCCTTCCCGGTGGATACCATTTTCGGGCGCAGGACACAGATGGTAGAGAGTGAGTTAGATGAAGAAACGCTCCAGGCTATTGCCAATGCGACCGATGCTCTCTACTTCCGTGCTACAAACATGGAAGGGCTACGCGATATTTACGAGCAGATCAATCAGTTGGAAAAATCCGAAGTCGAAGTCCAGAAATTCACGCGCTACAAGGAGCTCGCCGCGTGGGTGTTATTCCCCGCGTTGGGGTTGTTGTGGATAGAAATGATCCTGCGCCATACGTTGTTGCGCACACTGCCGTAACTATCCTAAACACACGCTAAAACTTCAATGTGAGCCGGACTACAATAGTCTCACGAGGTATCTGATGCACCAAGTGCCACGTTGGACTAAAAACGTGGCAAATGCAGGTGTCTACTGAGACTTTTGTGGTCTCAGTAGATCGAAATCTAGCTACCGGACACTTTTTATTAGGGTAACGTATCTACTTCAAAAGTTACACTTTGCGCCGGATTGTGCGGCTAATGAAAGTTAAGAAAATAATCCGGTAATGGGGCATTGCGATCAATGCCTGGCGGTCAACCACCAGGCTACAGGAACACGC
>JAFGFI010000488.1 GCA_016931185.1 Anaerolineae bacterium
CCGCCGGCTGCAAAACACCCCGTTGACGCTTGGCGAGTGCGCGCGCTGGCTCTATGCCGATTACGTCATCCTGCAACACCGACTCGTTGCCACTGGCAAGCTACCGGATAACACGCTTCGTTTCCAACGCGAGGGCAACCGCCTGCGCTTCTTCGCCCTGCAAAACTCCCTGGGTTTTATGGACTCCCGCTTTCGTGCGCTGAGCACCACCGTGTATGAATTAGGATTGTGCGGTGATTTCCGGCAACCAGCCCATCCGCTTACCCCAACCGGCCAACGACTGTTGGCGGAAGGAGACTTGGCGTGAGTGACCTGGCTGTGCCGGTACAATTCAAAGGCCACTGGGATCACGCCCTCATCCTGACCTACGGCGCGGATTTGCCCTTTTTCGAGAACGCCCTCTGGCAGCAGTTTGCGGCCCGCTGTCGCCACAAAATCATCCTGGCAGATGGACGACAATACCTGGAAGCCTGCGCCGTCTACGCGCACGGGGGACTTGTGAGGCATCTCAACCAGCGTTACATCGCCGAAGGTATCCTCACGCCGCGCGCCGCCCACGCCAAAGCCATTTTGCTCGTCAACCCAGAGCATGGACGACTGTTGGTGGGTAGCGGCAACCTGGGCTGGCAAGGCTACGCTTCCGGTGGGGAATTGTTCACCCAGTATGCCTACACCGAGAATGCACCCGATATGCTCAACGCCTTCCTCGCAGTACGGGAACTAGTAGATACCCTCATCGCCAACCACTACATCACCGGAACGGTGGTAAAACGCATCCGGCATATATGGGAGCAGACACCCTGGCTGTTCAAAGCGCCGGTCAACGCCTGGC
Organism: Anaerolineae bacterium; assembly: GCA_016931185.1. Lineage (GTDB taxonomy): Bacteria > Chloroflexota > Anaerolineae > B4-G1 > SLSP01 > JAFGFI01. The sequence goes on from JAFGFI010000488.1 coordinate 833, forward strand.
AGCCCGTCCGCCATAACCTGCATCATAGTTTCCTCAACCAACTGCGCGCGCTCATTGATGATGTGCCTGTAGAGGAACTGTGGGTGCTTGCACCGTTCTACGATCGGGACGCAGTAGCGTTGGAGCAATTGCTCACGGCCTTCAACCCGCGCCAGACCACGCTGTTGATGCAAACCGCTTCTACCTCGGTAGACCCGGTAGCGTTGCAAGCCGTGTTGGCGCGTTTCCCCGGACGTTGCCGAGTATGCGCCTTTACCAAGAGCAGCAACACGCCCTACATCCACGCCAAACTCTATCTATTCAAACTGGCGGATCGCGCCATATGTCTGCAAGGATCGCCCAACCTCTCGCAGGTCGCTATGCTACGCACCGTGCCCCAAGGCAATGTCGAAGTCGCAAACTTGTTGACCGGCACACGGGATGCTTTTGATGCGCTGATCAACGCGCTGGATATCCAGCCAGAGTTGCAGATTGAAGCTCTCGACCTGACTTACCAGATGCCAAGCGTTCCCGCAGAATACCCGGAAGCCCCGTGGCGTCTGACCGGCGGCGAGTGGCGCGCAGCTCGGCTCATCCTGCGTTACCAGGGACCTTTGCCTGACCTGCAAGACGCGAAGTTGTGCATCGCCGGAATGATGTTCGCGTTGGACGTGCGGCAGCGTGATGCCCATCAACTTGAGATATCGCTGCCCGATGACGCCCTGAACTACTTAAATCGCCCGGTGCCGGTGACGTTGGTCTGGGAGGATGTGGCCTCCAACCCGATTTTTGTCTGCAACCTTGTCGCTCTGGATAGAGAACTGGAACTGACCGACACGCAAGACACACTTCCCCGCATCGGCGATTTAGACCTGGATGACGAGGAATTCGAGCGTTTGCTGGGGGAACTGGACGCCGCCTTGCTTATTGATCGCCGCAGCGTGTGGCAACTGGCGGGCAAGCGATTGCCGCCGGCGTCGGAGGATGGCGACGATGCGGCGCTGCGCATCCGCTACGACGAGATTGACTACGCAGCGCTGCGCCAACACCCCAAAATTCAACAATACCTCAAGGCCAGGGTGAGCGGCGTCGGCTATGCGCGCACCCGCTTGCAGATTATCCTGAGCGCGATCACCGATCATTTCCGTGGATTGATGGACACAGCGGCTACGGCCCACATCATCGGCGCAGCCCTTGCGGATTTAGCAGATGAGACAGAAGATGATGACAAAAAACAGCGCCGTCGTCAGACCAACACTCAGAGAATCCGCACCATCCTCAAAAACTTCATCCGCCGCTACTTGCGAGGCTTGCGCAGTGCGGACTTCCTTGAAATTGCCGGTTTTGAAGTGGTCGTCCACAACTACATCATCTTCTCCCACGTCCTGTGGCGGCTCCTGGCGAAGGACTGGGTAGAACACGAATTCGTGTTGGAATCCTTCCTGATGATGTGGCATTTCTTCTGGGGGGATACCGGACGCGCCGGCTACTTCCAGGCACTTACCCCGGAGCAGCAAACCCAAGTTCTGGAATGGCTGCGCCAGGAATACGCTGAGGCCACGATGCTCGCTGCCCTGTATGACGCGGCCTACCTAACGCACCAAAAGGGTTGGCAGGACTTACGCTTCGCTTTGCGGGATTTTTGGCGCGACTGGCTGTTGAACCCACCCTTTGCAATCACATCAGACACCCTGGAAATCACCTGGCGCACCGTCGCCAATGTGATGCTCTACGATCCGCCGCGCCCCACCGCCATTGTGAATGAATTAGCTATCTTGACCAAATTCGAGACGCGGGACAGCCTTTTACTCACCATCGAAGCCACCTACGGCTATCCCCGATTAAGATGTACCTTTGAACTGGTTAAGGTCTGGCAACGAGCGCAACGAGTAAACTGCTTGACGATCCACGCACCTGACGCTTTAACAAGTAAAGACATCGCTTTCACCATCCTGGGGCTATGGATGCAAACCGAAGACCTAGACTATTATCGTATTCATCATCCAGAGACTGGAAGGTTACTATTCTATGACGTTAGAAAACAGATAGGAACTTATTGGGCCACAGATCGTGGAGAGAAGCCAGAAGATTTCGATATATTTCACCCTTCTTCTACCATATGGGAGCCAGAACTTGAGCAACTCCAGAGTATTGCAGAGAGATTAGATAAACAGCTTACCATCAATTTTAAGAAATCCTCTGTTACATCTTGTTCTGCTCACATAAGCAAATCTTATTAAGTCTATAATATTTGCTTATTTTAAACAAAATCATAAAATAAGGACAAGATACACTTTCATCACTTTATCCATTATCCTTTTAAACCCAACACATTTATAAGGAGACTAGATTTGGACAAGCCATACCTCGAAGCGCAAGACGACGGTCTGTTAATGCGGCCAATGAAAGACTGGGCGGCTGAAAAGCTGGATTACTTGGAACGTTATCTTGATATGTTCACAACAGCAATGCGGAACAAAAAATGGCGAGCATTGAACTACATAGACTTATTCGCCGGACCGGGAAAGTGCCAACATGAAAACAACAATAATGTGCAATTGGGATCACCATTGTTAGCATTAACAAGAAAAAAAGCTTTTGATCATTACTTCTTTATAGACCTAGATCCCGATAACATACAAGCACTTCAGCAACGTTGCTCACAGTCACCTTACGCCGACCGTATTCAATATTTTCGAAAAGATTGTAACGAGGCCGTTCACTGTATAACCGAAGAAATCCAACGTATAAACAAACGCTATATAGAAGACTTATGGCCTTGTCTCAATTTAGCTTTTCTTGATCCAGAAGGCTTAGAATTAGATTGGGAAACTGTAGAAACGTTAGCACAACTTCGCACAGATCTTGTTATTCATTACTCTCAAATGGGTTTACAAAGATATATGCCCATTGCTATCGAAGATCCCAATGAAACTTCTATTGATCGATTCTTTGGTTGTCGAGATTGGCGAAATATTTACAAACAAAGTCAAGATAACTCAAGAGCGTATGGAGAACTACTAAATCTGTATCAACGAAATCTTTACAATTTAGGCTATAAAGGTAAAGACGAAGTAGGACGACTCCCCTTGATGAGAAACACTAAAAATGCCCCTTTATATTACTTGGTTTATGCCAGCAAAAGTGATTTAGGGAAAAAATTCTGGCACGAAGTTACAAAACGTAACGTATATGGACAACAACGCTTGTTCTAACCATAAGAACTCTTGAAAAATTAGAACTTACGTGCTATTATATGGATAATAGACTAGTTTATTGAAAAGGGAAAAAGATACAATGAGCACAAAATCACATATTGAGTGGACGGAATCCACCTGGAATCCGGTCACGGGTTGCACCAAAATCAGTGCCGGGTGTAAGCATTGCTATGCCGAACGGATGGCCCACCGATTGCAGGCAATGGGACAGCCGAACTATCGTAATGGATTCCAGGTCACATTGCAC
>JAFGFI010000037.1 GCA_016931185.1 Anaerolineae bacterium
ACTGTGACTGTTCAAACTGTGGGAAAGGAGGTACACTAGGGAGCGGAGGGAAGCATGCGCCTAAAAGTAATCTTACCGAAAGTGGAACCCGATGTGTATGACATGCCGGAAGAGTGTCCGTATGGGTGTGGCGGAAAGTACTTCAAACCGCATGGAGTGCGCGGGGAATGGAAGCCGTTGCGCGATCCGAAGTATGATGAAGTGGTGAGCTATCGGTATAAGTGTATCCGCTGTGGGCGGAGCTTCCGGGTATATCCGCGGGGCGTGGGGCCCGGGCCACAAAGTGACCGCTTGAAAGGCATGAGCGTGTTCTTGTATGTGTTGGGGGTAAGTTACGGCGGGGTGGAAGACTTCACGGGCGCATTAGGGTGTGGCATCGGCAAAACGACGGTCTACAATAATGTCCAAGCCTCGGGGGAAGAAGCGCGGCAGCGGCAACGCCACACGGTGCAGCAGGGGGGCAAACGGGCGGTAATTGGGGCGGATGCGACGTCTGTGCGGGTGCAAGGCGAGACGGTTGGGATCGAAGTGGTGGTGGATGATGCGACAGGGGAATTGCTAGGCTTGGAAATTATTGTGAGTGAAAGTAGTACGGAAATCATTGAGGTGATCAAAACGGTGGCAGAAAGCGTGGCCGCGGAAGTCTTGGTGAGTGACGACCACGGTGCCTATCAAGAGGTAGTAGATGAAACGGGCTTGGAGCATCAACTGTGTCGCCACCATGTGAAGGAAAACGTGGAAGATTTAGCGGATGCCCTGGCGGAACAGGTAACCCACGCCGCAGACCCACCCGCAGAGAGCGACCTCACCCCGGAACAGTTAACCGACGACTTGGACCAACTGCGGGATTTGGTGCGCCACCGCCCGCCCGATGGGGAAACGCAATTGGAACAGTTGTATGACCGCTACAAAGGGGTACCTAAGCCCCCGCCGGGAGAACGGTATAGTGTCTGGTATCGCATGCGGATGTTGATCACCCGCCTCTGGGACCGCTGGCGCTGTTTGACCGTGGATCAGCGGCGTGACGACTTGGATGGCACCAACAATGCCGCCGAACGCTTGATTGGCTGGTGGATCAAAGAACGCTATCGCTTGATGCGCGGCTACAAACGAGAAGCTTCTATCAAAAATGTTGTTACGCTAACTGCCCGCATGGGCGCCGCTGAAGGTTACTACGATATGAGCGAATTATTCGCCTAACCGCTCATTCTCTAACTTCCCAATACCCCCTTGCCTAGCTGGCCTTTCTCCGCCTTCCTTTCCCAGGTTTTGAACACTCACGTGCCGTACAAACTGTTAAGTAACGAAAAATTAGATATAATATACTTTCGAAATCAGTGCTTTTGTCAAGATCCTAAATGACGATTCTGAAGATTCTGCCTAGTGTCCATACTCAGTAGATCGAAATTATTGTAAATATAATTGGATATGTAGTTATGAGGTGTAAATGACCCGATATCACGATGCGTTACGTTATTTATACAGTCTGATAGATTATGAGAAGCGCCGCGTGGAGGTTTACTCGCCCAGGGTATTTAAATTGGAGCGAGTGCAGTCGTTGTTGGATAAGCTAGGGAATCCACACCGGGCTTATCCAACATTACATATCGCCGGGACGAAAGGTAAGGGGTCGGTGGCGGCAATGTTGGCTGCGTGTGCGCAGGCCGGCGGGTTGCGCACAGGATTGTATATCTCGCCACATCTACATACATACCGCGAGCGGATGCAGATTAATCGCGAGTTGATTACCCGCGATGCTCTGACCGCGTTGGTTGAAGAGGTGAAGCCGGTGGCGGCAGAGGTTCCCGGAGTAACTACTTTCGAGGTGACAACGGCTATTGGATTTCTGTATTTTGCGCGGCAGCAGGTGGATATTGTGGTAGCCGAGGTTGGGTTGGGAGGACGGCTGGATGCGACGAATGTTATTATTCCTGAAATCAGTATTATTACTTCGTTGAGTATGGAACACACCCAGTTATTGGGCAATACATTGGCCGATATTGCGCGGGAGAAAGGGGGCATTATCAAAGCTGGTGTGCCGGTACTCTCGGCGCCGCAGTCGCCGGAGGCGGTTGCTACTTTGGAAGCTATTGCTGCCGAGCGCAATGCTCCCTTTACGCTTTTGTCCCGTGAGTGGCAGTGGGAGGCGCAGTCACGCACACTTAATGGGCAGTCGTTGTTGGTGAAATGTGTTGGGGAATCGCCACATCTATATGAAAACATTGCCCCTGCTCCCTTGCTCTCCAGCTCCTCTGCCTCTTTTGCCGGTAAATATGATCTCTCGCTCTTGGGCGATTTCCAGCAAGAGAACGCCGCGCTGGCTATCGCCGCCTGCGCAATCCTCTATGAAAGTGGGCATACCTGGGCACATCCTGATGCACTACACCAGGCACTGCGTACTGTCGTTTGGCCGGGGCGAATGGAAGTGCTGAGTCGTGAATCTCCATTGTTGCTTCTTGACGGTGCGCATAATGCGTATTCGATGCACAAATTGGTGGAAGCGTTGAACTTGTGGTTTCCGGGGATACACTGGATTGTACTCTACGGCGCATCCTCTGATAAAGATATCGAAGGAATGTTGCGCGAGTTGCAACCGCTCTGTGAACGTGTGATTATGACGCGCTCGCATCATCCACGCGCAACAATGCCTCAAATATTGGTTGAAAAAGCGCTTGCCGTGGGGTTGGCGGCTGAGGTTGCGGCGGATTCAAGCCAGGCATTGACATTGGCGCTGGCGGAGTGTAGGACGACATTGGGAATTCTGGCTACAGGTTCCCTTTATCTGGTGGCCGACGTGCGGGAAGCCTGGGCGGGTCAGACTGGAAAAGCTATACCTTTGGGAGACTGGGTAGATGAGCCATGGGAGGTCCCTGTTTGATTGATGTGCTTGACAGTTGTGGAACATAATTTATACTGTTAGCGCTTTTCGGGAGGTATTGTGTTAAAGTGAGTGTCTGTTGAATGAATCTAATTCAAGAAAAGCTTAAAGCTTTTCTTTTTCTTTGTCTGTGGATGATAACCTCCCTTGCTTTAATTTATTCGTGTGGATTGAATTCTACATAAACTATCAAAGTGTAAGGAATGAATGATGTTAGATGCATTTTTTTCTCCGAAATCTGTTGCTGTTATTGGTGCCTCTCGTGATCCAGAAAAGTTAGGGTATGCTGTTTTAAACAATATCATTAAGGCCAATTATGAAGGCCAGGTGTATCCGATTAACCCCAAAGCCGATGAAATCCTAGGCTATACTGCTTATCCTTCTATTAAAGATGTTCCCGACCCCATAGATTTGGTGGTGATTGTGATTCCCTATCGTTTTGTGCCGCCTGCATTGGAGGAATGTGGGCAAAAGGGTGTAACTGCCGTTGTGGTAATCAGTGCTGGCTTTCGCGAGGCAGGGCGTGAGGGCCTGGAGCGCGAGCTGGAGTTGATCGAGATTGCACATAAATACAATATGCGTTTAATTGGCCCCAACTGCCTGGGGGTGATAGATACTAATACCCCCCTTAACGCGACCTTTGCTACCGATATCCCCCCCACAGGTCCGATAGCCTTTATGTCGCAATCAGGCGCGTTGGGAACTGCAGTCCTGGATATGGCTATGGCAGGACACATCGGATTCTCTAAATTTGTCAGTTTAGGGAATAAGGCGGATGTTAGCGAGATTGATTTGATGTCCGCGTGGGCAGAGGACCCGGATTCGCGTGTTATTTTAATGTACGTTGAAGGTGTCCCTGACGGGCAGAAGTTTATTGAGACTGCTAAACAAGTCACGCGTAAGAAACCCGTGGTGGCGATCAAATCCGGCGTGACGGCATCAGGATCGCGGGCTGTTTCTTCTCATACCGGAAGTTTGGCCGGTTCAGAAGCTGCGTATAAGGCCGCTTTCAATCAAGCCGGTATTATTCGCGCTACTTCAATGGAAGCTCTCTTTGACTACGCGCGGGCTTTTGCTTACCAACCCCCCCTTAAGGGTGATCGGATTGGCATTGTGACAAATGCCGGTGGCCCGGGGATTCTGGCGACGGATGCATTGGAACATATAAGTCTGCAAATTCCGCGTTTGAGCCGGGAGACGAATGAGGCACTGTCGGGTTATTTGCCCGGTGCTGCCAGCGCAGCTAATCCCGTGGATGTACTCGGAGATGCGATGTCGGATCGCTACGAGTTCGCCTTGCGTCGCGTGCTGGATGATCCAGTGATAGACGGGGTGATTGTGATTGTGACGCCCCAGGCGATGACCCAGATTGAAGAGACAGCGCACGCTGTTGGCCGGATGGCAAAAGAGTCCAACAAGCCAGTACTGGGATGTTTTATGGGGGAGTCTCGGATCCAGGCTGGTGTTGATATATTGTGGCAATATGGTATTCCCAACTATCCTTATCCGGAGCGCGCGGCTGAAGCGTTGGGCGCGATGAGTTCCTATCGCAAAGAACAGGAACGTCGCATTTTTGGTGTAGTTCCCATTGATGTAGACAAGAGGCCGGTCCATGAGCTATTTGACCGCGTGCGTTCTGAGGGGCGGGTTTCTATTGGGGATGCTGAAGCCTGGGAAGTTTTAAAGGCGTATGGGTTCAACGTACCTAAATCACGCCTGGCCCGTGGGCCTGAAGAAGCCGTGGAGATTGCTGATGAGTTTGGATATCCGGTGGTGATGAAGGTGGCCTCGCCTGATATTTTGCATAAGACCGATGTGGGTGGTGTCAAGGTGAATTTGCGCACCCCAGGGGATGTGCGGGATGCCTTCGATTTAATGATCTATCGTGCCGGCCGTTACGTGCCAGGGGCGCGTGTTTGGGGCTGTCAAGTTCAGGAGATGGTGCAGGGTGGACGCGAGGTACTGTTAGGCATGAGCCGCGATCCGCAATTTGGTCCCCTGGTAGCGTTTGGTCTGGGGGGAATTTATGTCGAAGCCTTGAAAGATGTTTCTTTCCGTATTGCCCCCTTTAGTCCGCGTGAGGCAGATGAAATGATCCGTGAAATTCGTGCTTACCCATTATTGGAGGGTGTGCGTGGTGAAGCTCCTGCCGATCATATGGCGATGGTAGATGCACTCTTGCGTATCAGTCAGTTAGTGACAGATTTTCCGGAGATTTTGGAGCTAGATATCAATCCCCTGATGGTTTTTGAACAGGGGCGCGGTGCTATGGCTATAGATATGCGATTGGTATTGTCTGCCCAGAAACAATAAAATTGTATGACGCGAGCGTAGAAACGCTCGCGTTTTTTCTGCTTTTGCCTGTCCGAAAGTCATTATGGCGTTATTTGATGTTAAGTTTGTCCATTTGTTATTTTGACATACCTATCGTGTGATGGTAAAATCTTCACGGGAGGTGAGTTTAGACTATCTCCTGTGGGACATTTTACTTGTGGTTAGGTCAACGAGAGAAGCCTTCGTTGATAGAAAACATAATACTTTTAGGAGGAAACTGTATGTCTGAACAGAAAGATCGTTTTGCACCACCTGTTGAACTGAGCGCCAAAGCTCATATTAAATCTCTTGAGCAGTATCAAGAGATGTATGATGAGTCCATTAAAAGTCCTGATGAATTTTGGTTAAAGCAAGCGACTGACTTATTGGACTGGTTCAAGGTCCCAACGAAGGGCCGTGAATATACCTGGAATACCAGTGAACGCGTGATCGAGCACAAGTGGTTTGAGGATGGAGAACTTAACCTTTCCTATAACTGTCTTGACCGCCATTTGAAGACCTGGCGTAAGAATAAGGCTGCAATTATCTGGCAGGGGGAACCGGAGGAAGAGGTTCGGATTTATACCTACCAGGAACTACATCGCGAGGTTAACAAGTTCGCCAATGTGCTTAAAGCTAAGGGCATTCAGAAGGGAGATCGCGTGGCGTTATATATGCCGATGATCCCCGAATTAGCGATTGCAATGTTAGCTTGTACTCGTATTGGCGCAATTCACTCTATCGTGTTCGGTGGCTTCAGTGCTGTAGCTTTGGCCGATCGCATCAACGACTCTGAGTGTAAACTGTTAGTTACGAGCAATGTCTCTTTGCGTGCTGGTAAACATATCGGCCTCAAGAAAATGGCCGATGATGCTTTGAAGAATTGCCCCAGTGTTGAGCATGTGATTGTTGTTGATCGTGCCAAGAGCGATGTAGAGATGGTCGAGGGGCGCGACACTTGGTGGCATGATGAGATGGCGACTGTTTCTGCGGTATGTGAACCAGAGTCTATGAAAGCGGAAGATCCTCTTTTCATTCTCTATACTTCCGGTTCTACGGGCAAACCTAAGGGTGTATTGCATACCACAGGCGGGTATTTGCTCTATGTGGCGGTGACGCACAAATACATCTTCGATATTCATGAAGAGGACACTTACTGGTGTACGGCGGACGTTGGTTGGATTACCGGCCACAGTTATATTGTCTATGGTCCGTTAGCGAACGGCGCGACCTCTGTGATGTTTGAAGGTGTTCCCACTTATCCTGATGCCGGCCGTTTCTGGCACATTGTGGATAAGTTCCAGATCAATATTTTCTACACGGCCCCTACCGCAATTCGCTCCTTGGCCCGGTTAGGTGAAGAATGGGTGGATAAGTACGATTTATCTAGCCTACGTCTTCTGGGGAGTGTAGGAGAGCCAATTAATCCTGAAGCCTGGCTGTGGTATTACAGACATGTGGGACATAGCAAGTGCCCCATTGTGGACACCTGGTGGCAGACCGAGACCGGCGGTATTCTGATTACACCGTTGCCCGGCGCGCATATTCTTAAACCCGGCAGTGCGAGCAAGCCGTTCTTCGGTATTGAACCTGTTATTTTGCGCGATGATAATTCCGAGTGTGATGTCAATGAAAGTGGTAAGCTTTGTATAAAGAAGCCGTGGCCTGCCATGTTACGTTCCACCTGGGGCGATCACGATCGTTTCATTGACATGTATTTCACGATGTATGAGGATTTGTATTTCACCGGTGACGGTTGTCGTAAGGATGCGGATGGCGATTACTGGCTGCAAGGTCGTATTGACGATGTATTGAACGTTTCCGGACATCGTATTGGTACTGCTGAGGTTGAGAGTGCGTTGGTGAGCCATGCCGCTGTGGCCGAGGCTGCTGTTGTGGGCCGCCCTCACGATATCAAGGGGCAGGCATTGTATGCCTACGTTACGTTGCGCGATGATGTTGAACCAAGCGATGCACTCATTAAAGAACTGATGAACCATGTTCGTACCGAGATTGGCCCTATCTCACGCCCTGATGAAATTCAGTTCACTGACTCGCTGCCCAAGACCCGCAGTGGCAAGATCATGCGCCGTATTTTGCGCAAGATCGCCGAGGGTGAATTTGGAAGCTTGGGGGATACCAGTACATTGGCCGATCCTTCAGTTGTAGATCGGTTAATTGCAGGCCGTAAGTAAAAGATGGTGTCGGAATTAGGAGTGGAGGAATAGTTTTGCTCTCTACTCCAGATGAATGGACACGGTGTATCCTTTGTTGCGTAGGGAGTAGGTGGTAGGGAACACGCCTTACCCCTACTCCCTATTTGTTGGACCGGGTATGTGAGGTATGGCATGCCTTTTTGAGATTGTTTGTGTCCTTCTTGAATTAAAGCCTTTACCACGTCAATTCATAGGCGGCATATTTCATTTTCCTTATTATATGGCAATTAGGAGGGTTTGTGATGTCTGAACAAAAAATTATTGATCGCAGGTTAGTTGTTGTTGGGGCTTTACTTATTCAACTTTGTCTGGGTGCTATTTATGCGTGGAGTGTGTTTACGCCATATCTTACCGATCCCGATGGCCCATTTGGATTTAGCAGTACGCAGACACAAGTTATTTTCTCGGTATCTTTGGCTACTTTTGCTGTGGTTATGGTGTTAGCCGGACGTTGGCAAGCGCAAGCGGGACCTCGTATTGTTGCTTTAACAGGGGGTGTTGTGCTGGGAGCCGGTTATATCTTGGCGGGTTTGTTTGGACAGAGTTTTCTGGCACAAGTGATCTTTATCGGTTTGGTCGGCGGTGCCGGCATTGGATTAGCCTATGTTTGTCCTATAGCGGTGGGTGTAAAATGGTATCCTGATAAAAAGGGACTGATTACAGGTCTAGGTGTCGCTGGGTTTGGTTTTGGCGCACTGATTTGGGTTTATTTAGCCGGAAATTGGGGCCATCTTTTGGATACACTAGGCGTACTTCGAGTCTTTTTAATCTACGGTATTGTATTTGCAGTCGCCGTCATCGGTGGTTCGACCTGGATGGTTAATCCTCCTGAGGGTTGGGCGCCCAAAGGGTGGAAGCCTCCAAAAACTGTCGCTAAGAAGGGCAAGAAAGCCAGAAAGGTAGATTATTTGCCCAATGAGATGTTGCGCATACCTCAGTTCTACGCGATATGGGCGATGTTTATTTTCTCCAGCATGGCTGGCCTAATGACGATTGGCAATATTAAGCTCTTTGGTATTGATGCGCTTCAAGAGCGGGCTGGATTGACGGCAGCAGAAGCCAGTGCAGTGGCGGGCACGGCGATGGCGGTATTTTACTCACTTGCCAATGGTATTGGGCGTATTGCGTGGGGCACTATATCGGATAAAATAGGTTATAAATTATCTTTGGTGATTATGTGTGCTACGCAAGGTGTTGTTATGTTGCTTTTTTACTTAATGGGTGGGACATCTATCTTGTTGTATCTGGCGGCACTCTTGATTGGCTTTAACTTTGGTGGAAATTTTGCTTTGTTCCCTATGGCAACCTCAGATATGTTTGGGGCAACCAACCTGGGACGAAACTACGGCTGGGTCTTTACAGCCTATGGTGTTGGCGGGATTGTTGGACCTATTATGGCCGGAATGTTGCGGGATGCTAGCTTAAGAAGCGGTAGTGGGTTGCAAGGTTGGCTTGCAGTCTTTGTCATTTGTGGTATAGCTTGTATTATTGCTGCTGTTATTGGTTGGTTTTTGAAACCACCAAGGACCGTACAAGCTTAGTACCTTACCTAACCACATTTTACGCGGGATTTCCCGCTGTTAGGAAGGTGCAGATTTTGTGACTTACAACCTGGGGGCGACTTAGGTCGCCCAGGTTGTATGTTGAATATAAAAAATGTTTGTGAAGGGAGATATAGATAATGCCGGTAATGGGTAATTGGAAAGAGTTGTATGCTAAAAGATTGGTCAGTGCGCGTACTGCGTTGCTCAAAATTCGCAGTGGAAGCCGGGTTTTCATTAGCCCAGGATGTGGTGAGCCTCAATATCTGTTGGAGGAATTGGTGAAGTTAGGGGGTGAAGGAAATCGGTTAAACGATGTGGAAATTGTTCACATGTTGACCGTGGGCGCAGCGCTTCATGCGCAGAAGGTATATGACCGTCATTTTCGTCATAATTCGCTTTTTGTCGGCCCCGGAGTGCGTGAGGCAGTGGCTGCCGGGCTGGCGGACTATACACCGATTTTCCTTTCTGAGATTCCCGGACTTTTTAACAGTGGGCGTATGCCGTTAGATGCTGCCTTAATTCAGGTTACGCCGCCAGATGAGTTTGGTTTTTGTTCTCTAGGTGTTTCTGTTGAAGCTGTCAAAGCTGCTGCACAGGCTGCTAGTTTAGTGATCGCGCAGGTGAATCCTCAGATGCCGCGTACTTTAGGGGATAGCTTTATCCATGTCGAGGATTTGGACTTTTTTGTGGAATATGATGAACCGATTCTGGAAGTTCAGTCCCCACCTCCTACGGAAGTGGCATTGGCGATTGCACGCCACGCGACGCGTCTGGTCGAGAATGGCTCTACGATTCAGGTCGGAATTGGGGTTGTCCCTAACGCGATTTTGTATGGGTTGATGGATAAGAAAGATTTAGGTGTCCATACTGAGATGTTCTCTGATGGTTTGATTGATCTGATTGAGGCTGGCGTAGTTAATAATTCCAAGAAGACTTTCCATCCGGGCAAGATATTGGCAACGTTCTGTATTGGCACCCGCCGTCTTTATGATTATGTGAATAATAACCCAATATTTGAGTTCCGCCCGGTAGATTATAACTCCTCACCTATTAACATTGCTAAGAATGAGAAGATGGTGGCAATTAATACTGCCCTGCAAGTAGATATTACCGGGCAGGTATGCGCCGATTCGTTGGGTCATCAGATCTACAGTGGCATCGGTGGGCAGGCTGATTTTATACGGGGTGCGGCATTGGCTCCCCAGGGAAAGCCCATCATTGCGCTGCCTTCAACAGCGCAAAATGGCACGGTTTCGCGCATTGTGTCCAGTTTGAGTGAGGGCGCGGGGGTGGTTACAACTCGCGGTGATGTTCACTATGTTGTCACCGAGTACGGGGTAGCCTATTTGCACGGGAAGAGTTTGCGCGAGCGTGCGGTAGCGTTGATCCAAATTGCCCATCCTAAGTTCCGTGAGCAATTATTGGCCGAAGCTAAGAAGATGAAATATATTTATGAGGATCAGATTATTCCTGAGAGCGTCTACCCGGTTGAAATGGAACACAGCGAAACCTTCGGCGATATTGAGTTGTTCTTCCGTCCGGTGCGCGCCAGTGATGAGCGACTCTTCCAGGAATATCTTTATAAGTTATCTGAGCGTTCTGTGTATTTGCGGTTTTTCCAGGTGCGCCGGGATTTCCCGCATGAATTGGCCCAGGAAATGGTGGCTGTGAATTATCAACAGAATATGGGTCTTGTGGCGACGTTGGGAACTTCTGACACGGCTCCTGTTATTGCTGCCGCGCACTGGATGATGGATTATCACGAGAATATCGCAGAAATTGCCTTTACCGTGATGGATGAGTATCAACGCCGGGGAATTGGAACCCATTTGTTGCATTTCTTAATGCGTGTTGCCAGGGAGCGTGGAGTCCATGGATTCCGGGCGAACGTGATCGCGGGAAATATGGCGATGATGGGCGTATTCCAGAAAAGTGGTTGTGTCTTACATACAGATTATGAGGGCGGCGAAATTTCGCTTTCGTTTAATTTTGATGAAAAGCCTGAAACGCGAGGTCGCAGGTAAAGGAGGCAAGCGTTGAAAGCATTATATATCACTTCATTACAGAAGTTCAGCGGTAAAACTGCATTGAGCCTGGCGTTGGGTCGTCGTTTGCAACGTGAAGGTTACCAGGTGGGATACTTTAAACCGGTTTCGGCGCATCCCTGGGAACCTATTCCTGGACGAGCCTATGATGAGGATGCGACCTTTGTGCGCAAAATCTTGGGGCTTAACGACCCTTTGGCAAATATGGTCGGCGTGGTATTAACACCTACCCTTTTGGAAGAAATGCGGTGTGGGTGTGCGGGACATGACCTTATGCCCCAGGTTAAAAGTGCCTTTGAGCGGGTAGCTAAAGACAAGGACATGGTAATTGTTGAAGGTGGTGCCTCTTTGCGTGAGGGAATGAGTATTGGCTTAGATCCTTTGCGAGTTGCCAAGTCGCTTAACCTTCCGATATTAGCGATGGTGCGTTTCCGCAACCGGCTAAGTATGGGGGACGCGTGTGTGGATGCCAAGCAACAATTGAGCGATCACCTGATAGGGATCCTGGTCAATGCAATCCCAGAGGATATTCTGGGTGTGTTAGAGGCCGGGTGTCTTTCCTGTTTAGAAGAAGAAGGGGTGCCGGTGTTGGGTGCGCTGCCACAACGGGAGCAGTTGGAGGCGATCAGTGTCGGAGAAATTGCCGAAGTTTTGGAAGCTGAGTTCCTGGCTTTGCCAGAGCGGAAAGATGCATTAGTCGAAAACTTTATCGTGGGGGCGATGAGTGCCGAGCAAGCGTTGCCGCGCATTCGCCGCACGCCAGGAACCAAGGCTGTTATCACGGGGGGAGATCGGGCCGATATTCAACTGGTAGCTCTCGAAACCGCGACGAAGTGTTTGATCCTGACCGGCTATTTGCGTCCGGTGCCAGAGGTGCTGCGGCGCGCTGAGCAGATGGGTGTGCCGGTTTTGCTTGTGCGCAAGAATACAATGGAGACCATCGACGCGATAGATGACGTATTTGGCAAGACCCGCTTGGGACAGACGGTAAAGTTAGAGCAATTTGAGAAGCTTCTGGAAGAACATTTTGACTTCCGCCGTTTATATGAAGCATTAGGGTTGAGTATTAAGGCGTAATTTAGTTTTTTGATAAGAGGAAGTGGTTACACAGAGTGCACAGAGGAAGTTTAAAAGCGCACGGAGAATTAAGGCGAAGACTCTGTGCTCTCTGTGTCTTTGCGCTGGATTACGCATTGTGAATGACGACAATAGGTTCGTAGTAACGCCTTCAGTTACTTGTTGCGTTATGCGCTAAAGCGATGACTACAAATCCGGCCTATTTTCAGAGAAATGACTCATGGCTAAGTTTTTAAGGGTTTTTACAGTTTGCGATTTGCAGATCACCGAGAAGGTAATTTGTCAATTTTAAATTTGCCAATTTTCGATTTTCAAGGGAGGCGCAAGTGTGGATTTTGATGTGTTGAATGCTTTGTTACGCCCCAGATCCGTAGCTGTCATCGGTGCATCTAATACACCGGGCAAAATCGGTTATCTGGCCGCTAAAAACCTCATTGAGAGCGATTACGCAGGACATGTGTATCCCATTAACCCGAAAGGGGATGAAGTTCTGGGAGTGAGAGCTTACCCTTCTGTGCTAGATGTGCCGGGAGAGATTGATGCTGCAATGGTGGTGGTTCCCGCGAAATTTGTCCCCCAAGTGGTCGAAGCGTGTGGCAAAAAGGGCGTTAGGGGACTGATTGTAGTAGCTTCTGGTTTTAGTGAAATTGGATTGCGGGATTTGGAAGAAGAGGTCGTGCAGATAGCCCATACCTATAACATGGGATTACTGGGACCTAATATCGTTGGGGTGATGTCGAATTCACATCATTGTAATGCCTCATTTGCTCCCTTTATGCCCTTGCCTGGCAGGGCCGCGATGATTTCCCAGAGTGGCGCGTTGTTGATTGCAATGACAGTGGCAAGTTATACCCGGCATGTGGGCTTTGACAAAATGATTTCTGTCGGCAATATGGCTGATGTGAACTTTGCCGATCTGGTCAGTTGGTTGGATCAAGACGACAATATAGCCTGTATCACTTTGTATGTGGAGGGCTTCCAGAATGGACGCCGGTTTATTGAAGTAGCGCGTCGCGCGAGTAAACCCATTGTGGCGTTGAAAGCGGGAGTGTCTGCTCATGGGGCTGCTGCAGCAGCATCTCACACCGGCTCTATGGCCGGCTCCGGCAAGGTGTATGACGCCGCTCTGCAGCAGGCGGGTGTTGTGCGCGCCTCCGGGTTGAACAACCTTTTCGACCGTACGTTGGCGCTCTCATTGCAACCCCCCATGTTGGGCGATAATTTGATGGTGATCTCGAATGGAGGGGGCGTGGGAGTGTTAGCGACGGATGCTGCTGAATACTACGGTATCCCTTTACGTTTTGCCCCACCAGATTTGCAAGCAGAATTGCAAGCATCAGTGCCCGATTTTGGTTCAGTGAAAAATCCTGCCGATCTGACCGGTATGGGGGGATGGCCGGAATACCTGGAAACGGTACGTCATGCGCTACGGCATCCGTGGGTACATGGTGTTGTGGTACTTTTCTGTGAAACGCAGCGCAATGATCCCATGGATATCGCGCGGGCGATCAAGCGCGCAGTGGATGAATCTGGTGTGACTGATAAACCTGTCATTGTTTCCTTTATCGGGGGCGAGAAGGTCGAGACTGCGATGCAGTGGTTGGTGGAAAATGGTTTGCCTACGTATGGTGCGCCTGATGTGGCGGTGGATGCTATTGCGGCTTTGCGTGAGTATGCCCGTAATTGCATGTCGGCGATGGAGACGATTGTTCCCTATCAGGATGTAGATGAAACCGTGGCCCGGGCCATTATTGCCGAGGCGCGGGCTAAAAAGTCAGGTGCTTTGACTGAGTTTGAGGCCAAGCAAGTTTTTGCTGCTTATGGGTTGCCGGTGGCGCGTACCGAACTTGCGAGGACTGAGGATGAGGCTGTGGCATTGGCGGCACAAATCGGATATCCGGTAGTATTGAAAATTCTATCACCTGATATTTTACATAAGTCGGATGCAGGGGGCGTCAAAGTGAATTTGCAGGATGAAACTGAAGTTCGAGACGCTTATCGCGCAATTTTGGCCAATGCTGCGGCTTACAAAGCTGACGCATATATTGAAGGGGTACTTGTTCAAGAAATGGCGCCCTTGGGAACCGAGGTCATCTTGGGTTCAGTTAACGATTCTACCTTTGGCCCGACAATGATGTTTGGGTTAGGGGGAATTTTTGTTGAAATTTTGAAGGATGTGACCTTCCGTGTGGCACCTATCTCTTCGGACCAGGCGATGAAGATGCTGGTTGATATCAAGGGCGCACCGCTGTTAGCCGGCGCGCGAGGAGAATCGCCGCGTGACCGCGTGGCACTAGCGGAGGTTGTGAGTCGCTATTCACAGATGATTATGGCGTTGGGTGATGAGATTGCGGAGTCCGACGCGAATCCGGTGTTGGTTTACGTCGAGGGGAAGGGTGTTAAAATCGTGGATGCGCGCATTATTCTGAGCGCATAAAGTGAGTTTGACGCGCAAGACGAAATGTTGTTCCCTAAAATTTATTATAGATGGGGGGGCGGGGTGCTTCTTAAGGGAGTCACTTATGCCCCTTATTCTATTTTATGTGTCAGTTATTTTTAAGGAGGTTTTTATGGCTAGTACTGCAACATATTCACGAGTGCCAACATTTTTTGATGAGGTGGTTGAGGCGACGCCAGGGGAGACTCATCTGGAATTATGCTTGCAATGTGGTACATGTGGAGGATCATGTCCCTCCGGTGCGGATATGGACCACACGCCGCGTGCGATCTTTGCAATGATCGAGGCGGGGATGAGGCAGGAAGTTTTAAGTAGTAATATGCCCTGGTATTGTGTCTCCTGCTATTATTGCATGGTGCGCTGTCCCCAGGAAATTCATATTACGGATATCATGTATACACTTAAACGGATGTCTTTACACGAGGGGGCGTATAAACATTCAAGCACGCCCTCTGCGCCCAAGTTTTCCAAGATTTTTATTGACTTTGTGGAGAACTTCGGCCGCTCGTTTGAGGTAGGACTGATGGCCCTGTATAATATGCGTTATCGACCTTTTACGCTGCCCAAACTGGCGCCGATGGGATTGGGGCTGGTGAGTAAAGGTCGTCTTGAATTTGTGCCTAAGCGAATTAAAAATCTGGGCCAGTTAAAGGCAATTCTGGCGAAAGCCAAGGAAATCAGTGCGTCTTCGGTAGCAAACGCGGCTTCAGCAGGAGGTATAGAATGAAGTATGGACTATATCCGGGATGTTCGTTGGAACGTAATTCTTATGCCTATTTGAAATCATCCAGGGCAATAGCGCCGTTATTGGACATTGAGTTTATGGAACTTGAGGATTGGAATTGTTGTGGGGCGACGGAGTATATTTCTCTTGATCTGATCCCCGCCTATGCGTTGATTGGCCGTAATCTGGCTATTGCCGAGAAACAAGCCGATACGCAGAATTTGGTCGCGCCATGTAGTGCATGTTACCTTAATCTGCGCAAAACCGACCACCACATGGCCGAGTCGGAGGATTTGGCGGAAAAGGTGAACACTGCGTTGGAAGCAGGCGGTCTGCACTATGATCCTGGTTCCGTTCAAGTGCGTCACTTGTTGGACGTAGTGGTTAATGACGTGGGGCTGGAGACATTGAAAGAAAAAGTCACGCGTCCGTTGGCGGGGATGAAGGTGGCGCCCTATTATGGTTGCTTTGTCCTGCGCCCAGAATATGCTGCATTAGATGATCCGGAGTATCCTACGATTTTGGATAATTTGTTGCGTACTCTTGGAGCTGAGGTGGTGGACTATCCGCTCAAGGGCCAGTGTTGCGGTGGACACATGACGCAGATCAGCGAAGGCACAGCGATGGGGATGATTCGTTATCTGATCAAAGATGCCGTGGATCGTGGCGCGGATGCTATCGTCACTGTGTGTCCGATGTGCCAGCTTAATCTGGATGCGTTCCAGGGCGATATGAATCGCTATTTTAAGACCGATTACCACATCCCGGTGATGTACTTTACCCAGATGATTGGATTAGCGTTAGGACTTTCTCCCAGGGAAGTTGCATTAGAGCAAGGGTTAGTAACCGCGATGCCGGCCTTATCCAAGGTTGAGGGTCTGCTGGAAAGTTTTGAGAGCGAGCGATCTATGCCTGAGATGTTGGTAGAGGCCGGCAAATTGTCGGCGGAGGCCGGTTTCTGGAGGGTTGTAGCCAGTGTTGGCAAATTCGTGGGTGGGGGCAAGTCACCTGCTCAAAATGAAGAGGAGGTTGCAAATGAGTGAGAAAGAAACCCTCAAAGTAGGAGCGCCTCCTAAAGTAGGAGCGCCTCCTAAGGTAGGCGTGTATGTATGTCATTGTGGCAGTAACATCGCGGGGGTAGTGGATGTGGAGGCTGTGGCCGAATGGGCCGCTACTCAACGCTACGTTGTCGTTTCCCGCGCTTATAAATTTATGTGTTCCAGCTTGGGACAGGAATTGATCGAGAATGACATTAAGGAACAGGGCATCAACCGTGTGGTGGTGGCTTCGTGTTCGCCCCACATGCATGAAAAGACCTTCCAGAACGCGTGTGCGCGTGCGGGCCTGAATCCCTTTTTGTTTGAGATGGCAAATATCCGCGAGCATGACTCCTGGGCGACTAAAGATCGTGAGGCGGCAACGCTCAAGGCGAAAGCCCTGGTCAAAGGAGCAGTGGAACGGGTGGTGCGTCAAGAACCGCTCCAGCGTATACCGGTAGATATTAACCCTAACACGCTGGTGGTCGGGGGGGGAGTGGCAGGTATTACGGCAGCTTTGGAACTGGCCAACGGTGGCAATCACGTTTATATGGTGGAGCGTGAACCTTCCATCGGTGGACATATGGCGCAACTGGACAAGACTTTCCCCACACTGGATTGTTCAGCCTGTATTCTGACTCCCAAAATGGTAGAAGTGGGACAGCATGATAACGTGACCCTGTATACCTATAGTGAAGTAGAATCCGTAGATGGTTATGTGGGTAATTTTACGGTTAAAATTCGCAAACGCGCGCGGCATGTGAATGAAGATCTGTGTACGGGATGCGGGATTTGCGAGGAGAAGTGTCCTAAGAAGGTGGTGGATGATGGCTTTGAGGTCGGACTAGGAAAACGCAAGGCGATTTATCGACCCTTTCCCCAGGCCGTGCCCAAGTATCCCGTCATCGATACTGAAAACTGCATTTATTTCCAGAGTGGCAAGTGTCGGAATTGTGAGCGGGTCTGTCCTACCGGTGCAATAGATTATGAACAGGAAGACGAGATTATTGAAATCCAGGTAGGTAACATCATCCTGGCAACGGGTTACAAGATGTTCGATCCCAAGCAAATTCCACAGTACGGGTATGGACGGTTAGATAACGTGTATACCAGTATGGAATTTGAGCGACTGGTCAACGCCGCCGGCCCGACCGAGGGCAAGATTGTTTTGCGTGATGGTGTGACGGAGCCGAAGAGTTTTGCCATCGTTCACTGTGTCGGGTCTCGCGATAAGAATTATCACGAGTATTGTTCAAAAGTGTGTTGTATGTACTCCCTCAAGTTTGCGCATTTACTATTAGAGCGCGTACCGGGTGCAGAGGTGTATCAATTCTATATTGATATGCGTACTCCCGGCAAGGGATATGAAGAATTTTATCACCGGTTGTTGCACGAGGGCGTTCACTTTGTGCGCGGGCGGGTGGCGAATATTACCAATGTCCCTATAACGCCGGAGGAAGAGGGGAAAGCCATTGTCTATGTAGAGGATACGCTGGTGGGAAAGCAGCGCCGTATTCCTGTGGATATGGTGATTCTTAGCTCTGCGCTGGAAGCGCACGACGATGCCCGTGAGGTTGCGCATCTCTTCGGGATGGGGTGTGATTTTGACGGTTTCTTTACCGAGCGACACCCCAAACTCGACCCGGTGGCTACGATGACGGAGGGTATCTTTATTGCCGGCGCCTGTCAAGGCCCGCGTGATATTCCCGACACTGTTGCCCAGGGCGCGGCTACGGCGGCGCGTATAGCGGGCCTCATTAAGCAGCAGACGGTGATGATGGAGCCAATTCGCGCCAGTATTAATCCCGACCTCTGTTCTGGATGCCGCATCTGCAACGATCTGTGCCCTTATAACGCGATAGTCTTCCACGAAGATACAGGTGTTTCCGAAGTGATTACCGCTCTCTGTCAGGGATGTGGGACGTGTGTGGCCGCTTGTCCCATCGAAGCCATTTCCGGTGCACACTTCACCAAGTCGCAGGTGATGGCAGAGATTGAGGGCGTGTTGTGGGATGTCGCACCAGTGAATTCATGATTAAGGAGTAAATGTATGAGTGAACAATACGAACCCGTCATCGTCGGTTTTTTATGTAACTGGTGTTCTTACCGGGCGGCAGATTTAGCCGGGACGGCGCGTATTCACTACGCGCCCAATGTGCGCCCGATCCGCGTGATGTGCAGCGGGCGGGTGGAACCGCAGTTTGTACTCAAGGCGCTGCGGGCCGGGGCGGATGGAGTGATGATCGCTGGGTGTCATCCCGGTGAGTGTCATTATGTGAACGGCAATCTTAAGACAATGCGCCGTTATCATTTGCTTAAGCAAATGTTGGAACAATGGGGCATTGAGGAGGAACGCGTGCAGTTGGTCTGGGCTTCGGCCTCAGAGGGCACGGTTTTCGCCGCAGCAGTGGACCGTATGACCGAGCAATTGCGCGCTTTGGGGCCGCTGCGCTGGCATGAGAATGTGTTGGCCGAGGATGTGGATGCGTTAGCCGAATTAAAAGCGGAGTTAGAAGCTGAAGTGGATGCTGCTCCTATAAAGGAGGGTGTGTAATGGCTGAAAAACCCAAATTAGCTATGTATTGGGCGGCTTCTTGTGGTGGCTGTGAGATTTCCATTGTCAATTTGCATGAGAAGATTTTGCAGGTAGATGAGGCGTTTGAGATTGTTTTCTTCCCCTGCATTGCCGATTTCAAGGTGAAAGACGTGGAAAGTTACCCGGATGGTTACATTAATGTGTGCCTGTTTAACGGGGCGATCCGCAATTCAGAGAATGAGGAGATGGCGCACTTGCTGCGCCGGAAGTCCAAGGTGCTGGTGGCTTATGGGTCTTGTGCTTACGAGGGCTGTATTCCCGCGCTCTCTAATCTCACGACGGGCAAGGCAACGTTAAGATCTGTTTACCTGGATAATCCTTCCATTGATAACCCTCGCCATATTTTGCCACAGCCGGTGACGCAAATGCCAGAAGGAGAATTGCACATCCCCACTTTCTACAACACGGTGAAAGCTCTGGATCAGGTGGTGCCGGTGGATTATGTCGTTCCTGGTTGCCCGCCGGAGTCTGATCAGGCGTGGGCCGTTATTGAGGCGCTCATCACCGGGGCCGAACTACCTGCGCCGGGTAATACCGTTGTCGGCGCAGGAAATTCGGCAGTCTGCGATGAGTGTCCACTGCAGAAGAACGTGAAGAAAGTTAAGCGCTTCTACCGGCCTTACGAGATCACCCCAGAACCGGGGATATGTCTCTTGGAGCAGGGTCTCGTCTGTCTCGGCCCCGCAACGCGCAGCGGGTGTGGCGCGCTTTGCCCGCAGGTGGGCATGGGGTGCCGGGGTTGCTATGGCCCGATGGAGGGTGTGGAAGATCAGGGTGCAAAGATGCTTTCGGCTATCGCTTCGGTACTGGACGTGGGCCAGCCGGGCGAAGAAGAAGCGGTATTGGATAAGAAGATTGCCAAAGCCGTTGCTACGGTAGTGGATCCATCCGGCACATTTTACCGGTTCAGCATGGCCCACTCGCTGTTGCGCCGGGTTAAGGCAGAGTAACTTCGTTGAAGGAATAAGGAATAAAATTCCGGTTTTTGGAGGCAATTTATGAAACAAATTACCATTGATCCGATTACACGTTTGGAGGGTCATGGCAAGATTGAGATTTTCCTTGATGAAGCAGGGAATGTCGCCAATGCTTATTTGCAAATCCCTGAGTTGCGGGGATTTGAACAGTTCTGTGTCGGACGCGCAGTGGAAGAAATGCCGCGTATCACCAACCGTATTTGTGGCGTGTGCCCGGAGGCGCATCACATAGCGGCGACCAAAGCGCTGGATGCCCTGTTCCACGTGGAGCCACCCCAGGTGGCGAAGAAGATCCGCGAGTTGTTCTATATGGCCTTCTTCGTGACCGATCATACAACGCATTTCTATGCCCTCGGTGGTCCGGATTTTGTCCTCGGCCCTAACGCTCCCGCCGCGGATCGCAATATTCTGGGTGTAGTGCGCAAGGTGGGGTTAGAGATCGGTGGACAGGTGATTGATACTCGCAAGCGCAATCACCACGTCATTAAGCTGCTGGGCGGGCGTCCGATTCATCCCGTCGCAGGACTGCCGGGCGGGTGGAGCAAGGCTGTGACTGAGGAAGAACGTCAGGAGCTTGAAGCGATAGCCCGCAAGAATGTGGAGTTCGGGTTGTTCAGCTTGAAGCTTTTTGAAGATTTGGTGCTGGGTAATCAAGCGTATTTGGACTTGATCCTTTCCGAAGGCTACACGCACCGCATTTACTCGATGGGCACGGTGGATGCGAACAATCGTGTGAACTTCTACGATGGCCTGATCCGTGTGGTTGATCCGGAGGGTAAGGAATTTGTGAAGTATCCCCCCCGCGATTATGCCAAGCATATCGCCGAGCGGGTGGAGCCGTGGAGCTATCTCAAGTTCCCCTATCTTAAGGGTGTAGGGTGGAAGGGCTTTGTAGAGGGCAAGGACAGTGGCGTTTATTCCGCAACTCCGCTCTCGCGCCTGAATGCTGCCGATGGGATGGCGACGCCCAAAGCGCAGGAGGCCTACGAAAAACTATATGAGACCCTGGGCAGTCAGAAAATGAGCGGCAACTACCAACCTGTGCATCAGCAATTGGCCACGCATTGGGCGCGCCTGGTGGAATTGCTCTACGCGGCCGAGCGGATGTTGGAGTTAGCAACCGATCCGGAGATTACCGATCCCAACGTGCGCGCCCCTGTCACCGCCATGCCTGATGAGGGCGTGGGCGGTGTGGAGGCTCCGCGTGGTACGTTGACGCACCATTATAAGACGGATGCCAACGGTATTGTGACGAAGGTCAACATGGTTGTCGGTACCACCAACAATTACGCGCCCATTTCCATGTCGGTCAAGAAAGCTGCCCAATCTTTGATCAAAGAGGGCACAGTGATTACCGAGGGCTTGCTTAACACTATCGAAATGGCCTTCCGTTCTTACGACCCATGTATGTCCTGCGCCACTCACTCACTCCCCGGCCAAATGCCCCTTGAAGTCACGGTACGCAATGCCGGTGGGGATGTGATCAAGCAGATCAGCCAGTATACGTAAGATGTGATGCGTGAAACGTGATGCGTGAAGTGCCGGTTTACGCATCACGTTTTACGTTTTACGTTTCTCGAATGAGCCTAACGCACACCAAAATTTTAGTTGTCGGCCTCGGCAACCCTATCCTCACCGACGATGGCGTCGGTATCCACGTCGCGCGAGCGGTCGCCCTGCAAATTATGAAGGGTGCATGGCAACCAGGGATTGCCCCGAATCCGCAACTGGTAATTAAAGGGTGCAACGAATCGACGAATGATGAATTACGAGGGCAACCACAGGTTGCGGTGAATGAGGATTCATCATTCGCAATTCATAATTCGCAATTCGCAATTTCCGTCACCGAGGCCAGTGTCGGTGGGTTGCGCTTAATGGAGATGATGGACGGTTACGACCGTGTGATCCTCATTGACGCGCTCTATAATCCGGAGTTTCCACCCGGCATGGTCCGGCGGATGACGCTTGATGACTTGCGCGCCCTCGGCCCCACCCAGCACAGCGTGTCCGCCCACGATACTTCCCTCATTACTGCCCTGGAGACAGGCCGCCAGATGGGACTAGCATTGCCTGATAACGTCGTCATCTACGCCATCGGTGTGGAAAATATCCTGGACTTTGGTGAAATTATGACGCCCGCCGTGGCTCACGCTGTTCCCAATGTTGTCGCGGCAGTGTTGGACGAATTACGAATGATAGCAAGGTGACTGGGGGACAAGGTGTGAATTACGGAAGCGGCCACAGGTTGTACCAGACCATGGATTACGCATCACATTTCATATTTCGTGCATCACATTTTATGCATAAAATCTCATATTTTAAGGAGGCGCACGTACTATGTCAAAAAATATCATCCAAAAAATTCTGGACGCGCATCTTGTAGAAGGGGAACCGATCCCCGGTCAGGAGGTGGCGATCCGTATCGATCAGACGTTGACGCAGGATGCCACGGGTACAATGGCCTATCTGCAATTTGAGGCGCTGGGCCTGGACGCGGTACAGACGGAGCTTTCGGTCAGTTACGTAGATCACAATACCATCCAAGTGGGTTTCGAGAATGCCGACGATCACCGCTACTTGCAGACCGTAGCGGCGAAGTACGGCATCATCTTCAGCCGGGCCGGGAATGGTATTTGCCACCAGGTTCACCTGGAACGCTTCGGGCGACCGGGCAAGACG
>JAFGFI010000489.1 GCA_016931185.1 Anaerolineae bacterium
CAAAGTCTGAATCTGGACCGACCGTCACAATCGGACAGTACTCCCACTCCCATGAAGGGCCATATCCTTTTTCATCCAAGAATTCGTGCAAGAAATCAGAGATTTCCACATCAGAAACACCGGGACGCACCAAGGGTTTAAGGTGTTCAATGGCTTCCTGTGTCCCAAGGACTGCCGCCTTAATCAAACTCAACTCAGACGCCGTCTTTCGCCCACGCAGCGCGCAGATCACGGCCCCGGCTGATACTAAGCGCGTGGAGTATGGCGTGGCAGCCAACACACGAGAGAGCAAGCGAAACAATCCATACGTTAACCCGTCCGCGGCCGGATCGCTTTCAGAATAATTAATAGCGATCCTGCGCGGCTTCAGATCATCCAATATCAATAGCAACGACTGTTCAAATGACTGATCATAACCGATCACACGCGTATACGCCCCCAAGCGTTCAACATTAGGCACATCAAAACGCCCCACTACGGCCATTCGTTCGCCGCCACGATGAATCATTAACGCGGAGAGCCAGGTCAAATCAAACCCTAACAATAAGTCTATAACCGGGTCCTTAACCTGTGAGGTTTCCCGGACAAACGTGAGCCAGAGATCAATATCTAACTCTTCAAGAATATGTACTGCCTGTTCTGTCTTTTCACACACAATCGCAGTGCTTTCAAATGAAACACCCATTCTATTCTATCCTCCACCCATTATGTTTTAGTAATAACTCACTCAGATGAGATACTGAATTAACCCCGTTGTAGCGACCGATTTCGTCACTTTAAGCGCAAAGTACGTTCCACCTGAGTAAGTTACGTATTTTATAATTCTTCTCCGGTCAACCGGGTATACAGCGCGTTGAACTCTTCATCCGAATAATAATAAATCACCACGCGCCCGCCCTTATTTTTTGGCCGTAACTGCACCCGCGTTCCTAGAGAAGCCTGAAACCGCTCTTCCAACGCGCGAATTTCTGCCGTTTCTGAATGACGCGCCACATTCACATCTTGTTTATCGTTCGCACCAGCCAGCATCCGCCGTACGAGTGACTCTGTTTGACGGACGGTTAATTCTCCTTTTAATACAATATCCAATGCTTCGTCTTGTTCATCAACGGTAGGAAGTCCCAACAGGGCGCGCGCATGTCCTTCCGTCAACAAGCCATCTAACACTGCTTCTTGAATTGCCTCAGAAGCCTGAAGCAACCGTATCGTGTTAGCAACAGCGGGGCGACTCTTGCCCACACGACGCGCAACTTCTTCCTGGGAAAGCCCAAACTCTTCAACAAGCTGTTTATATGCCTGCGCTTCTTCGAGAGGATTCAGATCGGCTCGCTGTACATTCTCCACCAGCGCCAATTCCAACATCTGTTGGGAAGCAACATCCTTCACGATAATAGGCACGTGTGTTAATCCCGCCAGGCGCGCCGCGCGCCAACGCCGCTCCCCAGCGATCAACTGATACCGGCCCTCGGCGCTGCGCGTTACAACCAACGGTTGGATAATCCCATGTGTTTCTATAGAAGCCGCCAATTCTGCCAAATCCTGCGCCTGAATTTGCATCCGTGGTTGGTGTGGATTAGGCACAATCTGATCTAATGGGATTTCCAATAAACCAACGGGGACAGAATGTGCATCTTGTGTCCCCGTTGGTATCAGTTCATCTAATCCTCGGCCTAGACCGCGTCTTGACATTCCGCATCTCCTCAAACATCAAATTCTACATCGCAAACGTGCTACGGACCTCCGTCCAACGTCAGAGTATAACACCATCTGATCTTACGCCAAGAGTAAAAAAAGGGATCCATCAAACATTTCACGTTTCACGCACCATGCCTTATAATGACACGTTATGGAATACTTTACACCCTTACGGATTATCATCGGCATCAGTGGCGCGAGTGGCGCAATTTATGGAGTACGCTTACTCCAGGCACTTCAAGCCCTGGAGGTCGAAACGCACCTGGTCATAACGCCTCAGGCCGAAATCGCATTGGAAGAAGAAACGTCCTGGACACTCACAGCCGTCAAAGCGCTGGCGACAGTTGTTTACGCGCCCGATGATTTGGCCGCTACTATCGCCAGTGGATCCTTTTCAACTAACGGGATGGTAGTGGCCCCATGTTCCATAAAGACACTCTCGGCCATCGCCTATAGTTACACCGACAACCTGCTCACTCGCGCTGCTGACGTGATGCTCAAAGAAGGACGTCCGTTGATCTTGATGGTGCGTGAAACTCCCCTGCACTTGGGCCATCTGCGGTTAATGGTACGCGCCGCCGAATGTGGCGCAATTCTTATGCCTCCCATACCTACCTTTTATGCCAGGCCCAGCACCATAGAGGATCTGATTGACCAAACCATAGGTCGAGTTCTCGCCCGATTGGGCGTGCAGAACAATCTCTGTCGCGTATGGAAAGGAAATAAGAACCAGACTTTTTCTTAAAAGTCTGGTTCTTTCTCTTACGGTGCGTCCTGCAATGCGATCACCCGCGTCGCCATATCGGGCAAAAATTCGCGGTAATCAAAATGCTCCCATCCACTAAAACCACCAAGCGTGAAAATATGCATCCCGATTACATAATCATCTTCTCGGAGGCGGTCATCGTACCAGAACATATCCTCCAGGAAATATTCAGCGCGTACCTCCGGCTCATCAATAGCAACATTACACTCACTAATGACCAGGGGAATGACCTCGTCACGTGGGATGAGGAAATCTTCGTACAAATACCGGTAGCGGCCCGCGAGAATACCCCGATCAGGGTAACCAACCCACTCATCCCTGGGCTGTCCGGGATACAGCGGCACCGGTTCACCCCAGTTATCCTGCATCAACGGACTACCATATTCGTGCAATGCGAGGATATGCCCACCTTGCTTTGCTCGTGCAAAAACGCCGGTCTCCACCATCGCCTCCCACTCATACCACTCCGGCACGCCCATACTATAGGAAAACAGGGCTAGCCGGTAACCGTTCGCTTCTGCAATATCCATACAGGCCATAAAGAACTGCGCCAGCCAGACGTGGCCCTCAATAGACGGTGGATCCACTTCATTCAAGATTTCCCAATAATCCACATACGCTTTATGCGGTGACCAATACTGCATATGCATCGTCATGTGAAGTTCTGCCTGGGCTACCGGGTCCCCCTCAGCCGTCACTGCCTCCCACGCCGAGTCCTGCCAACGGGCCACGGTTACAGTTTCAGGAGATATTTCTTTGACCGTCTTTAAATAACCAATAGAAAGCACAGCTTTCACCGTAGCTACATGTCCTCCACCTTCCTTGACCATACGCACGAAATCGGTCGTGCCACCGTCCGAAATAGCGTGTGTGCCGAGTTTAGATGGACCATGAGGTTGGCGGGCTGCTCGTGGAGGCGTGTAATTGCGCAATGTCAGCGGCAAATAGATGTGTTGTAGTTTCGGAACAACGCGCAAGATTACGTGTACTTGCTGTGGAGAATTCACTACATCAGTAGGCACAGTGGTCAAGTTGAGCGTACAACTAAACGTTCCCGCCCAGAGCATAGTCATCGTGCCGGGGAACATCGCCATCGGCAACGAAATCGGATCGATAGCAACAATAAGGGACTCTCCCTGCATCCCGGCCGTCGCGGATGCAGACGTCCGAGGCAAAGTCGGTGTGAACAGACTTCCGGGCGCAACTTCTGCCGTCCAGGTGAAAGTATCATGCCCAGAATTACTGACTGTAAACGAAGTAGTGATCACGCGCAGATCATCCAATGCCACCCACAAGGATCGTGTAACAGGAGTAACCACCATTTCCGGAGCAAACAGGTTCCCCGGACGTTTCGTCATCGAAATCAACGCTGTATACGCGGGCACAACCGCGCCCAGATCCGTCCCATCATCGCGGCGCAGCGCGTAATACCGGCTGGCTTCACACGGAAGATAAGGTTGGTAATCGTACCAATCTAGATTCCAGGTAAATAGCCCCGCCAACCACGGCCAGTGTTGGTCAGCAAAACGATAGGCGCGCATCAAATAATCGGCCTGTTCCTGTGTACTAACCCGCATCCAACTGAAATAATCCCGGAACGTAGCATCATCTTCACACGCCACACCATCTTCCGCCGGATCGCGCAGCCAGTTAAATTCTGTAGCCCAGATCGGCAGATCGGGCCACCCCGCATCCACCAGGATGTCATGCATCATTTCTGTACCACGGAAAGCAAAGCCGTTGGTCACGCTCTCCGGGTCACGCTCCGGCGCATAAGCAAAACCGTAAGGATGGTAGCCAAAACCATCCATATACATGCCCGCACCATCATCCTGCATAACGGCTAACATAGCCTGAAGATACAACCGCTCATCCATCGCGCGCCCGTTGTTGCCCTCCCAACCCTCCGTCGTACCCACAATCCGGCCCACTGGCGCCAACCCTCCGCTGATAACGAAGGCTTGCGAATCTATAGCCTTGATTTCCTCATAAGCAATC
Organism: Anaerolineae bacterium; assembly: GCA_016931185.1. Classification (GTDB taxonomy): domain Bacteria; phylum Chloroflexota; class Anaerolineae; order B4-G1; family SLSP01; genus JAFGFI01. The sequence goes on from JAFGFI010000489.1 coordinate 4,460, forward strand.
TGTAACATCTCAACGAACTGCGCGGGGTTGGGCGTCTGGTTATTCCAAAAGCCATAGACGTTAGGTTCATTACAAATCTCATAAGCCTCAACCAACCCTAGCCCCGCTTGCGCTACTTGTTCAACATGAGCGCGCCAAGCATTCATATCATTAATATATCCACGACAGTCCAAGATATAGAGAACATAAGACGACAGGCGTTCAGTGGGGAGACCGCTGTACTCTTCCCACAACTTAATCCACTCAAATCCTACCGGCTCAAAGAGAGATTTGATGTGTGTGTCATCCCGCACATTTAACCCATAGGCCAGGTGGGGCGTAGGAGCAAGAGGTGTATCCAGACACCCATCCACCTGGAAACCTGCCAGGAGAGCGCCAGCATCATCCAAATAAGCGACCGCGATTTGTTCGGGGGCGAGGTTCCCAATAGGCAATGTATTCTGATAGGCGGTGATAGGGGTTGTAGCCGAAAGGGACCAAGTCACTAATGGCGAGCAATCGGTGCGATTCCACACGCGGACAAAACTTTCATCATGGGCACGTGTAGGCAATGCGCCAATGTGCAAAGTAGCACTCATAACTTGCACCGAGAGCGCGGCTTCTGCGGTAGCCACCACGACTTCTTCTAATGACTGTACCGGATACCACAATTCCGTCCAAGAAAGCGTCTGTCCGGCAGTGAGGCGCGCGGTATCCCAGAAAGTAGGCGCAACCCCACCGTGAATTTCAACCCCGCCGGAATCATCGTCGGTCCAGAGAGAAGACGGCAGGGCATCCTCTCCCCAACCTACAGCAAACCCCTTTGCCCCACGCGCGACCTTATGAGGAAATATACGCATCACGCCCACATCCGCGTCGTGATTGTACAGACCGACAAAATCCTTAGTAGCCTGCGGGTATTCAAAGAACCCCAGCCACTGGCGCCAGTTGCGCAAATGCGAATAATCTACACCCTTATACACCGGCCAATCAAATTGATAATCGGGGCCAGTAGGATCACCCGTTGCCGGATAGGGCAAACGATCATCACCGGAAGAATGGACCGTCATCTGGGGAGCATTGAAGATAAACTCCAGGCTTTCCGCCAGACGATTGGCCGCGCCAGGAGCTAAGGCTGCGTTCACCCAGAACTTATAGTCAATGGGCGCGCCCGTAAGATTTTCCAGGTGCGGGGTTACCTGGAGCGCGGCTTGATCGGAAGGGAGAAATAGGTCAATAGCGGCCCGCAGACGGGCTTCAGTGTCCGTATCGCGCACCGTCACCGTCACACCGGCGGTAGACGTTACCACGCTCCACTGCCAGGGCACGCCCCACTCGTAACCATGCTCCTCCACCGGCAAGCACCATTCAATGCCGCCCACTGCGAGCCACCAGCCCTGCTCCGGAGGTCCCCACCCGGTGGGCTTGATCACCGGGTTCTGGTAGAGATGGTTATGACCGCTGCTTTTGTCAATCAATTGGTAAACGCGCCCGCCTAATTCCGGCATCACGGTGACTTTGAGATACACATTTTCAAGCACCAGCAAAGTGTAAGTCTGCGAAATCGGAGCGGGATTTGAAGCATTATAAGCGGCCCAATCCAGGACAGGGTAGGTCATATTATAAATCGCATTATACCCTTCAGTAAGATAAGCAGCGTAAGGATAAGTGGGAATAACGATGGTTGTGGTATAAAAAACAGTAGCAGTGTAGGACAAGTTTACCGACCTATCAGTATAAGATGAGCTTTCCAACCCGTCCAAATTTTGTGCTTTCGCCTGTGACGTTCCCAAACCCCAGCCGATACCCAACACTATACAAAACACCAGACTGAACCCCAAACACCGCCATCGCATATCACACCTCCACATAAAAACCCACAAAAAACGTCTCAATCCATGTCCCATAAACCTCAATCACACAGACCGAGTTTTTGGAATTATTCCGGCCAGGCCTGCCGGTACGCAGCAATCACCGAATCCAACATCCGGTTCCATCCCTCATCTACCACCTGCCGCTCTGGGTTAGCTTCGAACCAGTCCATCATCTCTCGTGCCCCCTGGCTGTATGAGATTGTCGCCACATAGTCCGGCACGAGTCGCTTGATCTTAGTGTTGTCAAATATCACACTATGCATCTTATCTCCCAACAACCCCGCCCCCCAGTTGGAATCGAAAGCATTAATCAACTCAGAGGGAACATGGACGAGGTTGGGGGCCTCCACACCCGCCGCGTTCGCCACAATATAGAAGATCTGATCCCAGGTCAAAACTTCATCTGATGTGATATGGTAAGCTTCACCCAACGCACGCGAATTTCCAAGCAATCCCACGAAACCTTTGGCGAAATCACGGTGATGGGTGAGAACCCACAATGAAGTCCCGTCACCGTGGACGACAACGGGTAATCCTTTGCGCATCCGATCCACCACCGTCCAGCGTGCCTTAAAAGGTAGTCGGGTACGGTCGTACGTATGTGAGGGACGCACTATCGTGATCGGGAAGCCGTCATCCTGATAGGCTTGCAGTAGCCGTTTCTCACACGCGATCTTATCGCGCGAGTACTGCCAGTACGGATTATGTAAGGGGGTGGATTCGGTAATCGGCAAACTATGCACCGGTTTATGATACGCCGAAGCCGAACTGATGAAAATATACTGCCCCACGCGTCCACGAAACAACGCGAGATCGGTCTCAATATGTTCCGGCGTAAACGCAACCCAATCTACCACCACATCAAATGTCATTCCAGACTCAAAAAGGACGGAGATAACCGAAGCCGGGTCGCGGATGTCGCCGGCCAGAGTATGCACTCCCGCGGGTATATCTGGATGTGCAGTCTGCCCGCGATTTAAGAGATACAAGTCAATTCCCCGTGCTGCTGCCAACGCAGAACACGCCGAACTAATTGTCCCTGTACCACCAATAAAGAGTACTTTCATAATCAGGAACCTCCGAAATAAAATATATGAGTCGTGATATATAATTCGTAATGCATCATCCGACGATTCATCATCTACCTATTCATTATATACCGCACGGTAACAAAGGGGAAGAGCAGAATTGTATTAGCACTCCCCTGCTTTTTGCTCTTCATGGATTGCTAAATTCACGCTTTTCAAATTGGTGAGCGCGTACTCGGTAAAAAACAGGGATCCAACGATCCTCTTAAAGCGGGGGTATAAACTTTTAGAAGGGGGGGGAAACGGTGAAATTTGTCCACCCCTTACTTTACTTCGGCTAACTGATCGTAGATTGGCTCCAATGCCCGGTAGGTAGCACTAAAAATGGGCTGTAATTTGTCATACATGGCTTGCGCGGCAGGATCGGGGTCAATGACTTCAGCCACAGGGTTCATCGCCGTCGCCATTGAAAAGTCGGGATACAGGCCCACGCCCACACCGCCCGCTAACGCTGCGCCCATTGACGTAGCCTCCTCAAGAATCGCCAACCGTTGTACGGGAATGCCGTACACATCGGCCATAATGCGGTTCCAGAATCGCCCCTGTGCGCCACCGCCGATTAAACGCATCGCCGAGACATGCGTACCCTGACTGCGAAAAGCATCCAGGATAAGGCGCAAATTCATGGTGACCCCTTCCAATACCGCGCGAATCATATCCGCGCGCGTGTGGCGGATGGTTAGCCCTACGAAAGCCCCCAGCGCTTTGGGGTTCCAATAGGGACTTCGCTCGCCCATCAAATAAGGCAGATAGAGCAGTCCATTCGCGCCTGCTGGCGCGCGGTCAGCCTCCGCGTTCATCAGTTCGTAAGGGCTGACGTCGAGTGCTTCCGCCACCTTTACTTCCAACGCGCACAACTGATCCCGCGTCCACTGATACGAAGCCCCTGCTGATTGCGTCGTGCCGGTGGGCATAAACATCCCTGGCACAAGATGGCAATAAGTAAACGTGCGATACTCCGGGTCGAAAATAGGCCGGGGCGTTGCCAGGGCAATCCACGACGAAGACCCAACGTAGTTATAGGCCGCGCCCTCAGCGACTACACCGGCACCTGCTGAGGCACACACGCCATCCCCACCTCCGATCACTACTGGCGTGCCTGCCGCAATACCCACCTCATCAGCCACAGACGGCAAGACCGCGCCCACGACATCAATTGAGGCATGAACCTCGGGTAATTGCACCGGGTCAACCTCTGCCGCTGCTAAAATCTGCTCCGACCACGCGCCCGCTTCCAAGTCATATAGATCCATCCCCGAAGCATCCGAGGTATCGGTGACAAAATTTCCCGTTAATCGCGCCACAATCGTGTCCTTAGCGTGAAGAAATTTGTATGCCGCGTGATAAATATCCGGATGGTGATCGCGCACCCACAACATCTTAGGCAGTGAATACGACGCACTCAGCCGGTGACCTGTGATACGATAGACATCTGCGAACGAGACTCGCTCCCGCAACCAGCGAACTTGTGCTGTCGAACGCTGATCAGCCCAGATGATAGCCTTACGCAACGGGCGGGCGTGATCATCTACTGGCGCGCACGCCATCATCTGCCCGCTGAATGTGACGCAAGCCACTTCGCTACGCCGGACGCCGGCCTGGACTAATAATTGTTGCGTGGAGGCACATACTGCTCGCCACCAATCTTCAGGGTCTTGTTCGGCCCACCGAGGTTGCGCGTACTGAGTGGCGTATCCATAGAGCGCGCTGCCCACCAGCTTTCCCTCACGATCATACAGTGTGGCTTTATTGCCCGTTGTGCCCAAGTCATGAGCTAGAATGTAAGATTTCATGGTTCCACCTCCATACATGACAGCTTCGAAACCGGTTTTTTGGTATGCGTTTAGTTTTGTGAGCAAACAGCGCCATTGATGGCAGCGAAGCGGCTAAAGCTACAGGAAAGATATGTTTTTTGTTGGCGGGCTACGCCCGCCAACAAAAAACATATCCAAACCCTTGTTCCCATCTGGAGCAGGTGACAGAAAACGGCAATCGCTCACAAAACTAAACGGTTACCCAAAAAACACTCTCTTTATCCCGACAACTTGAATCACTTTATAGACTGCGTTTAACCGCTAAAACAACAGCATCTCCCTCCACATCCACCTCAGTAACAACATCACCGGCAGGGGTATCCACAGCTTCCAACACATCGGCCAGGACTTCGGCGGCAATAACTTTCGCTTGCGCCGTCATAGCCTCGGCCAACTTGCCCACAGCCCGGTATTGCACCACAATGCGGTCGGTAAGATCGTAATCGGCCTGCTTGCGCAAATCCTGCACCCGGCGCACAATCTCACGGGCCAACCCTTCGCGTTCTAATTCCGGTGTAACGGCCGTATCTAGCGCCACCACCAGCCCACCTTCACCCGCAACCCCATAGCCCTCGCGCGCCTGGCTCTGTACCAGGACCTCTTCGGGTTCCAGAGTCACTTCACTACTATCCGCTAGAGTCAAGTGCAACTTCTCGCCCGCCTGTAAACAGGCCACCGCTGCTGCCGCCGCCAATTTCTCCAGTGCTTTGCGTACCTGGGGGAATTGCTTGCCAAACTTCGGCCCAAGCACACGGTTGAGGGGCAGCAATTTATACTCCACCAACTCGCCCTCTTCATCCACAAAATCAACTTCTTTAACGTTCAGTTCGTCCGCCAACAGATCGAGCAATTGGTTAAGTTCCTTGCGGCGGCGCGGGTCAGTAGCGATCAAGGCACGGGCCAACGGTTGTCGCACTTTCAAGTTATTGCTGGCGCGCACCGAGTGTCCCAACGTCGCTGCAGCACGCACCGCGCCCATCGCATCCACCAACAACTTTTCCCCAGAATTCAGAGGTTCCGCTGTGGGAATTAGGCAGTGATGGATACTCTCTGGGCTACTGGTGTCCACACCCCGCACTAAATTTTGATACATCATCTCTGTCATAAACGGTAACACTGGAGCCAATAGCTTGGCAAAAGTAACCAGGATCGTATAGAGCGTCTGGTAGGCGGCTTCCTTGTCGGCATCCGATCCCACACTCTCACCACGCGCGGCCCAGAACCGGCGGCGACTGCGGCGGATATACCAGTTGCTCAGGTCATCCAGGAACGCTTCTGCCGGCTGTGCCACATCCATGGGCACAAAAGCTTCATAACCCGCATGCATCGCCGTCGCCGTTTCGCGCAGGCGAGCAATAATCCACTTGTCCAAAACTGTCGGCAGCGCAAGGCGATCCGAGCCAGACTCCGTCCATGGTGACCACAAATTCGGCTGACCTTCCTCATAGTACGTGGGACTGTCCAACAATTCAGCGGGTGGCTCCCACTCATCAATGCGGGCATAAGTGACAAAGAAGGCATAGGTATTCCATAAGGGAATAATGAAGCGGCGGCGGGTCTCGTCGGCCTGGTGATAGCCGAAAATCAAATTTTGATCCAGTGGCTGGTTCATAAAGAGCCAGCGCATCGTGTCCACCCCCATCTGCTCGGCGGCATCGTCGAACCAGATAGCATTGCCCCACGATTTGTGCATCTGTTGCCCATCTTCCGCCAGGCATGTAGAATACCCGTGGACAACCTTCGTGGGGGGCATCCGTTCAAAAACGGTACTCATCGTGATCAGGCTGTAGAACCAGTTACGGAACTGGCCGGGGAACGATTCACTGATCCAGTCGGCGGGCACCCACTGTCTCCAATACTCGGGGTGCGTGCGGTAGCGCGTGGTAGAATAAGCAACACTCCCGGCGTCTAACCACGGGTTGCCTACATCCTGAATACGCGTCATCGTACTGCCACACTTGGGACACGCGATCTTGATCGCATCAATGTAAGGACGGTGGGGGGTATGCCCCTCAAACACATCCCAGCCCTCAACGGTGCGTGCGCGCAGCTCATCTTCATTCCCGATAACTTCAAAATGTTCACAGTCCTTGTTATCGCACACCCAGATCGGGAGCGCAAGGCCCCAATAACGTTTCTTGGAGATCATCCAGTCCTGCATATTACGCAGCCAGTCCATCTCGCGCGCGTAGCCGAATTCAGGAATCCACTTAATCTGATCCACGACTTCCATAATCTGGTAACGCAAGCTGGCGTCCACCTCTTCCTGTGTAACCTCCTCACGGGGTTTGTCGTAGAGTTGGCCCATATTGATAAACCATTCGTCCACCAAACGGAAGACCAGGGGAGTATCACAGCGCCAGCATACCGGGTAACGGTGCGTATAGCCATCCACCCGGTAAAGGCAACCCTTGCCCTCCAAATTATGGAAGATATCGCGGGCCACATCGTGAACATCGCGCCCGGTCAGCCAATCGAAACCCTCGACAAAGATGCCGTCTTCTTTAAGAGGTGCCAACGCGGGTAGATCGTGAATCTCTCCTAACTCGAAGTCCTCTGCGCCACAACCCGGCGCGATATGAACGATACCCGTGCCCTCCTCTTCACCAACAGCGTCCCACGGGATAATACGGTGAAAGGCCGGCACGTTCATTTTCTGGACGGCGGGCAGCTCATCATAAGGGCCGTTGTACATCCACCCGATCATATCTTCACCCTTGAGTTCGCCCAGCACTTCAAACTTGCCCTTGATTACGTTCTTGAGCGTGCCCTTCGCCAGGTAGTAAATCCAGCCATCACTGGCTTTGACTTTAACATAGGTCAACGCTGGCCCTACAGCCGCCGCGACATTGCTGGTCAACGTCCACGGCGTTGTCGTCCACACTAACAACGCTTCCTTGCCTCCTTCCTCTTGCAGAGGCGGGGTTGAGGGAGAGATCAACGGAAAACGCACCACAGGCGCATTGTGCGTCAGTTCGCGGTAGCCATCGGTGACAATCTCATGCTGGCTGATGCCGGTTTCACAGCGCGGGCACCAGGGCATCACGTCGTGGCCTTTGTAAAGCCAGCCGCGTTCCCACGTCTTCTTAATAAACGTCCAGATCGTATAGTTGTTCTCCGTAGCGAAGGTGAAATACGATCCACCCAATTCCGGCATCCCCAACCGTCCCACCAGCCGCTCCACCGAGTCGGTGACCGGCCCATCGGGACCGTCAAGGGTCACTTCCTGCGACGGATCTTCCAACAGCTTATCGGCCAGCATCCGCAGTATATCAGGGTCATTCCAATCCATCCAGTAGCCCAAGCGGATGGATTGCTCCGTCTGTAGGGCCGCCTGGCGCAGCACGCGGGCCTTACATTCCAGGACAAAGGGCGCGAGGCCGTAAGTCTCAATGTCGTGCTTAGATGTGAAGCCCCTTTCCTTCTCCACCTCCACCTCAACCCACAGACCCTGGCAGTCGAAACCATTCTGATAACGTTCTTGGTAACCGCGCATGGCCCAATAACGCTGCCAGAGATCTTTATACGCGCGTCCCCAGCCATGATGGATAGCCATTGGATTGTTTGCCGTTATCGGGCCATCGATGAACGACCATTTTGGTGATTTTTGGCGTAACATATTGAGTTTCTGAAAGGTTTCGGCTTTCTTCCAGAAGTCTAAAACTTCGTGTTCTTGTGCGATAAAGTCTACTTGATTTTGTACAGGTTTGAACATTCTCTCCTCCTCAATGATTCTCTTTTTATCCCTCGCCAACGATAGATAATGCATAATAGTATAATCTTTCCTCAATCCAGAATCCGGCCCGCTCTCGCAATTTATCTAACTCAACTTTTAATGAATCGATGCGCCGTTCACATTTAGCACGAATTAGCAGACCAATTACACCTATCTTTCTCAAACCGTAGATTTCTGCAATGCCACGCGCATGAGATTCATCTACCAGTAAAAGATCAGCTTGATACTCAATCGCCAACGCAATCGCCTCTGACTCCCCATCGTCTAGCTCTCTCTATAAGTAAGCGCACTAATGCAACATCCGTAGGCTTATCTACTTTTATCCAATCAGCTTGTTTAACTTCAAGGGATCCCTCTTTACCCGCACCCTGTTCAACAACTTCGCACCATACAGCAGGTGGAATAGTCACTGCACCAAAGAACGTTTCTAGCAGGTGTAAGTGTCCAATCTTCGCTAGGTGGATCAGTGTTGAAGCATCACTAACTACTAACGGATTACTAGGATCTGATCCCATATTGAATATCCTCTTCTAAATTAGCCTCTGTGTATTGGCGTATAATTTTTCGTTCTCCTAAAAGCTCTTCAAATTCCCACAGGTTCATCTCTGCCAATTGACGCGCTTTGCCTAAGGAAAGTGCACCGCGTTGGTATAAAGCCAACGCTAATTCTTTACGCAACTCGCGTTCTATTTCTTTGGGTGGAAATTTAACAGCATTAAGAACATCTGCTGAGATATTCAAAGATAAATCTGCTGTGTTCATTTCTATATCCTCCATAAACTGGACTATCCTGTTTTTTTAATAACTGACGTAGTGTATTAACATACTTCTGAGCATCTATATTCTGCCATATCTCTTTTCCTAAACCATGAAGCTCCATAATACTATACAGTTTGGTGTGCTGGGCCTGTGCATGGTGTATATCTAGCTCAGATTGATCCGTCAGCCTTTGTTAAATATCATTTCTCATTTCCTCATTACGTATTGCAGAAATATGTTATCATTATCCAATTCCTAAAGCCCATGTTATAATTTCTATTATAAGGCATCTTCATCCCAATAGGAGGTTATGATGACAGTTTCAATTCAAATGGTAGCCCAACAACTCCAACTCTCTCCTGACGATGACAGTTCCTGTTTGATACAACGCAGTCTAATCTCGTTCTTAGAACGAGAAACACACGCGGTGTGTATGGATATCGCAGATCTGCAAGACCGCTATAATGCGCGTTCCGCTACCGATTTGCGCGCCAAAATTGAGCGCGGCGATGTGTACAGCCATCCCGCTTGGGAAGAAGCCATCGAATGGGAACAGTTAGAAATGTATCTTGAGCGGGTGCAAAAGCTCCTGGACACGCTGGCGTAAAAATGTCCATTTACAATGTGTCAACTTTTCCCAAGCATTTTCACAACGGTACGGAAGATACTGTTGAACCCAGTTCGATTTCTGATGATCCGGAAATAGCATTACACGAATTTCTTCAATTTATAAGGTACCAACTCAATGCACAAAGCTAAAACAGCAAACATAGTTAATGTGCGCAAGAAGGCGTTTACATTTTCTTATTCTCCGCTTATGGCCCAAGCTTGTATATTGTTCTAAAACTGACTTAATTACTAAAATTCTTCTTGCTAAAACACGATTTTTGGTTTATGCTTAGGGTGGAGGTGGTGTATGCCTGAGATGGTGTTAACATTTCAAGATACAGACTTGATCGTTCCAAGAGAGGAATTACTACGTTTGGGCCTACGCCCCGGCGATTCCCTGATACTTAGGCCAATGAGATCGCCTGCTGAAGATCAAGAACTAGAAAAAATCCTTGATGAGCTACGGGGCAGTTGGTCACAGGAAGATGAAGATGCCTTTTATCAGAACCGTGAAAAAATGTGGGCTACATGGAAACCGCGTTCCTGGTAGTAGATACAGATATTGTCATTAACCATCTACGAGACTACAATGCTTTACTAGAAAGAGCATTATTGCGTTTCTCGATAGCGATTACAGCCCTTACTATTTATGAACTTTTTGCCGTCCCTAGGTTATCGACCCAACAAACGCAAAAGCTTGAGGATTTGCTATCTTTAACAACTGTTCTTCCATTAGCCTATAAAAGCGCCAATCAGGCTGCACAAATCTATCGCTTTCTGGCATCTCAGGGGCAACTCATTAGCCTCCCCGACATTTTGATTGCTGGTATCTGTTCGGTACATAATTACCCGTTATTAACCCGCAATCAAGCACACTTTGCGCGTATCCCTGGCCTTGTACTATTTCCTCTTGAAACCCTGTAAATGTGCCTTACCACACAAAAACGCTCCCATCCCCACAGGGACGGGAGCGTATAATTAAGCTCTCGCGGTACCACCCTACTTGACCTGCACGCGCACTTGCACACAGGTCCGCTTGGTCAGCGGCGAACACCACTGTGTTTGGATAACGGGGGACAACCCCGGCCCTACTTACTTGACTGTGCCGTTCAGCAGGCAGCTCCGGAGGGATTTTCCGCGTGGAATCTAGCATCCGGCTCACACCCTCCCGGATTCGCTGTGCTTTGCGCCACCCGTACTCGTCTCCATCAATGCCTTTATACATAAATTATGCCACAGATATAACGAATTGTCAACGCAAGTAGGGTTATCGCACTGAGATATACGCTTACACTTTCGCTCCCTTGCACCTCTGCCCCCTCGCTCTCTTGCTCCCCTGCCTTTCAGCACACACGCTTCTTACCAACAATGCACCCTCCCATGCAAATCCCTTCCCCCGGCCAGCGCGGCTTCAGCAGCCACCTTTTTTAAGCCAACGATGGGTATACCCTTATCCACCGTATGCGCAAAGATCCGCTCCATATCGTTATACTCCGGCTGCGAGAGATTAACAGTCGTCAAATTCTTGATCTCCGACGCGCGCTTGATATAATGATCCCCGCGCCCACAGAAGTGAATACCTCCACCCCCAAATTCATCCAGCAAGCGCGCATCATACGGTTTAATGAACGTATCAAACATCCTGGGCGAGAGATTCATCGCGGAGTCGTCGCGCAGCATAATGTTGCCTTTGTGCAGCATAGACCAATGCACCGCATACTCACCCACAAAGGGCACGATCTCGGTCCATGCACGCATAAACTGGATATAAGTCTCGGTCACTAACTCGAGCAATTGCAGGACCAGGTCAGGCACCTCTATCAACGCCACGAACAGGCCACTTCCCCACAAGAGTTCGCAGATATCCATCGGTCCCTGCATATCGGGATGGTAAATGGGCACATAGCGGCAGATAAGGGGATAAGACTGCATCAGGGTTTGATAATGTTCCCCCATCGCCAACACCTTTCCTCCTAAACCGTTATGGAGGTCGGGCACACCCCGGTCGAGCAGAGCTTTGACCGCGCTAACGGCAGGAGATGTGTGGGTAGACTGAATTGCGTCATGCGCGGTGGCGATCTCTATCCCGCCTAACGGGATAGAAGTAGGTAACGTGTCCATTGCCTTGTCCATCACAAAAAGGTCCGCACCGAAGAGTGTCGGCATAATGCCTGTGCCGTAGTTACAGCGCACGCACATCAGCGCGCCCGTGCCCTCCGCCAGCATCCGAGAACAGGTTTCGAACTGGTGCAGAGCCATAAGATCGTAATCCTCCAGGGCATCGTTAATGGGAACGCGAGGCCATTCCAATCCCGGCGGACTTTGCCGCGCGCGCCGTGGTGAGAAAATATCCCCTCTAAACTCCCCATCCACAAACGCCCGCCACGCTCCCCACAATGTATCCTCTTCCTGTATATCGATGCGCCGTTCTAGATCATCCAAATATTTCTCAATCATTATGTATTCACTCCTTGTAAATATGATAAGTCAATGATAAAGTATAATACCCATAGCATACGAGAACCCTGTATATTTTCAAGGAGCATCCATAAATAAGGAGTCACCACCAATAAACGAAAATCTGGTTTCTGCGCGGCGCAATGTGGATTTAGCAATCCACTTCGAGCGAAAAGTAGTAGTATAGCGAAAATGACAAGACCCTGAGCACATTACTTTGCCTGGCTCCTGTTTGAATATATAATTCAAACATCAAAACTTGGCATGGTTCGAGTTAGATCGACACTTTCCCCTTGTTTCGCCTGAAAATGTCAATCTAATAAGCAAGGTTTCTGAACCTTGCCCAAAACTTAGTTGAGGGAATGAAATGGCCATCAATATCCGTGAACATAATCGCGCGATTTGGAACAAGCAAGTAGAGTGGAAGACAACGTGGACAATTCCTGTAAGCCAGGAGGAAGTTGCAGCAGCCCGGCGGGGGGAATGGGGAATTTATCTAACCCCTACGATTACAGTACCACCATCGTGGTTTCCAGCAGACTTACACGGCTGTGAGGTGTTAGGACTGGCATCTGGGGGAGGGCAACAGGGGCCACTACTGGCAGCAGCGGGGGCTAAGGTAACAATTTTCGACAATTCACCCGCTCAATTGGCACAGGATCGCATGGTGGCAGAGCGGGATGGATTGGAGATTATGACCATCGAGGGCGATATGCGTGATCTGTCTGTCTTTCCCGATGCCAGCTTTGATCTCATCGTTCATCCTGTCTCCAACTGCTTCATCCCCGACGTGATGCCGGTATGGCGCGAAGCTTACCGTGTGCTGCGACCCAACGGAGCATTGTTGGCAGGCTTTAACAATCCGGCGCGCTATCTCTTCGATTATGAGGTGACGGACAAACGCAAAGTGTTAGAAGTCAAATACAAACTCCCTTACGATGCCGTCAAGCTACACACCGAGGAAGAGATTCAGCGGTTATTAGCAACGGGAGAATGTCTGGAATTCGGACATTCGCTGGATACACTTATTGGCGGCCAGATTGCGGTGGGATTTCTCATCGCTGGACTGTATGAGGACACCGACCGCGAGGATGAGAACTGGCACGATATGGCGGCGGATTATATGCCGTTATACATTGCAACGCGGGCGATTAAGGCTGACATAAGCTAAACGATTTTTATGAAACATATCACCCATCACGTAGATTTCTGTGTTGTCGGCGGGGGCTTGTCTGGAATGTGCGCGGCAATCGCTGCTGCGCGCCACGGCATCAAAGTCGCCTTGATGCAAGATCGTCCGGTGTTGGGCGGCAATGCGTCGTCGGAGGTGCGGATGCACGTCTGTGGCGCACACGGCGAGAATAACCGCGAGACAGGGATCATCGAAGAGATCGAACTGGAAAACCGTTACCGCAACCCGCTGCGCAACTATTCACTTTGGGATAGCATTCTCTACGAGAAGGTGCGGCTGGAACCCAACATCACGCTGCTTCTTAATTGCACATGCAACAGCCTGGAGATGAAGGATAACCGGATTGTGACGGTGAAGGGATGGCAGCTCACCACCGAGACCTGGCACACGGTTAAGGCGGACCTCTTTGCAGATTGCTCCGGCGACAGCATCCTTGCCCCACTTTCGGGCGCGGCGTTCCGCGTGGGCCGGGAAGCGCGCACAGAGTTTGATGAGGATATAGAACCGGAAGCCACTGATAAGAAAACGATGGGCATGAGCTGCCTCATCCAGGCCCGTGAAACGGACCGCCCGCAGCCCTTCATCCCACCGGCCTGGGCTAATGTTTATGAAACGTGTGAAGATTTACCCTACAGAGGCCACGACATCCTCACAACAAATTTCTGGTGGATCGAGCTAGGAGGAGAACAGGACTCTATCCACGATACTGAAGCGATTCGCGATGAACTGCTCAAGGTGGCTTTCGGCGTTTGGGATCACATCAAGAACCGGGGTGACCACGGGGCCGAGAACTGGGTATTGGAATGGATCGGCTTCCTGCCGGGCAAGCGCGAAAGCCGCCGGTATGAAGGGGATGTGATGATGACGCAAAATGACGTCCGGGCGGGAGGAAAATTTGAGGACTTGATCGCCTACGGCGGTTGGACGATGGATGACCACCATCCAGGTGGCATAAATTGGCCGGGAGAACCGACCATCTTTCATCCTGCCCCTTCTCCTTTCGGTATTCCTTACCGCTGTCTCTACTCTCGTACTATTGACAATCTCTTCTGTGCCGGACGCAATATCAGCGTGACCCATGCAGCGATGAGCGCGACCCGCGTGATGGCGACGTGTGACGTGTTAGGTCAGGCCATAGGGACGGCGGCGGCGATGGCAACGCGAGAAAGAACAACACCACGAGACATTTACACGGACCACATCACAGAACTGCAACAAACCTTGATGGATGATGACGTCTATCTCCCCTGGCACACGCGTACAATCCCCGCGTTGGCGCAAACTGCCACCCTCACCGCATCCGAGGGCAACCCTGCGCCGCTGCGGAACGGGCTAGATCGTCCTATCGGAGAGGCCGATAACGGCTGGATAGGTAGACTTGGCGCGTGGATACAATATAGCTTCGATACCCCACGAAAAGTACGACGCTTGCGCTTTACCTTCGACAGTGATCTAAACCGGCCTGAGAAAAATCAGCCATCATCTTACCCGCTGGATATGGAACCGATCACAACGCCAGCGACCCTGGTACGCGCCTTCCGAGTGGAAACCCTGACAGAGGACGGGGAATGGATACTCGTTACCCGCGTGGACAATAACTACCAACGCCTGGTACACTTGAATGTAGATGTTACCACCCGTGCCCTACGTTTTATCCCCGAAGCGACCTGGGACGCCACTGCCGCGCATGTATTTGCATGGGATGTGCGCGATGAAATATAAAATTCCATCGCTAATTCTCAAAGAGCCTGTTTCTCATCAATCTGTGCTAATATGTAGAGAGTCTTGTCATCCCACTTTCCCTGGAAATACTTGTCAAGAACACAGCTAAACACCGATCCTGATTCTGCGACGGTTGCAAACAGTGTCATGCATGACTTGAGTTTCAAATCATCGGGATAACCAAATATATCTGCAACAGATCGCTTCTCAATAGCCAACACAGTGGCCGTACATTCCAACAGCCTTGATCCCAGGATAGGATATGCCAGGTACGCGCGTGCTTCTTCGATGCTTTTGATAGCATAGTGTTTTGAAGTTGTGCTATAGCCTAAGCCATCTATCTGTGGGAATATATACCACATCCAATGCGTGCGTTTCTGGCCACTTTGCAACTCTGAAAGCACACGCGCATAAATTCCTTCTTGGGCGTTTATAAAACGCTGTAAGTCAAATGGGTCACCATGATCGAGCTTAGCACGTATTTTTGTCATAAGCAGTTTCCCTCCATGAATTCCCTGAAGATTACAAAATGTGGGTGTAACTGCTCAGCCAGTTGGCTACCATCCGTTGGGAGCGGCTAAAGCCGCAATTTAAGAGGGTAATTTTTCGTTGCCGCGCATAGCGCGGCAACGAAAAATTACCCTCTTTACCGGCCTTTAGGCCGCCGCTGTGACAACAAGTAGATAGCCTGAGCAGTTACATGTGGGTAAGGTTCAGAAACCCTACTTTTTACTTTTACACTTTGACGCTTGATAGGGCATAAAGTGTAAAAGTAACTTGAACCATCCCAAAATGTAAATCATAAATTCACGTACTACGTTTCACGCTTCATCCATCCCAAATTCACGTACATCATCCACAAAGTACAATGGATCCTGACGTAATTTTATCAATACTGCATCCCATAGCGCGGGAACATCCAGCAAATAGACGGTAGCAGCCAGCACTTGTCCGCGACACAGAAGGGGGTGACTGAGTACTTCGGCAACTCGGTCGTAGCGCTGGACATAGCCCAAAAAACTGTGCGGGCGATAAATTTTTTCCTTAACATAGCCTTTCTCATCGCGCAGTTGATAGATAAGCGGTTCCCCAAAGAGATACGGGGGTACTGCCAGTTCTTCAATGGCATGCATAGAAGTATTGGGGCGCAGACCACAACCGAGCATCAGAAGCTGCCCACTTGCCTCGCGCAACTTGCGAAAGGGAGAATGGGGGCCACAGGGAGTAGAATCCTGGCTATGGTCTGCGAGCAGTTCCCGCGTTCTTGACCCCACTGCACAAACAGAATGTGTTGGATGTAAACTACGCCGCGTGCCCTCGCGCCGCCGGAAATATTCCGGGATTGCACCCACGTTTGAGGGTGTGCGCCGCACATCAAATACAGGATTCCGGGGTGTCACCCGTTCATAAGAAAGCGCGGGCATCAGCAGCGTGCCCTCCGTGCCCAATGCAGCTAACAAGCCCTGAATCACGGTTTCCGCGCCGCCCTCCACGTAGCCGAGCGCGCTCAGTGAACTGTGGACGAGCAGTACACCGCCTTCCCTTACGCCAACTTGATGAAGCGCCTTTGCAATTCGCTGAACCAGAACGGTTATTTTCATTGTCTATAATGCCATCCTCTCGAATTCTTGCCAGCAACGGTACAATGCCCGTGGCACGTGGAAACATCCCTTCCACTTACCCCCTTTGAGAGACAGTAACACCTCACCACGCCGGTTGAGGTAGCCATACCATTCTCCATATTCTGGGTCGGGGAAGTGCGTCCACGCATAATCGTGAACCTTCTCGTACCACGCCCAGACCTCCGCCCGCCCTGTCAACCGGTAGGCCATTGCCAGTGCGACCAATGCTTCTAGGTGAATCCACCAAAGTTTCTGATCCCACTCCAACTGTTGCGGTGGGTGCCCCTTCACATCCATAAAGTAAAAAATCCCCCCATACTCGTGATCCCACCCAAAATCTAAAATATTGAGAATCGTATCCACTACCCGTTCAATCAAATGATGGCTCTTTCCTTCCCCTTTCTCTTTACCCTCTTCCCTTTTCTCTCTTTCACGCCAGCGCTGCGCAATATCCATAATAAACCACATCGCTTCCAGGCCATGTCCAGGGTTGATGAGTCGCCCTTCAAAACTATCTACGTGGCGGCCGTCAGGTGCGACATTTTCAAAGATAATACCCCGCTCAACATCCAGGAATACATCCATCACTTCGTGAACGCAGGTCGCAATCGTGCGCTCAACTTCATCCGAGCGAAGCAGTTTTTCTAATTCCAGTGTGAGATTGCATAGAATCATCGGGAGGGCGAATCCTTTAAGCGGGCGCGCGCCTGGGACACGTTTTTCGTATTGGCCTTTGGGGTTCCCCTGGCGACGCAGGATATTGTGATAAGTACGCAGAGCGAGATCTGTCGCCGTAGCGTCATTGCTGGCTAAGGCATATTGGCCTAACGCCATTGCTGCGAAACAATCGGAGAAGATATTGTAAGGTTGCACCAAGGGGGTACCAGCGCGGTCCAAAGAGAAGTACCAGTTACCGGTGACAGACTTTCCAGTCTGTCCCACATCCATTCCGTGAGTACGCAAAAAATTTACACCATGGCGGGCAATCTCTAGCCATTCCGGACGTGTTTCCACACGATTATACAACATCGCAAACGTCCATGCTTGCCGCGCTTGGAGCCACACAAACTTATCGGTATCGAAAATACTGCCATCGCGTGCCAGGCAGGTAAAATACCCGCCGCACTCGCGGTCAATGGAATGTCGTTCCCAGAAGGGAATTACATCGTCAAGCAAGACCGCGCGATACTGCTCTGCGTAAGTCCTAAACCGGTCTGACATATAACCTCCTGAAATGGTGATAAGATAACAGGGAACAAGGAAACGAGAGAACAAACGAACAGGAGAGCATCAAAAATAGAGGGATTTCTCATTACCCGTCGGTTCGCTAGTGGTTGGATGAAAATGGAATCCGTATCCCAAAATACTCACAATAACGCCGGTACAGGTATCCCGCCTGCAAATAGCATGAATTGGGACTCATAAAGTGGGAAAATTCGAAAGTGATAGCTTTCTCCACGCCTGTTTGTGCAGCAGCCTGGAGCTTGAGCAATAACTTTTCCCACTTGATCGGCATAAACTTGATGGGCATATCGCGGTCAAAAGTTTCACTATTTGTCCAGCAGCATAATCCATGCTGGTCGGCCAGGGCCTTATTAATGGCCAGGTATGTGGGCAGTTCGTGGAAATCCACGTGTCCATCCTGGAAGGCAACAATGTCCACCGCGCCCGCAATGCCCGCCATAATCTCATTCCACTCACGCTCATGTTCCTCTGGCGTGATGCCTTGCGCCTTCGTAATCTCACCGCCAAACGCCGATATCGACTTAATGCCATCCATCCACGGAGAGATAAGCACCGGCAAATCGCCTACAGACTTACAGTGACGACCCATCTCCGCGTAAATCTCAATGATGCCCTTGACGCGGCGGCTAACTTCTTGAGTCAGATACCAACCCTTGAACGCTGCCCGGTGTCCATAACGTGTCCCTACCTCATCCACAACTGCCTTGTTAAGATCAACTTCCTGCCGGTATTCGCCCCGGTGCCAGTAATAGCCAGAGTCATACGTGCCAAAGTAAAAAGCCATACCATAATCTTCTGCCAGGTCGAGAAACATTTCCACTAGATCCACCGGTGGGACAAAACACCCTGCCCGGGTGTGTAATACCTCCGAAGGATAAGTCATCCAATGTTTATGCCCGCTGCGGATAAGAATGACAGTGTCAATGCCCATCGCGCGCATCGCGGCAAAGTCGCGCGCCCATTCCTCCCGTCCCCAGTTCTGGTGCGGGATATCGTGGCTGATTTCATCAAGAAACGTTCCGGTGAGTTGCATAGTATATCTTCCTCCTTCCACTGAAAATAGGCCGCTCAAGCAGCAAAGTAGAGGGGATATTGTCGCGGGCAAGATCCCGCGACAATATCCCCTTTAATACTTGGGCTTTAAAAGGTCAAGTTTAGTAAACAAGTCCCGGAAGATCAAATCGCGGTGGACGTGATACACGGTGCGGATAAAGTGCCGCCCATTATCAAAACTCCACGTACCCTGGTCGGTCACGATGGGGCTATGGACGAGGTCCGTGGGCGTCCATGCTTCGTTAAGTAGATAGGCTATCGCAGCAATGTCCCAAATGACCTTCGACCAGGCGAAATGATCTTGGTGATACCCCTTGACAGTCTCTGCCAGATAATCGCCAATTGCGCCCCGCCCCTGGACGTAACGCTCGATTTCAGCAACGGTGGTATGTAAGTGCGAGACAACATTCATACACGGTAACTGCACCACCGGCACACCACAATCAAAGATCACGCGCGCCGCCTGGGGGTCTTGCCAGAGATTGAATTCTTTCGTGTGAGGCCAATGGAGGGCATTTCCGCCCAACCACACTATCACAATGCGTTTGATGATTTCCGGTTCCATCAAGATCGCCGAAGCGACGTTGGTGATCGCACCAATAGCGACGACGTACAAAGGATCATCCTCCTCTGCGCGGGCCATCGCTTTGACGATCAAGTCACGTGCGGCGTCACTCTCAACAGGATGTGCCCAATCTGGCAAGTAACGGTCAGAGCCACGAAAGACAAAATCGGACCATGTCGGACCACCTTCCGGCATAGCGTCAAGCCGTTCCAGCAACCGCAAAATTTCCTGGTAGCTTTTCTCCATTCCATCAGCGGGGCCGGTAGAGCGATTATTGAAAAAAGGCGCAGCATATAATGCTTGCAATTCAAGTCGCTCCGCGGATAGTAGTGCATACACTACAGCAAACTGATCATCCACTTCATTATAGGTGTCGGTGTCAAGCACCATCTGCACCTTACCAGTTGGGGGTTCTAAACGTGCCAAACGAAAGGTATCGGATAAAGTTGGAAATTTCATTTTTATACCTCCTTGTTCAAACTCTGCACAAAGTTCGGAGATTTTATCCTCCACAACCTGGGCTAAAGAACGTCCTTCTTTGTCACAAAAATTAAGGCTGACAGGTTCAACTATATCATAGCAGGGTTTTTGAACCTTGCCCTTATCCATGTCCAAAGCTCTTTAAGTTGTCCAGGTAACAACTTGAGTTACCTAATAATTCCTCTGCCCACTCTAAATAATACTCATACTTACGCTGCATATCGACCATCCACTCTTCTGACCAGGTGACAAGGCGCAGATCCAAGCCCCTGGGCATTTCATATAGATAGCGCGCCATACGCACTACCCACCATACAAGCATAATGGCAATGTGGCTTTGAAGGCGTAGAGCTATGGTAGAATCCTCCACAAGTGTGCAATATCGCGCCACCACCCAGGGCCAACGTGACCGGGGAACACCACAATACGCAGCGTGGGTAATCAGATTGGCTATATCAAAGGCCGGGTCACCCCATCCGCTATTCTCCCAATCCACCGAAACCCACGAACCAGGACGGCGGATATAGTTTAACGTGTTATTGTCCAATCGGATGAGCGACACATATTTCCCCTCCCATTCCGGCAACGGGAGGCTCTGAAATTGCTGCAAGAGAGCGCGCAAGGCTGCCGGTTGCGCTTCTGGCGGAATATGGGCAGCGTGCATTTGTATCAATTGCCGGCCTTCTGTTACACTATAAGCATTGATCGTCGCTGTGCGTAACTGCACCTGCACTTTATCGGGCGTTACCGTGTGTAATATAGCTAAGTGACGTATTAACTGCTCCCAATCGACATCCGAAGTAGGGGCAGCATCCACGACTTCCCCCTCAAGCCACGTCTGTACCACCACCGGCAAGGAATAGCTATCACAATCTAGCAATACCGGCACTGGCGCGAGCGTGTATCCCACCTGTTGCAACGCGGTCAGTGCGCCAAATTCTCGCCCGGCACGATCCCGTTCATCACGAATGGTGAATTTAATGGCAAAATCCCCTATACTGCCTGTGGCGCGATAAAGCAGGTTGTTGCGCCCGCCCACAATAGGTCGGATATGCCACCCCTGCCACACTTCTTCAGCCGGGTGCTTCCCCACCGCCAAATAAGTTAGTAAAGCGTAAAACATTATATGAGTATGTGAACAAGAGCGCGACTTGGAAATCGCGGCTACACCTTGATTCATAAATACCCACGTTCCGGCAACCATCCGGCATCCGCCAATATATCTCTAGTATGCAAGATAATGTCGCGTGGTAATCGTACTCCTGCGTGGAGCCTCGGCGGAGCAATATTTCTGGCGGTAGGACCGTGTGCCATCCAATAATCTATAGCCTTATTTACATTGGCAAAAGTGTTCCCCTGTGGCACCACGGCAACTAAGTCGAATACGGTTTTCACAACACGGGTCAATTTATCAGATAGGGCCTGTGCTGCTTTGAATTGCCCGGCAGATTTAGCGGCCTGAACAGGGTCTGCCGCAGACTCAAGTAAGGCGATCATCTCGCCTAGTTGTGCCGGGAAACTGTTTGCAGTACTGAGTAATAAGCCATGATATGGGCCACCGGATTCCCGCAGCCATTGAGCATAATCACCCTCCGCGCCACGCACAAGAAAGATACCACTTCGTCCACGATCTGCCTCCGGCACACGATCCACACCACTGGTATCCTTAAATAATATAAAATTGGGGTAACGAGTTGCCAAGTCGGCCACCAGTGCGGGTGACATTTCATTTTGCGTGATCTGCGGCAATTGATAGAGGGCAACTGGCACTCCCAGGTCGAGCACCGCTTCCAACCCGGTTCGAATCTGTGCTTGGGTCAGGTCGGCCCCTCCTGGCGGGCAAACGGTGAACCCACACACCCGCGCCTGCACCATTGCCGCGAGCGCGTCGTCCTGCCCTGTGCGTGTTTTAAGCCTTTCCAATGTCCGCCGGATGGCGGCCAGCATTGTAGGGACTTCTACGCGCAGCACCCCGATAAGTATGCGTGTTTCCAATTGCGTGCATACGTCCAGCGTAGCATCCAATAACATGTCAATCTCTTCCTCTGACATCTCCCATCCATCTCCGGTAGAGCCAGGGACGAGAAAGCCTCCCACGTAGCGCGCCATCTTCGCCCAGTGTGCAGCCTGCCGTGCCTTATCTAGCGTACCGTCGTCAGCATAATGCGTGATCGGCGGACACCACAAACGCGGGATGCGCGGGCCGATAAAACGTGATAGCAACGTTCGACGACATTCTTGCGGTAAATCTATTGCCATAACATCACCTTCCTTGAAAATAGACTGCTAAAGCGGTAGGTAAAAGAGGGTATGGTTGTGGGCGGAATACCGCCCGCAACCATACCACTCTATATCTTGGCCTTTAGGCCATAAATTTTCATCCAACCGCTGGCGCGACACATTTTCACGCTTTATGCTTTTCGTATAATGCCGCGATATCTTCTTCAGTTAACAACTCTTCAGCCACCGGCTGCGTTGCACACAGGAACCGCACGCGCAACTCACGGGTTGTGAGCCACTCATCCCCTGGGCGCATCGTCGTGCGGGGATGTGGTTTCACATCCCCAGGATGTATATCCTCAGCAATACTATACAAATAGCCCGGTTGTGTGCCGGTGTGCTTGATACTGCCGTCATCATCGATAGCAACCAACGGTGGCTTGTGTGAAAAGATACGCGCTAACTCACGATTTTGAGTAATCGTGCTTCCCGCGCGGATCGTGCGCAATTCAAAAGGAGAACCGTGATACCAGGGCCGGGCCAGATCAAAATGTACAGGATACTCAAACTCACTACTCATCTTATATCTCCTTCCGTACTGCCCATGCCGTTTCCACACGGGGCCATATCAGATCGTCACGTTGATACATACGTAAAGCTTCCAATGCGGACTCGGCATGAACACGGGCACCCTCACGAATGATATCCAACAAGAAAGCTATTGCTTCCTCGGTGCGTAACATTGCGATAGCAAGTAACAACGCACGGCGTAGATCGGCGTCAAAGGTATCCTCCCACGCGGTTTCAAGAAAGGGCAATGCCTGGCTCAGATGGGATTCACCTAGCGCGAGCGCAGCAGCTTCTTTGCGTTCTACATTCTCATCTTGGAGAAAACCGGCGACAAAAGCAAGTGAAGATTCCGGAGCAATCTTAAGTAATGCACCCAGACATTCACACATCATCTGTGGGCTAGTATCCCCGATCAAAGCTTTATAACGCAATAGGGGTATACCCGCTAGTTGTCCGGCGTAGCCTAACGCGCGGGCCGCTGCGATACGTGCGTCGGTCACCGGGTCGGCCAAGAGTTGAGCTAACAAGATGAGGGCATCCGGGTGCTGCATCCGCACCAATCCCAATGCACACACACCCCGGAGTTTAGCAGCAGTGTCCACCTTGCCGCCGTACGTAGGCTCCATCTGGACAAACATAATCCCCTGCAGGAAGACGTCGGCCAGGTGAGATTCTATGCGATAAAGGGCCTCGGCAATAGCAATCTTCGCGTGACATCCCGGGTCCGTCTTCAAAGAATTCACCATAAACCGGGCAAACGCCTTTTCCAAATCCGGTTCAAGTGCTTCAATTAACATCTCTCCCACGATTTCGGCTGCGCGCGTAGTGATATGATTAGAACGATCCGCCAGCCCCTTTCGCAGTTCTGTCATAATATTTTCCGAGAAAGGAGCACTGCGCAGTGCGTTTAATGCGGCTAACTGCGTCTCAAGGCGACGATTTTTAGCCATCTTTAGCTCTCTCCCGGTAACCTGAGATCGCCACGAGCCTTCACCGACTCGTAAAAACTCAACGGACGATCCAGGGCTTCAATCACCTCTACCGGCACTTCTTCCCGCTCTAAAATGCCGGCTATAATCGCGTAAGCGACATTCATATCGTCGCTACCTTCCTCGTACTGTTTATAAAGCTCACGCGCTGCACCAGTTTCATAGTGATGTACAAAGTAATTCAACTCACGACTGTCAATTTCACCCGCGCGCCAGCGGGCAAAATTCTGATCAAGTTGGGTTAACTCGCGTGTCAGCTCGCGCGCATAAGCCACCATCGCCCAATCGCGGAGCCATCTTCTGATTTGTTTAGAGTACCGTCCTGTAGTGTTTGTCATAACCCCTCCCCCGTAAACCGGTGCATTGCACTTCCCATAGTGCGGTGTACCCGTTTTCGTTCATGATTCTCTGTTCTATATTAATTCGTGGGTAACCATATTGTAAAAGTAGTTCCCTTCTCAACCTGGCTTTCTAATGTGATCTGTCCGCCATGCGCCTGTACAATA
>JAFGFI010000490.1 GCA_016931185.1 Anaerolineae bacterium
CGAAATACCTTTTCAGTTTCGGGATCGGCAAAAGAAACTATCATAACGCTATGGTATCACGGAACGATACTATTGTCAAGCGATACCGTCACTCGAAACAGGGTTACAATAACACAGGGGGGTACACTTGTGCAGGCTAACGATAAGCATAACCTGCCGCGCCGACTGCGGGGAAAGCCACTGTGCCATCAGGCACGCCCCCAAGCGCGTTTCCCCACCGCCAGCACGCGCCAAAGGCGCAGTCGGCTTCATGCAATGTCGGGCGGCTTTTTTGCCCCCTACTGCATTTTACACCCTTCTTACTACAAGATTTTCAGGACAGGATGCGCACATCCTGCCCTTTGACCGGTTTCCTCTACGGTGCATTGCGTAACACAAGAGGCAAATAGGTCATCGTTTTGCCCGTGCAATTGAACTGAGGTCTATGAAAACCGCCAACTAGGACATAATCAAGCCCGGTAGAAGAGGAAAGCCCTGCATCGGGCTGCCCAATTGTGCCTAATAGCGCATACCCACTGCCATCAGTTGATAAATCCCCACCACTGTCCACCGTCCACCACGATAGGTCAAAGTCTGCCAATGACGCATCTGCCAGAACACCAAAGTGGGGGGGCCATGTCCCGGCTACAGTCATCATAATAAGGAGAGAGACGACCAATACCGTCCTTCGGCCAGTTTTCGCGCGCATGTTGTCCTCCCTGGCCCTACCAGTTGAACCCTACTTCGGCAGTCTGCACTCTCGCTACCCAGCGGATATTTCGCCCTGTCTCTCCCGTCACATTCACCACCAAACCATTGTTGGCTGTATCGAGGGAGACATCCCAGGCGGCGATGTCTTCGCCAAGTGTTGTAACCGTTGGTGTACCTACAAAGCGCGTCGTGCCTCCCGTGGTCTCAATGACGCCGAAGGCGCGATATCCTGCTGCCAGATCATCAAAGCTACGCGCTGCTACCAGAATCTCAAATGCGTACACACTGTCTGGTTCCGCTGTTGGCCGGAGCGATTCTCGCCCCGGTGTCTGCGGAAATTCCTTCATCCTTAGAATTAAACAAAAAAGTGTAAATTGGAAAGCTCATTCGGTATTTAGCCCAACGGCGGAACTCACCTGCCCGCGCCGACTTAGCCGATGCATCCAACTATACAATCGCTCCAAAAAAATGCAAAAAAGCTGCGTTACAACGGAGCGCCGAAGGCGCGGGTCAGGTGCAGCGCGTATTAGGCCGTTTCTATATCTCCATCTCCGCGAAACAGAGACAGCAGTTTGAAAACGGAATAATATACTAACACCCCCACACCAATCCTGATCGCTAAAGATAACCAGCAAGCCAAACCATCTTGCGTGAAACGATCTCCAACCCAAAAAACCCATTGCAGAAGAAGTGCATAAACTATGCCGGCAGCTCCCCAACGCACCGCCGCCTGCTCTTCACACTCAGATTCATCGGCAATATAATAAATTAAGACAGCAGAAATTGCTGCATAAATTACTAAAGGTAGAACCAACCATATCATCACCAGGGCGGAACCCAACATCAGGGTCTCAAAGAGACCCCTATTTGCCCCCACTTCTGATATAAACGCTACCGGTTCTGTTTTGCCGAGTACGCAGTCAGCTACCAAATTCACCAAACCTTGTACAAGTGTAAAGATTCCTGCCATCCAAAAAGCCCCGCGATATTTTGCTGTCTTTCTACGCAACTTGTCTATCTGCGCTTCAACGTCTTGATTCGGCAGTTCTTTTTCATTCTCTCCTGGCATCTCGAGCATCAAACTTATGAGATGCCCAAGCTGTTTCGGACTATATCCACTGCTCAATTTGAACCCAAGACTGCCCCCCAAGCCAGATGGGAAATTGACCACATCTGTCTTCTCTGTTCCATCGGGCAGTCGATGCCGTAGCTCTAGGCCCGGAGAACCTATAGCCGACACATACTGAACTTCCAGCAGACCTCCAAGCCATATATCTTCGCAAGAAGACTCATCTCTCCAACGATGTTGCCGGATGATACGCTGACTGGTAATTGTGAGCTTACCGGATGGCACACAGGGAACTTCCACCCATACTTGCTCGTTCTCTCTACTTGTTCTTACCTTCATCCAATCATTGCACCTCAATGGGAACCGGCCTAACGACAGGCTTCAGCGGCAGCGGCGGTGCGGGCGGTGAAAGCAGGCCGATCAGAGTGATTGCCGGCGAAGCACGCATCCCCTGAGCGGCGAAACCGCCGTCCGCTGCAAGCCGGGGTTAGGCCGGTTTTATCTTTGCGATTGCTGATCTGAAAGGAATACCATTTTTTATTAAATTCTTTTCTTCGGCCCGAAGAATTTCTTTATATCATAATCGCCAATATGACGTGCAATCGCGCCAATCGGTCCAAGGTTTATTCCCTGACCGCCGCCCGTAAAACCAAAACCACAGTCATGCATAATATTCGTATTGATGCAAACACATAGTTCAGCACCGTTACATGCTTCCTCGCATAGGCAGAAAATGTAAACACCGGGACGAAGTTTTACATAAAGACACGGAGCACACCACTGAGCGCCCATTGCCTGGTTATTCGTAAAGATAGTCCATGAAGAGGAATGTGGCGTAGTGTAAATGTGCATAGATGTCATTTGATCGGAGTAAGACCATGAATAAGCCCGACCGACCAGTTCATCGGTATAACAATGACGCATATATCTCGGAGCTTTAATACCTTCCATCTCTGCTACACCAAAGATAGCATTATAGGAAACCTCGTTCCCGAAGTATTCTGTACCCATTTTTGAATTAATACATGTTGTCAATCCATTAGTTAGATCAAGGGCAATTTGTACACTTTTACAGGGCTTGCTACCTGTATGCATGTGGCTGAAGAATACAAGTTTCTCATCGGCCTCAAAAGCACGGTAAATCTCTGTATGCCATTCTAATTCATCCTCTCTCTTCCATTCAAGGTTTTCCTTATCCAGTATCCTGTAATTCCATGCCGGTCCATCATTATCGTATCTTAAAGTAAATTCCTTGCCTGCAAGTAGATCGCTATAAGGAAGTCTATTCCCGGCCATCATCTGGGGAATATCTTCTCTTTCGACAAACGCATAACTGGTAGTTTTTGCTGCTGCGAAAATTTCATCTTCTGTAACATTGTCAAAATCCCTAATTGGACGGTAAGCATATCTCTGTCCCTTAGGTACTGGTGGACCATTTCCATCCGCATCTGGAGGAGGTCCGGCAAGATTTACATGATTACCGTGATCATCAAAGGGTTCAAGATAAGCAAGCTGACCGACAACTTCACCTTCTCCCCTGAACATGTAGTATTCAAGTTCATCATTTTCATTAAATCCCAGGCGTACGCCAATCTGTTTCATTGCATACAGATCCATTGCAAACATAGTGTGAATTCCCGAAAATTCACATTCTGTCCTGTCGTAAACAAATAGATTGTCATTTATTATGACATAATCCGAAGGAGAACAATAACTGAGATCGTCATGATGCCTGGTGAGTTCAATAAAGTTAGTGGAAACTATTGAAGCATAAAGGTCGATGACTTCAATACCATTATCCTGTTTCCAGTGTATGCCCTTACCTTCAAGCCTGTTTGTCAGGCGGTGGCGTTCTTCCGGTACTCCTCCTGAAGTTTCCACATATCCGTAATAGATCTGACGCTGAACTTCCCTGTCATCGACAACTATTTCTCTTCCCCCCATTGTTTTTTCTTTAATATCGCTTGAAAACCATACTTCAAACACTGTAACAAGATGGGTATTCCGATCGATAACTACATTGAAACCCTTCTGAGTTTTTGGATCTATATGTGAAAACAGGACTAATGGCGTCAGATCAAGCGCGCCATAACCACATTCAATTGCTGATTCACTGTCTTCTGTAAGTGTCAGTCTATTTTTGCTTTTAAATGTATAATTCAGTACTGGACCGTTATCGGTGACTATCTTTAATGATCTCCCTACCAGGACCTCAGATAATTCTGAAGCACTTGCAGGGCCATTTGTTACTGAGGCCAGTTTCTGCCCTATTTGTTCTTTGGATAATTTTGTGTAATTGAATCTATGCATTGGCACATCCATATCATTTTCTCCTTAAAAAACACCTTTCGTTACAGATTTAATTGAGTGCTCCCCAAAGATATTGCGGGCAATTCGGATGGATCACCTTCGGCTTGATAACAGCCTTCAGAGCCATAGAATCTGAGGACTGCCGTTATTTTACCCGAACACTGCCCATCCGCCGCACAACTGCGTGGAAAGTTCCTTCGCCAGCAGACTACCTGGAAGCGCGTAAGCGCGGTCGGGTTGATGCGATGTTGGGCGGCGGCCTGCCGGTAACTGAACGACCTACGCCGCACCTCCCCCTCCAATACCGACCCATTCCACTGGCTGAAAAGGAACCAACACCCCGCGCCCTTGCTCAATATATGGACATCCAACGCTAACAAAAGAGTGTTGATTTTCCAACACCGTGCTTTGCTCTACCTTACCCAACAGAACGCCCCCGTTGTCTCCCTCACCGGCACCGCCCCTTCCTACCCCACAAACCAAAGAACCCAGGTGAACTAGATTAAATATAACCATGATACGTCTTTTGCTCCAATCAAAATGCTTAAAATCGCGCCGCTTCCCCGCGCTGCCTGGCAGCAGTCAGGTTAGTGCCGGTGGGCTGCCAATACCCCTTTATATTCCATTCGCCAGCAAAAAATCATCTATCGCCTTACATTCATTTTCCAGTATCGGCCCAATGCATCTTACACCTAAATGGGTCAAGAAATCCCGCATTTCCTCCGGATACCTCCACTGATGACTTGTCGGAACCCCATAATAGACCGCTTCAATTCCACTCCAGGCAATTGCAGAAGCACACATTGGACATGGCTGTTGGGTAGTGAAGAGCACACATGTTGCCAAACTTTCTCCCATTATTGATAAAGCCCCCTGGATGGCCTTTAGTTCTGCGTGGGCTAATGGATTTCGGTCTTTCTCTACCGAAGTAATATCACACCAGATGATTTCTGTCCCTTTGACAATATAGGCTCCCGTAAATGTTTTATATTCCAGGGCTCTTTCCCGCGTATATTGAATCAGGTCTCTCATCATCCTATATACTTGTTCATTCGGCATTTGCTTTTCTTCCATATCTGATCCTATTCTTCTTCTAGCCTTTCAAGCTTAAAAACGACTGGCCTGATACCGTCTGAACAACACACAATCAGCATATTATCTGCTTTCATCCAGCCGGTATCGCTAAAGTTGCCTCCCCGCAACAGAGTTTGAATAGAGCGCTGTAAATCAATCCATGCCCATGCACAAAAATCATCTGGAGGCCTAACCATATTTTCCACAACAAATTCCTGCCCTTCTTCAAACGAATCACACCTGGGCGCAGCCGACTGAGTAAACTGCTCGGCAAAATCCTGGTTATACATTCTTCTCAGAACAGTGATCTTACATTTCCTCATAGCAACCTCCAATTATTTTACCTTTCCACACATTGCCGCCCAACGGCCTACATCACCCGCGCGGTGGGTACGTGAAAAGCACCAATGAAACGATTTTCTTCCATTCACTTTGATTCGCTTTACGCGCGGAAATGAGACGCTGGCAATCTGGGCCGCGTACCGTGAACACAATCACCACCGGAATATCGCGCAACACACCAATCAATAAGTATAGATTTTTCTGCTACTTTATATATAAAATATTAAAACCATTCCGATGGAATATATAAGAAAACACCTCCAGAATACTTAAATCCATTTTTCTCATAAAAACCAGCTGCTTTTGGATCAGCTTCTACTAACCATTCAGATTTTGGATAAGTTTCTATACATTTTTTGACCAATTCTCTCCCTATTCCTTGCTTCTGATATTCTGGCTCAACTGCTAAGTCATAAATAACAGATCGAAACATTTGATCGCTTAAGACCCTTACACACCCAACAAGTTTATCATTATTCCAGGCGGATATGACCAAGGTTGAATTTTGAAAAGGTCTATTAAAGTTTTCTAACATCATTGTATTTTCCATTCCATCAGACCAACCAACCGACACAAATAATTCATGTAATTGTTCGGACGGTATATCTTTTCTATTGTTGTAGGTTATAGTCATAAATTTATCTTCTACTCTAATTTTGAAAATGAATACTCATAGTTATACCTTTGAGCCTTAGCAAACCCAACGACATGGGATTCAGCCGTGCCGCCCAACGATAAGCATAACCCGCCACGCCGACTACGTTGAAAGCTCCTTTGCCAGCAGGCACGCCCCAAAGCACATTTCCCCGCCGCCAGCACGCGCCACAGGCGCGGTTAGCCTGATGCGATATTGGGCGGCTAATTTTTCACGCTCTACACCGCTCGGCCAATCTTCCTGCTATAGCTCGACCGGAGCTGGTTGATGACTCTCTGTTAGTCTATGCTGCCACTAAAGCCCGCTCAACCTCAACGGGCAAGCCTACCAACACAAAATGACTGCTGTGGTACAGATAATCCTCGCCACTTTCGTCTATGATCCGAATCAAGTCATCTTGCGCCGCTTGCTCGTCTGGGATAATTTGATATATCTTGTGCGGGATGAGTGACACTTCATAATCCGTGTTATCAATACAGATAGCAAGACGTTGTTTAGTCATATCCATCTTCCTAATCCAGATAACACTTGATCTTTATATTTCTGCGTCCAATACTCTGATTTGGTTATAAAATTTTAGGTTAGCGATTTATACGCTTTGCGAAAATCAAAAAGAAAAAGCGGATGACCTTCCTGATAAGTCTTCAGAACAAGTTCATAAAACGAATGGTATTGCGAATTCGGAATATTGTCTTGGTGACAAGCAATCAAAGTGATAATGTTCTGTAAGGCCACTCCAAGAAAATAAGTACTCAAATCGACAGCGGGACAATACGGACACAGTACTTTTCCAAATCTGACTCGCGTTCCAAGCGGGCTTCCAATGCGGCCATCGCTTTGGCGGTGAGTTTCACCCCTTTGGCGTAGGTGCGCTGGACGTGATGCACAATAGGGGAGAGCTGTCGGTAGGTCATGGTGCTCGCCAACGCGAGCACAGTACCGAGACTATCCAATAACGAACCGTTCCAGTGTTGCTCTAATACACCCCAGACCCGTTCAATCGGATTGTATTTGCTGTGATAGGGGGGGTAATACGCCAATTGCACCGTCAACTGGTAGGTATCCACGAACTCCGTGAGGCGCTGCATAAACTGGGTGCGCCGGGAATGGTTTTCGGGGCCGTTGTCCAAGTTCAAGAGCACCGTCTGCACCCTGGGGAACCGTGGGGCCACCTGTTGCCCGGTCCGCTCGATGACATCGGCGAGCGCATCCGCCGTGACTGGCCCCTGGACAAAATACAGATAGGTTTCGTTAAGCGCGGGGAGAAATACACCTAGCGGTGTGACCGTGGGCGCGGTGCGGAAATCGTGGTCCAACGCCGGCACCGGAACACGACTCCGCCCGCCGCGGGAAAAACACCCCAGCGCGACGCGCGCTTTGGCATCGACTGACATGCGCAAGCTCGTGGGGTCAGCGTCCGCCGCGGGGTTGCGCTCGGCGAGCCGCTCAAAAATGGCGTCGGTTTCGGGCACCTTTTTCAGCGGGCGACTTTTTTTACCGCCCGCAGCCGATAGCCCAGGGCATTCAACCGTTGGCGAATGACCTCGGCACTCGGCAGGGTCGCATCCGGGTAGCCATACGCCGTCAGCAGTTGTTCGCGGACGCTGGCCGCACTCAAGCGCAAATAGAGGCGCGTACTGTGAAATGTCGGGTCAGTCTGGCTATGTTGTTCAGCAATGGTCTGGATATCGTCTAGTAAGTCTGGGAGGTGCGCTTCCGCACGTTTCCGCCCACGGGAGGCATAGTCATCGACGCATGTGAAACCACTCTCAAGTTCATATGTGGCTTTGCGGATCGTTTGGCGGCTCCATCCTAGTTCGCGTTCGAGTAGGCTTGGCCCACCGCGCCCTAAGGTACGGGCCACGCGGGCCATATACCGGCGTTTCTCGGCCCCTCTCAGGGCCTTGATCGTTTCTTGATGGAGTTGCTTTTCGGCTTCTGTTAGTGTCATTTGATGCTCCATTGTGCTTAATTGTGGCTCTCAGTTTAGCATACTTTTGGGGTAATTTAAATCCGTGAATGGCCTAACTGCAAACTGGCGGGGAGATATTCTAGCCACCCCTCATCTAAATGATTTTCTTCGAAATACCCCCCCATATACCATCGAAGGAATCCTGTCACTTTGGCTTCCCAATCCCTGCTAATAAATAGTTCAGAATACAAGGGTAAGGCAATGGCAATATCGTTGATAAACCAATTATAGGCACAATCATCAAAGTCAAAAAGAATGAGTTGACCATCATTGACATGGAAATTAGTCGGATTGAGATCACCATGTACCAATCCATAATCATCTACTGTCGGAGTAATACGGCTAAACCGCAGTAGTAATTTTTCCAGATCAGTTGCGGCCTGCCTTTGGTTAATGGGTAAATAGTCAGTAGCATTCCGCAGAACGTCATCCTCAAGCCAGTGCGAACGTTTTTGTCTCAAGTGCTGTGGGTTATACTGTTTTGTAACATGGTGCATTCTTCCCATGATTCGGCCAAAGGTCTGGATCAAAGCCGGATCCCATTCCTGCGGGTTATCCCAATTGACAAAATGTCCAGACGCGTATTCAAAGACCGTTGCCACAAAGTAGGAATTCTGCACGGGGTAACGTTCCGTTAGGCGATTATTTTTGGAAAGCAACGGATAGCTGGCCGGGATACCCTGTTGGATAAGATAATTCATCCAATCCAATTCAGCAATGATTTCATCTTCAGTATGATGTGAACTGTGTGTCAGCCGCAAGATCCGACGTCCTTGTGGGCTTGAGAACTCATAGACCAAGTTGGTCACATCACCTAGAAGTACAGCTTCTTCAGTTGAATCCCATTGGGTAGCGGCTTCGGTAACCAGTTCTGGTTGTAACAAAGATACAATCGTGTCCTTCATGTCAAGTTCCTTGAGAAATCGTAATTGTTTATAACGAGGAGACCTTTTTCTCAGATGAAGCGGCTAAAAAGGAGTTAAGCCGCGCTCTCCCCCATTCTTGCCCCACTACCACTTCCCGGCGGCTTCAACGGATGTTAGGCCGCCCCCTTCTAGCCAATAATTGGGACTGTATTAGGGCCTTTTTCCCCACCAGGACTTGGGGGTCGGCCTAACGGATAAGGATTCATGTGGCGCGGGTAAGCGTCAAGCCCTCAACTCGCTCACAATATAGGATGCGAAGTACCCTCGCCGGGCTACTTACCAGCCGCCACATAATGGGTGTGCAGACACACCTGGGTTGAACTAAGCCGTCATCTACAGTGTACCCCTATTTGGAATTTGAAGCAAAACTGCGTTATCCAACCTCACGCCCGGCACGAGTTTTTAGCCAGCCAGCAGTCCTGGGCAAGCAGCTACTGGCTTCCAGATACCAGGCGAACCACGCTCACAAGCCGCGTACAGAGGCTAACCGCCTCCATGGAAAAGCTCCTGTGTCCTTTGCTGCGTCACGCCGCTAAGCGCTATCACGATACCTGAGACCTCAGGCATCGGTCGTACCGCTATGCACAGATAATCGGACTGCCCCAGCATGCTGCTGTTCCCGAAACTACCTTAAGGAGGACAGCGCGCGCGCGGGGGAGGTGGCGGTAGAGTAGCCACTGGCGTCGGCGGAATGGCCTGGCGTCGCATGGGCCGTCCACACACGGGGCAGAGGACGGGGGCACTCGCGGCATCAGCAGATTTCGTTATCGCTACGCGCTCCGTCTGAGCATCGCTTTCCATTGACGGGGACGCAGTAAACGCCCCCAGTTGTTGCCGTAAAGCGGCCAGACGGGGACGACACCCTGGAGCCAAGAAACCATAATAGCGCACTTTGACGAACCCCTTGGGCAACACATGCTGCAAAAAGCGGCGGATGAACTCTAGCACCGGCAGCGTACAGCGTTTCAAGGCACCCGTATCGGTCGCGCGGTAGCGAAAGGTTACCTTGTCATTGGATAACTTTTCGATGCGGTCATTGCTGAGCGCCACCCGGAAGATGTAAGGCGCCAAGTACTTCAACCGGATATCTTTTATCCGCGCGCGCTGCCCGTTCCCCACGGGTTGGCTATGCACTACCCAGGCCGGCTTCCATATCTGTGCGGGGAGGGTGGCGAAAATATCTGGGGCACACTTACGCAGCGCGTCGCGAAACTTGGCCTGGAACACTTTAGCCAGGGCGTGGACCGGCAATAGAAAGTTCGCACGGCTCGCGGTCCAACTCCCATCCGGGGCTATCCCACCTTATAAGGGTAGGTTTTTTAAGCCGGGGAATAGAGGTAGCGACCCTCCAAATGGGGCTATAATCATGATAGGCGAGCAACCTATA
>JAFGFI010000491.1 GCA_016931185.1 Anaerolineae bacterium
GTTTGTGCGGCCCTCTTCTCCGGCCCCGAGCGCTTCCAGGAGCTCTGGAACAAGGCCTACAACTCGCCCCCAGAATGAAACGCACCCTATCTGCTATCTGCCTTACAAATTGACGAACGAGCGAAACTGTTGTATGGTTATGAGAGAGGTCAAAGTGGACAAAACACAGGCACAACAATTTCGCAACCGCTGGCAGGCTGCGGAAGAAATTCAGCAGCAGGAAGCACGCACCGCCACGATAGAATGGCGCTGGCGGCAGCTCAACGCCCTCTATTGCCTCTCCAAAGAGTTAGGGCTCTCCCCTGATCAATCAGACGAAGCACAAGGATACGCACAATGGGCACAACTCAAAGAAAAAGCCGGCCGGCCGAACAAAATCTAGCCCCATTTCTCGATCCCCTACAAGCAATCCAGAACCTGCTCAGCGCCTTTGGTGAGCAAGGCGTCATCATCGGCGGCATTGCCGTCAGCCTTTTAGGAAAGCCACGCTTTACTGCTGACGTGGATGCAGTTTTTCTGCTGGAATTAGAGGAACTTCCCCACCTGCTCAAAGAAGCTGCTGCGCAGGGCATCGAAGCACGCATCACCAATGTCGAGGCTTTTGCTCGCCAAAACCGTATTCTTCTGCTGCGCCATGCCGCCAGTGGCATCGACATTGACATCTCGCTGGGAATTCTCCCCTTCGAATCGGAAATGGTCGCGCGCAGCCAGTACATGGACATTGGCAATCTACAATTGCGCCTCCCAACCGCTGAAGACTTGATCATCCTCAAAGCAGTTGCTCACCGCCCCAAAGATTTGTTGGATATCGAAGCCATCGTTGATAATCATCCTAAGCTGGACAAAGAACGCATCCGCTATTGGATCAGGCAATTTGCCGAAGCCCTGGAAATGCCGGAACTATGGGATGATCTGGAGACCCGCCTGAAATAATCTATACTTGGCAGTTGTAAAACCTCATCCCGGCAAGTGGATCTCAGTTTTGAAGAAGTCGTGGGTTGATCATTAGAACGATTTGATAAGGAGACAAAATGCAAGTAATTAGGGAAATCAAGCGAGGTGGGTTTGGAGTAGTCGAGGAAGTAACCCGGGATGGCCAAATCTATGCACGTAAGACCTTCAGTCCCAACTCATTAGGAGATCCTAATACTATCCAAAAAGCAAAAAAGAGATTTGTAAGGGAATCCACTATACAAAAAGCCATCAAACACCCTAACATTATGCCCGTATTCGAGGTTAACACCCAAAATGACCCACCTTGGTTTCTTATGCCGTTAGCAGATGAATCTTACGATGAGCAAATCCAGAGAGATAGGTTAGCCAGAAAGATTACTTTGCAACCCCTACTGGATATTTTAGCTGGCATAGAAGAACTGCACCGTATGGGATATGTTCATCGGGATTTAAAACCTGCAAACGTACTTTATCTTAATAATAGATGGGTCTTATCTGATTTTGGATTGGCTGTACCAACAGACAGAACCACAACTATGTTAACCAGTACTGATAGTGCGTGGGGTACAGAGCTTTATTCTGCCCCGGAACTTACTCTTGATTTTAGAAACGCTCAATCACAAGCCGATATTTACTCGTTTGGTTGTATACTTCATGATATTGTAGGAGAGCCAACAAGGATACCTTATTCTCAAATTAAAAACGATAGCTTATTAGGCCCAATAATTGAACGCTGTACTGAGACTCAACCAAATCATCGTTTTCCTGATGTGGCCTCTTTACGAAGCGCACTTGTATTGGTTCTATCTAATGAGTCTTTACCCATAGGCACAGACCAAGCCCAAGAGTGGGTCAATTTACTTAAAACAGATGTTGCATCGATAAATGAAATAACTTGGAAAGAAATTATACATCGAATCAAGCGAGATCTGAATTCAGCAGATGCGCAAGTATTACTTCGTGCTATTGATATCACTCAGTTAGAAAATCTATTTGGACTGTCAAAAGAACTGTTCTCACAATTAATCCCCTTAATATGTGAATGGATACAGGAAAATCAATTTGAATTTGCGTATTGCGATGTTCTAGGAACGTTATTATTCAAAATTTATGAATTAGGAGGTATCAGAGAAAAAGCTGATGCAGCAATAGCTACTTTTATTCTGGGAGGGTCGCATAATCGTTGGTTTGTGATGCGCAAATTTGTCAGCATGGCCAATAATAGCATTAGTCAAGATTTAGCAGATCGGCTTGCAATCGAATTCCTTGCTCTGGGATGGAGAGCGCTGCGTTATGTTGAAAAAATCGAGACGCAAACAAGAGCAGATAGAAATAATTTGCATCCTCGAATACAAGAGGCACTAAACGAACTATCTAAACAATGTGATTCCTCAAGAAACTGATGCCCTCCTCTGAGTTCAAAAAGGGGACAAAATAAGTGTAGCCGTTGGTAACGGAAAGCCACAAGTGAGTTAAACCAAAAAAGCGTCTTTTACCCAAACTCAAACTGGAAACATTAATTCTATCTACCGGTGAACGGTGGCGTGACAGCCCCCTCATGGTGGGCATTGTGGACGCACTTGGACTCAGGGTACGGTATGCAGGCGTGGCTCTGCGGCGACACACTCATGTTCAGTGTCATTCCTAACCGCAAATACACGAATGGATGAGTTCAAAGTCCATCATGAATGGTGCCTTCCTAGTTGCTGCGCCTGGACAATCCGGCGGATTGTCCTACAAATTGATGAGAAGGCGAAATGTTGTGGACATCTATTACTTCTCCAGCACAGGAAATTCCCTGGCGGTGGCGCGGGATCTTGCTGAAAGGACGGACGGGAGGCTGCTGTCCATCCCCTCCCTGATGGATTGCGCGAGCATCATCCCTGAGACAAACGCCATTGGCCTGGTTTCCCCGGTCTATCACAAGAGCATCCCGCTGATCCTCAAAAGGTTCGTTGAGAAGCTGGAGGGTCTGGACGGGACGTACATCTTCGCGACCTGCACTTACGGCGACACCATAGGGCTCGCCATAAGCCATCTGGACCACCTGCTTCAATCGCGCGGCGGACGTCTCGCCGCCGGGTTCGGCGTGCACCTGCCGTATAACTATCTCACTCCCCCACCCACGTTCAAGGACTTCTTCAACTCCTTCAACTCCTTCACGCTGCGAGAAATCCCTCTCGAAAAGCAGCAGGCGCTGTTTGCCGAGGCACGGGAGAAAACCGTGAGGGTTGCCGCATTTGTCGATACCAGAAGGTCCGGCACCTTCGAGCTGACCTCCGACGTGCTCACACGGCTGGCAGATCGTTTCCACCTGGAAGAGACCCTGGGAAAAACCGTCTGGCTCAAGGTTGCCAGCGTCGAAGCGCCGTCTGACCTGCCCTTTATGGAAAGCCGCCAGGCGATGGATCGGGGATTCTGGGCCGACGAGAAGTGCAATGGGTGCGGGATCTGCACCAGGATCTGCCCCGTCGGCAATATCAGCATGAACGAGGGCAAGCCCGTCTGGCAGCAGCATTGCGAGCAGTGTTTCGCCTGCCTGCAATGGTGCCCGCAGGAAGCCCTCCAATTCGGCAGCAAAACGGCAGAAGGGAAAAGGTATCACCATCCCGAGATAAAGCTGGCGGATATGCTCAAGCAGGCCGACCACGAATCCAACACGAATACACGAATGCCTTCAGGAGAGCGCCGTCCGTGAATAGGTCTGGCGGGCATCCGGCGCTCCCAGGAGAATGAAACACCCCGCAGCAAAGGTGAGCCCCTCACGGACAGCGCATAACGCCGTCCTGAAGCCTCCCATTCGTGGTCGGCAACACAAGGCAAACCACTCACGAGTAACACACGCCAACAAGAGGTCAACGAGATTCTTCGCCGTCAGGCGCTCCTGAGGCGGTGCTCCGTGGAAGCCGCTCAGAATGACGGGCAAGGAGGATCCTGAAGCCTCCCATTCGTGTATTCGTGTCCCATTCGTGGTCGGCAGTGCTCCGGGGCTTACTTGGCAAATCGTGGAGTTGTGGCATACTCCCTGCGGACAGGGAGGCATAACAAAGTCACGTGGATATCCTTCACATCA
>JAFGFI010000492.1 GCA_016931185.1 Anaerolineae bacterium
CGATAGTTTCGACGCGGGCTTTGTCTGTGGTAGCCTGATGGGGTGGTCGCTGGC
The DNA here is from genome assembly GCA_016931185.1 of Anaerolineae bacterium. Taxonomy (GTDB): domain Bacteria; phylum Chloroflexota; class Anaerolineae; order B4-G1; family SLSP01; genus JAFGFI01. Next base: position 55 of record JAFGFI010000492.1, read on the forward strand.
ACGCACCTTACAGTTAGGTTGTACGTGCGGGTCCCTGGTAACGCGCCAGCCCGGTGGAACCAACGGGCAACCATCGCTAGATGAGGCCCTGCAATTCTTGAAATAGCGAAGATTTTACCAGCAGATTTGGCGGATTAAGCAAATTTTTACTTTTTCATCCTGTAGATCCTGCCAATCCTGTCTATTTTATACGAGGAGTCACACTATGACAGAGGAAATACCTTTACCTCAAACAGAAAGCAATTCTGAAGCAGAAGCCCTGAAACAGAAGGCAGGGATAACACGTTTTATAGGTATCATCGTGGCAGTCGGTATTACGGCGGCGATTTTCATCTTTCGCGATCAACTCAAAGAAGTGGGACATTACGGTTACCTGGGCATCTTCCTCATCAGTATTATTGGAAACGCGACCATTGTGCTCCCTGTACCTACTTTTATTACCGCCTTTGCCGGGGGGGGCGTTTTCAATCCCAACCTGGTAGGCGTCATTTCGGCTGCCGGCGCAACCATCGGAGAGTTGACCGGTTACTTGGCGGGAACCAGTGGAAAAGCTATCATCGAAAACCGTAATATGTACGAGCGATTCAATCACTGGATGAAACGTTATGGGTTGGTGACCCTGTTCGTGCTGGCCGCCATCCCCAATCCACTCTTCGACCTCGCCGGTATCATCGCCGGAGTCTCCCACATTCCAGTCTGGAAATTTTTGCTGGTGACATGGGCCGGCAAGATCGTCAAATTCCTGCTCATTGCCTATTTAGGAGCGGGATCAAGCAATTTACTAGATTGGCTCTCTCAATAAAGATTGGGCCAGTTTATTGGTGTTCACCTTCCCGGAAGCTATTAGTGGCCTAGTCAACCCGAAAATTTGCAGCATGACTACGTGTTTGGACTACATGATATGTTGGTAGCTTCCGGGAAGGTTCTAATGCGATAGCCCTGAGGACGCCCACTCTTGACAATCCCCTACAAGTCGTTATAATAACAATAAACCAGAGGGGTATATTCTAAAATGTATCATACGTGCATCTGTCTGGAGCGAGGACGTTAGGCGTCCCGGCTCCAGGTTATAAAAAATTCCTTTCCAGGCCAACCGGACCGGGCGCAGCGTCCTCGCTAACGCGAGAAAGAGGACACTGCCGCTTTTGCGGTTGGCTTTTTGTTTGCCCGGCCTGGATATAGACATACATAACACAGTTAAGGAAAGGAATTTAAAATGACACACGCACATTTGATAACAGCACATCATCGCACCCAGACAGACCCCACCTTGTGGACGCCTGATAAAGAACCTGCCAAGTTTGATACCGGCGTTCACTTACATACGCCAGTACCTATGCCATTGCAGCAGACGGCTGGTGCATTGGCTGTTGCTTCGACCAGTACTTCCTCACTCCTGACCCTCATCGGGCACACCCCTTTAGTTCCCCTACTACGATTGACGGCAGACCTGCCCTCAACAGTAAGCCTGTACGTTAAATTAGAAGGGCTTAACCCAGGCGGATCGGTCAAAGATCGCGCCGCGCTTTCCATCGTGCGGGAAGCATTACGAACAGGTCAATTAGGGGCGGGAAAAACGCTGCTGGATGCCACCTCCGGAAACACCGGCATTGCCTACGCAATGTTGGGCGCGGCAATGGGATTCCCGGTACGGTTATTCATGCCCGCCAATGCCACCCAGGAGCGGGTACAAATCATGCGCGCTTATGGCGCGGAATTAACGCTAACCGATCCTGCCGCCGGCATTGATGGTGCGCGCCAACAGGTCCACGATCTGGTCGCCGCCGAACCTGATTTATACTTTCATGCGGATCAATATAATAACCCGGCCAACCCATTGGCACACTATACCACCACCGGCCCGGAGATCTGGCAACAAACGGGCCAACAAATCACGCACTTCGTCGCCGGACTGGGCACCAGCGGCACGATGATGGGGACCGGGCGCTATCTCCACGAGCAAAACCCGGCCATCACACTGGTCGGTGTGCAGCCTGATACAGCGAAACACGGTATCTCAGGACTAAAGCACCTGGCAACGGCCGATATCCCCGGTATCTACACCCCGGGCATTGTAGATCGCGTGATGGAGGTTACGACCGAAGAGGCTCAAGTTATGGCCAGCACCATCGCGCGGCAGGAGGGCATTTTCGTGGGCATTTCGGCCGGCGCAGCAGTGGCTGCCGCCTTACGTCTCGCGCGTACACTGGCACACGGCGTCATTATCGCCCTGCTTCCCGATGGCGGCTTCAAATACGTCAGCGCGCCATTTTGGGCGAATTAAAATCATTGTTAGCGTGCACAAGTATCGGTATGTAATTGGGATGTAGCCGCGCTTTCCATAGCGCGTTCTTTATCCTCCACCGGTTGTACGCGCTAACAAATCATTAAGGAATGTTTCATTTAAATTGGAGAATGTACTTGCGTCAAACGTCAAACGTCAAAACGCACTCCCGTCTGACGTTTGACGTTTGACATCTGACGTTTGACGTCTGACATACCCACGTTAAATACCGGAACCATTCACCGCAAGATCAGCGGTAAATATACAGCCACGCCATTCACAATCGCCGTTGCCTGGCGCGCCAATATTGTACCCAAACCATCATCAATGTATACCGTATTAACAATAGTCAGGGGCGGCGCCACAACGCCGCTCACGGAAACGCTATAGGTGATGGTAATGGGTATCATGGCAGACACAGTGCCTGTCCATGTGATCATGCCACCTGCTACCCCATAACTTCCGGCGGACCCCCATAAATCTCCCAAATAATTGACCTGTAACGGCAGGGTATCGGTAATACGGACCCCGGTCAGGTCAGGGCCAGGATTACGCAAGATAAGCGTGTAAGTCAACCTATCACCTGGGACAGGGATCAAAGGCAGAACAGATTTAGTGGAATCAACTAAAGACCCGTGAACTTGGGGAATGATTCCTCCGTAACGTAAATAACTGCCCCGACCGGTATTCCACAAAACGCGCGCGTTCGCCGTGCCCGGTAGATCGTAGGCTACCAGACCCGAATGGGCCGTATTCAATACCACCTCCAGGTCGGCATCGCTATCAATATTCGCCAATGTAGGCGCAGCTAATGCACCATTCCAATCTGGTGCCCCAAACGCAGGCGGCAAGACAACTTCTTGCAAAACATTTCCCTGATAATCCACAATGTGCAACTTACCGGTCTGCCCTGTACCCTTCTGTACCCAAGAAGAAAAAATGACCTCGGCATATCCATCCACGTCCAGATCTGCCACCACCGGTTCTGACGCAAACCGGTAGAATCCCTCCGCCGCGTTATAGACCTCATAAGGCCAGGACCCGTGTTCAGTTTTATCAAGCCAGTAAGCGTGCAGACGCCCATCGTAAGATGCATAGAGAATCTCCATGTACCCGTCACCATCCAGATCTGCAGCAACAGGATTAGACTGATGGTTCTCAATATCCTCATAACTCTCACTCAACGGAGCTGCATCGGCATCAGGGACAGGAATCACGGTCCAATCAAAGCCATTACCACTCCAGCGAGTACGGTCGGCATTAAAAATATACAATCCTTCATACAATCCCGGCGGATGTCCCACCGAACAATCATAAACATTCCCCGTCACCACTACCTCCAACACACCATCCCCATTTACGTCTACAATAATAGGTGCGGCGTGTGCAAAGTTGGGGCGATGTTCAATGCCACATTCAGCATACCCACGCAAATCCACCGCGTGATCCACGTGAATACCCACCCGGCTCCAAAATTTGTTGGTACTATCGGGATTCGTGCCATAGATAGCATTGGCATAGATTTGTGTCCCATCGTCCTGATATGCTGTAATGTAGTGAACATCCGAGGGTCCGATAATCTCTGCTCGCCCATCGCCATCCAGATCGCCAACAGCAATGTTCTGGTTGTAACAACTGGAGGCATATCCATTCGTACTTGAATCCGGCCCATGCTGCGGCCACTGCCCGGCGCGCAACATACCATCGTGTTCGTAGACAAACCACTGATCATCCGAACGGGTAGAGGCTACCAAGATCTCCATATCTCCATCCCCTTCCAGATCATAGACGGCCAACGAACGTAACTCATTATCCGGCGTGGGCTGCAAGGATCGCACACTATTGCCCGTATAGTCAAAAATGTGGAGATACCCGCCCCCATGTGCGGTCACCACTTCCAGGTCACCATCCCCCTCCAGATCGACGACCACCACACCGGGCCACACACGGCCCCCCTCCGGATTGACCGGCCATTGGATCCCCTCACCTGAAAATGGTGTGCCATCTGCTCCATTAAGCACAAAGATCGAATAAGATGCCCCAACAACCTCCAGTGTACCGTTACCATCCAAATCGGCCACAGCAGGAGAACTATACCAGCCCATCTCGCACCAGGAAGCATAACAACCCCCGCGTGTCCATTTGAGAGTGGGGGGATCAAGGGACTGGGCACCGACAATCTTCACAGCAGCACCCGCGCCCCACATACCCACTAAAACCAATATCCACACACTGATAATCCTAACTGATCTTTCAAACATTTGGCCCTCCATTTCATAACACTTATTAAAAAAGAACGTAACCGTTGAGTTTTGTGAACGATTACCGTTTTCTGCCACCTGCTCCAGACAGGAACGAGGGTTTGAGTGTGTTTTTTCATTGGCGGGCTACGTCCGCCAATGAAAAAACACCTCTCTCCTGCGGTTTTAGCCACTTTGCTGCCGTTAATGGCATCGTTTACTCACAAAACTACACGCATACACAAGAACTATCTGAATTGGTAACCGTTTAGTTTTTTGAGCGATTACTGTTTTCTATGACCTGCTCCAGACAGAAACTAGGGTTTTGATATGTTTTTTCGTTGGCGGGCTACGCCCGCCAACGAAAAAACATATCTTTCCTGTAGCTTTAGCCACTTTGCCGCCATCAATGGCGCTGTTTGCTCACAAAACTACACGCATACCTGAATTGTAATGCCGGTCCAGTATAGGGGGATTTTGTAAGACAGGCAAGATCCAGAACAATCGTGAGCCAAGATGACAAAATTCTCAATACATTGGCACAGAGAAGCTATATATTCACACCCTGGACCAACAAAACGCACCCGGAATAAATCCGGGTGCGTTTCAAGATTAGAGGTTCATGATTGCCCTGCTTCCTGTAGTAAATCTCCCTTAGTTCGTACTTCGACTCAGTACAGGAAGGAAGATAACATATCCCTCCACAACATTTACCCGAACAGTAAGCGTGAATTCCTGCGTATGAGTCGCACCGGCTAGGTCTTCCACAATGAGTTTGATCTGATACTGCTCTCCCATATGCACGACTTGCGGTGTACCTGAGAGTACTGCCGTACCATCACCATTATCCACAAATGTCAGCCAATTGGGTAACGTTGTAACCAAAGCAATCGTCCGGCTATCGCCAACATCCACGTCTTCAGTCGTGACAGTATAAGTATAAACTTCATCCACCCGTACTGTATTTTTAGGTATACTGGTAAATGTTGGCGCATCATTGACATTGGCCACAGTGATGGCAAAATTCTGAGTTGCAATTGCGCCGGCGGTATCTTTCACCTGAATACTGACGCTATGTACACCTACTTCATCATTAGCGGGGGTGCCACTCAGCGTAGCCGTACCATCACCGTTATCCGTTAATGTCAACCAGCCGGGCAACATCACCCCGGAGAAAGTCAGGGTATCTCCAACATCCGCATCCATTGCAGCAAGTGTATAAGTGTAAACCACATCCTCGGTAGCAGCAGTTATTGCAACACTGGTAAACACCGGTGCAATGTTGGTCGGCGTAATAGACAAGGTCACCGTTACAGACGCACTGTCCAATTCACCATCGTTAACTTTATAAATGAAACTGTCAAGAGTTGTCTTACTACCATCATGCGTGTAATGGAATGAACCATCCTCGTTCAATGTCAAATTTCCATAACTGACGCCGGTCACCAACAACGCCCGCAATAGGCCATCTTCCGCATCCGTATCATTATCTAATACACCCGGTGCGGGTATATCTAACGAGTCCCCTTCATTCACGCGATAACTATCCCCTATCGCCACCGGCGCAGCATTGACTTCATTGACAGTAACGGTGAAAGTGCCGCTATCACTCAAGTCACCGTCCGTAACTCCTACAGTAATAGGATATACTCCAGGCCCTTGCGCTTCATCCGGCGTCCAACTGAACACGCCACCCGGCGTGATACCCGCTCCCGCCGGCGCACCGGATTCCAGGCTGAAGGCCAGGACATCTCCGTCATTAAGATCGGTAGCGGTCACCCGGAAACTCAACGTATCCCCTTCGTCCACTGTCTGCGAGACGAGTGCATCAAGCACCGGCGGCCAGTTAACCTCTTCCGTAGTAACCACAATATGGAAAGTGCTGGTGGCATTCAGGACCGGCACACCATCGTCGTTGACCCGGACAGTCACCGTATAAGTTCCAACAGCGGCTGGTATCCAACTAAAGATTCCATCCGATGCAATACCTGCTCCCGCCGGCGCATCCGCATCCAGGCTAAAGGCTAACGCGTTTGCAGGTATATCGGCATCGGTCGCTACTACCGCGAAACTCAACGGTGTATCCACCACCGCCGCCTTATCACCGACGGGAGCCAGCACCGGCGCAACATTAACCTCATTAACGGTAACAGTGAGAATTCCACTGTCGCTCAAGTCACCATCCGTGACCACTACAGTAATAGGATACACCCCCGGCCCCTGCACTTCATCAGGCGTCCAATTGAACACCCCGTCCGGCGTAATACTCGCTCCTGCCGGTACACCGGACTCCAGGCTAAAGGTCAATACATCTCCCGCATTGGGGTCGGTGGCTATTACCCGCGCACTCAACAAACTCCCCTCATCCACCGTCTGTGCTACGATATCAAGCTCCGGCGGCCAGTTGATTTCTTCCATAGTGACCATAATCTGGAAAGTCTCGGTATCATTGAGGGCCGGCACCCCATCATCACTGACCCGGACGGTCACTGTATAGGTTCCGCTAACGGCAGGCGTCCAACTGAAGCCCCCCGCCGGCGTAATACTCGCGCCCGCGGGCGCGCCCGTCTCCAGGCTGAAGGTCAGCTCGTTTGCTGGCACATCGGCATCAGTCGCCACCGTGGCAAAACGCAACGGCATATCTACTACAGCCGCTCTATCGCCAATGGAAGCCAGCACCGGCGCGGTATTGACTTCACCAACGGTGACAGTGAAGACGCCACTATCACGCAAGGCGCCATCCGTGACTCCCACTGTGATGGGATACACTCCAGGTCCTTGTACTTCATCTGGCATCCAGTTGAACATACCATCCGGCGTGATACTCGCCCCTGCCGGCGCGCCGGGCTCCAGGCTAAAGGTCAACATATTCGCCGGAAGATCTACATCCATCGCCGTCACAGTGAAACTCAAGACACTACTCTCATTCACACTCTGAGTACTCATAGTATCCAATACCGGCGCGCTGTTCACTTCAGATACCGTCACCGTGAAGGTTTCCATATCCTCAAGCACACCATCTGAGACACGCACAGTGATGGGATATACTCCCGGCCCCTGCGCTTCATCCGGCGTCCAACTGAACACGCCGTCAGGTGTAATGTCCGCACCCGCCGGCACGCCATTTCCAACTGGCGTTACACCCAGGCTAAAAGTCAATGTATTCGCAGGCAAATCCACATCTGTCGCCGTCGCGGCAAAACTTAACACCATGCCCTCATCTACACTCTGATCGTCAATAGCAGCTAACACAGGCGCGTCATTGACAGGGGTAATGTGCAAAGTTACTGTGACCCTATCACTGTATAATGCACCATCATAGGTCTGATACGTAAAGCTATCTGCTGTCGTTTCACCACCATCATGGATATAACTGAAAGAACCATCTGCATTGAATGTCAAACTGCCATGACTTACACTCTCTCCAGATACCACCAACAAGGTATCATTCTCCACATCCACATCATTACCCAACACACCCGGCACGACTTCATCCAGTGCCCCACCTTCGTCAACACTGTAATTGTCATCCATAGCTACAGGCGCATCATTAACCGCAGCGATAGTCACTGTTACCCTGGCAGTATCAGTGAACATACCATCCCCTACAAGATACGTGAAGGTATCACTGCCAAAGTAGTTAGCCCCTGGCGTATAAGTAACCGTATCACCGGCATAGATAAGCGTGCCATGGGCAGCCATCCCAACTCCACTGACTGTTAATACATCCCGATCCAAATCTTGATCATTGGCCGTGACATCGATTACGACAGGGATATCCTCATCTGTAGCGACCTCATCGTCTACTGCGACAGGCGGGTAATTCTCGTCGTCGTCCAGCCAGTTTGGAATTTCGTCATTATCTATATCCCCGGTACCCTCGTCAACATCAAGCTTACCATCTCCATCCGAATCTTCATCCAGGTAGTTGGGGAATTCATCGCCATCGGGATTGCCGGTTCCCTCTACACTGTCTGGAATACCATCATCGTCCGAATCGTCATCCAGGTAGTTGGGGCTATCGTCCTCATCAGAATCGCCCGTTCCCTCTGTACTATCTGGAATCCCATCATCGTCCGAATCGTCATCCAGGTAGTTGGGAATATCATCCTCATCAGGATCGCCCGTTCCCTCTGTACTATCTGGAATCCCATCATCATCGGAATCGTCATCCAGGTAGTTGGGAACCCCATCCTCATCGACATCGTCCGTTCCCTCTTCCTCATCAGGAATCCCATCATCATCGGAATCGTCATCCAAGTAGTTAGGAACCCCGTCCTCATCAGCATCGTCATCGGTCGGATCACCATCCCCGTCAGCATCTTCATCAAGGGTATTAATACTATCCCCATCATCATCTTCATCAAGGTAATCCGGTGTAATATCCCCATCCGTGTCATCGTCGGTGGGATCTCCGTTACCATTCACATCCTCATCGGCTGTGTCTACCCCGTCTCCGTCATCATCAGCATCTCTATAATCAGGAATAGTATCCTCATCCGTATCTACAGGATCCCGCGGTGTGTCACCGGCCTCGACGGCATCAGGAATCCCATCATCATCGGAATCATCATCCAGATAGTCTGGGGTACCGTCTGTATCCGTATCTACGGGATCGGATGGATCATCACCAACTTCAATGCTATTCAATATACCATCGCCATCTTCATCAAGGGGCACGGTCACGATATGACTGGCCGACACTGCATCACCATATCCATTTGTCGTCGTCAGCACAACCGTGTAAGTGCCATCAATATCCAAGGGGAACACGTGGGTCAACGTAGCACTGGTCGTAATAATGGAATCACCGTCACCAAAATCCCAGTTGTAGGTCATAGGTATTGAGGCCGAAACAGGCAAGTATGTGCCGGCAAAAGAAACTTCCCAATCGTTGGCCAGATTGCCAGGGCCAAAAGTGAAAGCTGTCTCAGTGACCGCCTGACGTACCTCGATAGGAAGAGAGAAACCGGCATTATCATAGGGATTTTCCACAGTAAGCCACACTGTGTGTCTCACCGGATTGGTAAATTGATGCGTTGTAGTAGGTTCATTCGTAACCACGATGGAGCCATCGTCAAAATCCCAAGTATAGGTAACCGGTAAAGTCGTATTCACAGATGTATAGCTGCCGGCAAACGTGATCACCTCACTCCACATAACGGGTTTGTCAGCATAATCGAAAGTAGCAGAGATCACAGCCGGCCAGCCGGTGACCCATACGTCATCTACAACCCAGGTAGCCTCAGAAATCGTATCACTGGCATCAATCCGGAACCGGAATTGCGCCTCCGAGACCTCACCTAACGCCCCCAAGTCCACCTGTGTCGTGTTCCAATGCGAAGTAGCGTTTGTGTATGTTGCCACTTCCGACCAATCTATACCATCAGATGAAACTTCAACATGACCTACATTGGCACCAGATTGCATGTTATAACACGTCTTGAAGACTAAGGTCGGATCGACATACTGCGCCATATCTTGGGCGCCAACAGACAGAGAACCGCTTTGCTCAAATGCCTCGGCGGCCCAGGCATGAGAATAACTATGCCACCGATTGCCCTGTAAATTCCACACAGGATCATTTATCCATCGGCTGCCCGAAATAAAGATTTCATCCCAACCACGTCCATCACCTGTCAAGGAATAATTATCATACTGTTGAAATTTAATTTTAAAATCGGTTCCCAACATCATCCCGGCTGCAGACGCTTCAGCCGTTAAATCGATAATGTATTCTTGCCAAACACCATCAGTCTGATTAGGCGCATCAAAGATAGGATGCCAGTTAGCACCATCGTCACTAATAGCGATACCATCAGCATTGTAGCTTCCTGAGAAATCGCCGGCAAACGAATGTGTCTCATCGTTCCACTCGGCATGAGAGAAAGTTAAAATAACCGAATTCATATCGGACAGATCCACAGTCCAAATAGCTTCGTTAAGCGTGTAGGTAAGATTATCAGTAGAATCGTCCATCACCAACGCATACGATCCCTCAGCAGTACCATAGTCATCTGTCACCCTGATCCTTCCCTCGTCGCTCGGCGAGGATGACACGGTCCAATCCGTACCCAGGGTACCTGCCTCAAATTGCTCCTTAGGATTATCTTGAATGAGTACGATCTCATCCCAACCACATCCATCACCCGTCAAAGAAGAATTATCATACTGCTGGAACTTAATCTTAAAATCGGGCCCAAACGTTATCCCAGCTCCAGCCGCCTCGGCTGCTAAGTCAATACTATATTGTTGCCAAACCCCTGCTGTTTGATTAGGAGAGTTAAAAATGGGATGCCAATTGATTCCATCATCGCTGATAGCAATACCATCAGCATTGTAATGGCCCGAAAAGTCCCCACTAAATACATGCGATTCGTCAGTCCACTCAGCGTACCAAAAAGTTAAGTTAGGTTTGGTTACGCCAGAGAGATCCACGGTCCAAATAGCCTCATTAAGTGTAGTACTACCATCAGCAGTATCGTCATCCATCAACAGCGCGCGCGTTCCCATAGCAACACCATAGTCGCCTGCTATCTGGATCCGACCTTCTTCAGTCGAGGACCATTCGGTCCAATCCTCATTAAGAGCAGCCTCCTCAAAAGTTTCAATCGCAATTAGCGCTGCTTCCGATTCCATATCATCCGCAAAGAGTGTCTTCGCTGGCGCAGACGGAACTGCTTCAAATGCATCATTATAATATGTGGATGTAGTATACGCTACATCGACCTCATCAAGAACATCATATATGTCCCCAGGAAGAGCTTTCAGAGCAACTAACCGGTAAGGGCCATCCACCCCATGCTCGTTGATAATACGACCATCAAAGGCAAGGGAGAGACTTTGCACACCTACTGTCAACACCTCAGGCGCGCTGATGTCCCATGTGATGAGTTTGTCATACCGATCAATCAACCATCCTTCAATCCGGTAGGCTTCTCCTCCCTCACCCGGTTCAACTTCCACATCGACCGTAATCACTAACTGGTCGAATTTGCCATCACCATCCGTATCAAGACCCGCGTCAGTATAACCATCCTCAGTAATCACAAAGCTCGGTTGAATTTCTCCGGGCAGCGATACCCACTGCACGGTCTCAACACCTAATTCAATGGGGCGCGCGCTAAACGCGGGGATCGCATCAATCACGTATGGATCCTTGACACCATCCGTAACTTGGCCTTCAGCATTACGCACGTGAACATATAGTGTGTAAGGACCAACTGAGTCCCGCAATCCATCAAATTGCAAGCTGACATTGGCATTTGCACTCGCGGAGTCCGAATTAGACCAGGTTGCTTCAGAGATCATATTGTCCTGGGCATCGTGCAGAACACCTTTTACGGTATATATACCCGCCTTCTCAATCTCCAACCCCGTCTCCCAAATCAATGCATCGTCATATTTATCACCATCAGTATCAACATTATGATGGATATACTTGCCCGACAACCTAGCCCCAGTTATGCCAAAATCACTAAAGTCATAAAGAAGCGTCTGATAATCCGGTTTTGCATAATCCAACGCATCATCGGTCAAATCCGCTATCGTGGGATCCTCAGCATCCGTAATCCACAAACCCTGCAGTACGTAAGGGCCATCCACCTTGTTCATATAAATGTCCATACCATCGAAGTGCAAGTATATAATCTGGTGTCCTGCTTCAAGGGAGACCTCTCCAACCGTACTCGCAAAATCACTTAAAATGCCCCGAACCCAGTAATCTCCAGCCTGTGCAACGTTTACCTCGACCTCGAAAACCAATTGATCGTAGCGACCATCGCCATCCAGGTCACGACCATAGTCGGCGAGAACCGAACCCAACTGCACTTCAGACTCCGATCCGGCTTGTTCGGCGAGAGTTACCTTACTGTTCTTATACATAACGGGCAAATATACACCATACGGGTCTGAGTTGTCATCCCTGGATGATGTGCTATCGCCGGATAGCGCATTATCTGCATCCTTAGTCCCTACTTGCGTCGCTGAAGCGTGGGTTAGGCTGCTATTTACTTTCCACGCCACTTCAGACACATTCTCACTGGGGCTGGAAGCATTAACAGTAATGGTCTCCGACTCAGTATCCCCCCCCCCATGAGTATCCATAACCGTTAACCTCACCGTATAGATACCAGCATCCTGGAAGGTATGATCGGGGTTTTGTTCAGTACTGCCCGTTTCATCACCAAAATTCCATCCCCAAACAACAATATCCCCTGTAGACTGGTCGGTGAACTCTACCGTTAACGGTGCAGGTCCCGATGTTGGATTAGCCGTAAAAGCAGCCTGTAGCGGTTCATAGACGTGGATATAGGCCGTTTTTGTTTCAGTATCAGAATCCCCACCCATTCCTTGCACCGTTAATACTACTGTGTAATCGCCTGCCGCAGTATAAGTATGGCTAGGATTTTGCGAACTACTGCTGCCACCATCTCCAAAATTCCAAGACCGACTAGCGACATTACCTGTGGATTGATCGGTGAAATTCACGGTTAGCGAAGCATAACCCGTAGTTGAATTAGCCGTGAATGCAGCATTCACAGGATTATAGACGTGAATATAATTGGATTTTTCTTCAACGGTGGTGCCGCCCGCGCCCTGGACCGTTAAACTCACCGTGTAATCGCCTACCTCATCATAAGTATATGTTGGATCCTCCGAAGTACTAGATCCCCCATCTCCGAAATCCCAGGCCCGCGTATTGACATCCCCCGAGTAGGTACCATTAAATGCTACCGTCAATGGGTAGATGCCCACAAGAGGCGTCCCAGAGAAACTAATTACGGGGGCCGGCGGCAAATCATCGGGCCAATCATTGGGTGGCGTCCCAATCACCGTCGGTTCTGAAGAAGTTCCCCAATAAGCCTTAAAACGCGTCTCCCACCAATCTCGCTTGACGATGACAGTATCATCCCAACTGTTCTGGCGGAAAGCATCCCAAGAGATAGTAAATCGGCCCACTTCACTCCACGGCCAACTTTCACCAACAGCGTACACTCCTTGACCATAGTAGAAACCCTTGGTTTTCGCCAAACGTTCCCGGGATAAATCACCAGCATCGTATTCGGCAGTGTTTTCACAATGCCCATGCTCGCTTGACCCACCCCGCATCACATACCAGTTCAACGAATGTGTGGAGTCCGATGTCCATACCTCCGTTGCATGGTCAAAAGAACCGTGCGTCCAATCTGTCCACACAGGGCGGGCAGGAATACCGGCTGAACGGTTCGCCGCGGTCAACATCGCGCCCATATTGGAACATTGATTTAAACCCGTGTAAGGAGAATAGTCTAATGGATGCAAAACCTGCCATGAATTCATCAAAGGTCGCGGCCAATCCAAACACGTTACATCGTCTATATGATCACGCAGCGCGTTAGCTGCGTTCCACGTATCAGTATAGCCATTAATGTACGGTGCAATGTGTGTATTAAAAAGCCAGGCATCATATTGCTGATTTCTAAAAGCATAAGTCCATCCATGATTTACCCATTCCCCTTCCGGGATCCAACTATAATCATCATGAGTATACTCTAATGGCGCGCTCTCCCCCCCCCCTTCGGCGTAAACCATAGATACATTACTGCGCGTTGTACCATCGCTAAGTCTATTATCAGGACTCTCGGTGTATATGTAAGCACTGATAAAATCTTCGCTCATATTGGTCGGCAAGTCAAAGATAACATACAAATCCAATGTCTTAGACCAGGTACCTTCCTTCATCTTCAGGGTATATGTACCCACCTTACCCCACGAAGGTAAAGTAATATTCCATCGCCCAGCACAAGGATCGCGTTCCACTGTCGGTGTAGTCAGCCCTGAAATGCTCTTTTCAACAGTCAAATCAGCACCTGATGGCCCCCCTACAAAAAAAGTTGTGCCTCGGCGTATTACAACCGCGCCACTTCCAAGACCACTAGGAAGTGCAACGTATTGCTCCCCAAAGTGCCACCAGGCATAATATTCCCTGGTCTGAAACTGTGCCTGATACTCAACAGAAATGCCGGGACTATGGTCATCTAAGGGATTCGTGCCATAGAGGTGTTCCTTCCCATCCGTCAATCCATCAGCGTCCGTATCAGCATCAAGATAATCAGTCAGATATGGACCGCCGGATGTATTATGCCACCCCTGTCGCTCAAGCTCATTAGGCAGTCCATCACCATCAATATCCACCGATAAATCATCCCAATCCTGCGCATAGGCTCTTGCAAGCGGGGTAAGAAACATCGGTGTCAAAAGAATAAAAGTTAAAACAAGATAAACAAGACGGTTTCTCAACATGTCATCTCTCTCCTCACGTACTATGGTTAGCGAAGCATCATTACCTAAAAATCATCTTATATTATATAAATACGGGGTAATAAAGAAGTGAACAAAACTTAAAAAAAAATTAAATACCAGTAACCATTGACTCAAGTTGCTACTTGGACAGTCTTAAAAATTTTGAATATGGATTAACACAGATTTCACGGATGAAAACAAAGGAAAATCCGCATTGTCCGTGTTTATCCGTGTCCTATAAAGATTTTGATATACAGGTGGTAACTTGAGTTAACTGTATTAGGGCAAGGAACGATAGATGTTAGCTTCTGCATCACCAACAAAAATATGTCCACTCGCAATAACAATAGATGTCGGAGAGGAAATACCAGAGTCAATAACCACTATCCAATTTACCAGATCGGTACTTTTCACAATAGTACCATCTGCATCTAGAACAAATAACTCATCGCCATATAGCGTGTAATCCACAATATCAGACCTGAGTGTAGTCACTGTTTCGCCGTCAAAAGCATACAAATATCCAAACTTGCTGTTTGCCAATGATTTGTAAACAGCACTTCCGGCAAAAAGATTGCTGTATGAGCCATGTCCCCCCTGAGGAAGCAAATCCACCCCGGTTTGCCAACTTTGGCCATCGTAAATTCTCGATACAGAGCTTCTATGTAGCGCACCGGCAGCCGCTTGCGTGTAGAGTTTCCCGTCCAACACAAAAGCAAAATAATAGCGTGCATAGGTCGAGAAAGACGGTAATTCGCACAATATTCGATGAAAACTGAGCTCTGAATCTGTAGATTCATAAATAACCGCATTATACCCCTGCGAACCCACCAAATATATATGATGATTCATCTCAACAATATCCATAACGTGATATAAACCAATTTCCTGTTGGTACCAATTCTCTATATCTTTGCGGGAATAGTCCTTACCCACATATCCCCCATAAACATCGATATGAGGTACATATAGCTTACCATTAGAAAGCACGCGATAATGCTGAACCGTCTCAGTATCAGCGACATGTTCTGTGGCCAGAAACGTTAATGCACTAAAGTCAAAAGGAACGATATCTATAGGGCCGGTGTTTTCAGACCAATCCCCATATCCCCAATAAATCTTATCCTGGTAAACCAGTGCACCTTGAAGTTTCTTACCCTGGTCGGTTGGCTGGTCCTTAGCCGAAGGATGCGTAGCAACAAACTCGAATCCACTTAGAGTCGGTACTGGAATCAGGGTAGGCGTAGCAGTTATCACCGGCGTCTCTGTCGGCGTTAAAGTAGGGGTTGGCGTCGGGGTCCACGTCGCCGTTGGCGTAGCTGTCGGACTCGGTGTAGGCGTAGCTGTAGCCGTCGGGCTAGAGGTTGGCGTCGGGGTCCACGTGGCCGTTGGCGTAGCTGTCGGACTCGGTGTAGGCGTAGCTGTGGCCGTCGGACTAGGGGTTGGCGTCGGAGTCCACGTGGCCGTTGGCGTAGCTGTCGGACTCGGTGTGGGTGTAGCTGTAGCCGTCGGACTAGGGGTTGGCGTCGGGGTCCACGTGGCTGTTAGCGTAGCTGTTGAACTCGGTGTGGGTGTTACGGTTGCTGTCGAACCAGGTGTGGCCGTTGGCATAGCTGTTGGACTCGGTGTGACCGTTGCAACCAAACTCGGTATCGATGTTGGCGTCGGGGTCCACGTGGCTATTGGTGTGGCGGTTGGGCTTGGTGTAGGTGTCAGTGTCGGGGGCCACGTAGCCATCGGCGTAGTTGTCAATGTGGCCATTGGATCTGGTGTGGGTGTTGCGGTTTTCGTCGAACTCGATGTCGGCGTCGAGGTCGGAATCCACGCGGTCATAGGCGTGGCTGTCGGCGTTGCGATTGGACTCGGCGTGGGAGTTGCGGTTGTCGTAGGACTCGGTATAGGGGTTGGGGTTGGAGTCCACGTGCCCGTTGGGGTAACCCCAGGACTCGGTGTAGAAGTTGGCATCGGGGTCCATGTGGCTGTTGGTATAACCGTCGGTACAGCAGTACCCGTCGCCGTCGCCGTGGGCTGCAATGTTGGGGTTAGAGATGGCGATAAACAGTATTCCACCTCCTTACCAATCACACGGTAAGGACAATCCGCCAAGCTCAGAAAGTATAAAATCGCTTCCCGGTTACGCGCAGTTTCCGTTGAAATGACCTCGTCAGGAGGATAAAAGCCGCCCTGATTTGAACTAGATGGATAAAGCTCAAAAATAAAAGCGAATATATGATGCTGGCCATACATCCAATCAATGTGCGTGCCATCAATAGGATAACGCTCACCGCTCTGAACTGCACCATAATCGTTAAGTGCAGCCATATTCTGCCCCATAGCAACAAACACTTCGTGATCATCCAAAGGTATATCCAGGAGCGACTCCTCAAAACTATAACCATAGGGCCATAGTATCATTTCACCATACGCATGAAAATCAATATATAGAGCGATCTGTTGTTTTCCCCCAATCACCCGGCTCTCCACAAAACTACGAACGGCAGCCGTCTCAGGAGCAGAAAACGGATATATACCATGGTAAATCATACTGCCGGGATCATCGCTCGATCCCCCACAACATCCCCAGTGATACTCCCAATTTCGGCTTAGGTCCGTTCCAACGTAACCGCTCTCTAAAACAGGTTGACGATTCTTACGCCAGTAACGATACCCGCTGCTCACATAATCATACGCCCCGCCATCAGGATTGGCATCAAAGAGAATATAAATCTCCCGCGAGTTGACAAGATTCGTGATTTGTGAATTTACACCATACTCGTCGGTCAACATCTGCAGAATATACAACCCCTGCTCCACTGTCAGATGCTCACGCGCGTGCTGATGCATCGTCAGGAAAACTTCAGGTTCCGGTTCGTCTATCTGGGGATTATCACTAACCTTTGCTACCCAAAGCTCCCGTCCCTCATAACTTTGCCCAATAGAGAACAAGCTAATAACATCCGCGTGATCAACTGCTGCTTGACTGATTACTGTCATCATCTCCACATAAGTATGATAAGCTGAATTTTCCGGAGACAAATAAGCTGGTTGAGGGATCAATTCCGTTTGATAACCCAGAGCATGAACAGCGGCAACTTGCTCAGAAGTAGCACTTATCTCAACCCAACTATCTTCCACCGCATCAATCACAGCCCCCGTTCCAAAAATCTCAATACGTTGGCATCTATCGTAAACATCATATACGACATACGATTGGATCCCCTCCCCGGTGGCTGCAATCAAAGGCAAATAGAAGGCGAAAGACATATCCTCTGACGGAGATGAAATTTGCTTGACTGTACCTCTGGAATCTCCAATAACATTTCTAGTAGGAAGCTCATAGATAACATTAAGAGTACCCTGCTCCATCTTGATCGTTTCATCAGGGTAACACCGATTAGAAAAACCAGACTTAACACATACCTGTGCAATACAAACTTGCCCAATATCATGAGTTGAGGCCGGAATTGCACTAAAGGCACACGTAGCTACAAGAAATAACAGAATATAAACCCAGAATCGCACTCGTGAACATCGGGCCAAGCGCGAACAAAGGATGGACATAGAGTACCTCCCCCCACAAATAGCTCTATTCATCCGACCTGTTCGGTCAAAGAATATTACAGCAAAGAATCACACCTGTATTATACAAAAAAATAGGTGGCAAAAAAGTGAACAAATACTTAAAAAAATATTAAAAACACTGCTTCTGAAACACATCCCATGCCAATAAATGCCAAAGGATAAGCGCTCGAGGAAACTGGGGTTGGGCGAGGATTTCTTCAACATCCTGGCGCTTTAAAAAGCCAGGCAAAGATATATCATTGATCATGTCACGAAGTGATCCAGACTGCATCCATCGAAATAAATCTTTATGAAACATAGAGCCACCCTTAGGTTGTCGAGTAATTGGTGTAGTAATCTTATGCTCCAATATATCCTTCAATATATACTTATGACGTAACCCTTTTACATATCGCACCTCTGGTGGAAAAGCAAAGCTCAATCGAATAACATCTTGATCTTCAAAAGGAGAAAGTAATTCTCTACCGTGAGAAAGAAATAATTCACTACTTTGAACCTGATTAGCGTAACAATCACTCAGTAACCCCAAAACTATCACTTTCTCTATGCTATTTTTGCTGTCCAGATATTTAGCTTCCCGTTCACGCCTATCCTCAAGTGCTTGCTGTACAGCTTCATCACCAAAAGCACGCCGCGCAAGTGTAAAATCTTCAATAGAAACGGCGGTGTTGATAGGCGCAATGAAGTGATGGGGATCATCCATATGCCTCAAAAGTTCGGAGATATGAAGCAACCGCCGCCGCGATTCTGACTCAGAGGCCAATAACCTTGCCCCCCATCTCAGTCCAAGATCCAAAGCGGGCAAGCGCTTGAGATATCCTAATTTCTTCAATTTGCTCGCTGTACCCGATCCAAAAAGCGTGTCAGCTCCTTGCCCGGTAAAAAGAAAGCGAGGAGCATCTGACATTTGAGACAGAGACTGAACAATGGCGAACTTACATGGTTCAACAGAGGTAAAGACAGGTTGCGCTATAGTTTTTGTAAGTTCTATCAAAAGGTCGGGATAGTCTTGTTCCGTTACAGAGATGAAAGTATGCTTTGTATCCAGTATAGCGGATGCCTGTTTGGCATATTCTACCTCACGTTCAAAGCTAGGCACTTCAACGGTATAACTAAATGTTCGAGACTGGACGTCAGGTTGCAATTCTTTGATGACAAGTTGCAAAAAAGAAGAATCTATTCCCCCAGACAATAAAGTTGCGAAATTTTGTCCTGAGATTCCAATATCATTTATGTAAGTATGGGTGATACACTTAAATCGTTCATAAAACGTATCAAGCACACGCTGATCAACTCGATCAAATTGCAAATCAGCATCCGAAAAACGCAAATCCTGAACCAATTTAACATTTACTCCTCCCTCCTTCCACTGAAGTAACTCTCCGGGAAAGAGACGGTAAACATTACGAAAAAATGTAGCTGAGCCATGGACGGCCGAGAATAAAAAGTGCGATACGATAGCATCTTGATTCACTTCCACACAGTCCATTATGGAAGTCAGAGCCTTAAGCGTCGTGGCACATAAAATACCGTTATTGGTAATCGAATAATAAAGCTGTGGAGCCGACATAAGTGTCTTAAACGCCTGGAATCCTGGCTTCCTTTTATCAAAACTAACCACCAAAGCATTTCCTCCAAACGCACGATGATCAATTTCTTCAGCACAAATGGATTTTTGAGAAAGCAGTTGTTTTGCCGAAAGCGGTAACATTGTGGGTGAGCGCAGGAAACCAAGCTTAAGCACTATGACATCCTCTGCCTCAGCAAGATCGCCGTATGAACTATAAAAGAAAAAGGTGCCAGCAGTACCAAAATCTATTGTACGCAAGGCACTTCCGAGTAGATTGGGCAATTTGTGCTCCAAAAATTGAAGGGACTTCACAAAGCCAAAGATAGAAAAATCCCCAAATTGAGATATGTCATTATTCATTGAAGTTACTCCTTCCTAATAATCAAGGTCCAGAAAAGGATTATAATTGGATTTTGAACAGTCGATGAATGAGGGCAACTTGTCTTCTGATGTCCTATATGGATTGATGTTTATTGCCGTTGTCCTTCGCCAAGAGAAGAACTAGAGTACTCTGCACCAAAAACATGCTCACACTGCAGAAGAGGTGGGGATTTTTTTATCGAATAGACCGCATATCCTTCCAAGCCCGGCATATCACATAGCTGGTCCCATTTAGCTCTCATCTCAGGGGAAATGTTGCCCGAACTATTCTTGAAGAAGAGACCCTGCAAGTCACCCCGCTCGTTGATAAAAATACATGGGTTATCCTGCAGAAATTGGCCGACGGCGGGTGTATTGCGATGAATTTTGAGCCAGATCCGCTTGCGGGATTGGATACTAGCTGCCGCACCCCATTTTCGTTTGTGTTGTAATATCCCCTTCTCTAGGTATGGCACAGTTCCCTGAAAGTCAACAACTTTATATCCATGTTTGTTTGACCAATGAGTAACAGCATAGTAAACAGCACTCTGCGCTCCCTCTCTCAACAATTTTTGATCGCCTTGTATCACACCCGTGAGTAAGAAATGAACAACTCCAGGCTCTCGCTTTGCGTAACAAAGACCACCGGCCACATAGGTACCCTCTCGTTTCACTAGAAATAGAATACCCTGCTTAAAACGTCGATAGGCATTCGCAAAAGGAGTTAGTGCAGCCTGATTCCCATGTCTGGTTCTCATCGAGGGTAAATACATTTCGTGGAAAAATATCTCAAAATCTTCGTCTTGATTGCTTACCTCATACTCATAGCCATATTTGCGGACTAAACGTAGCTCATTTTTACGAATCGTTTTAGGAAATCGCTGCAAGACATCCTCCCATCTTCCTTGCACATCAAGGGTCTGCTTTACAATACGAGGGAGTATAATGCTATTGCGAGCAGGGAGTCTGCGAACCAACTGTTTACTGGCGCCGATAAAGGTGAGATCACTACTTGAAGTGTCAGTCAACCTCTTTAAACGCCAAAAGGGTATATTCCCAACTTTGGCTTCAACCGGTTTTTCTACAAACAGGATGTCCGCAAGATACAACTTCAAATCGGTGTCAGCACCATTAACGGCAAAATTTACAGTCAGAGGACCACCTTTGCCATGACCTTTTAATTGATAAATAGTTAAATATGGTCTGAATAACAAGATGATATACTCTCTCGCCACACTTAAGAGAGCTACGATAGAACGTTGCGCCCAGACAGGAGATCGCCATTGTACTTCACGCCAAAATTTCCGAACGAACGAAAACAATCTATTGATCATCAAAACTCCTTATCTTTAATACCTTTAGGCGTCCCCCCAATTTATAACACCGAGAAAAAAATTCACGAGGTATGAGCAACTTGGATAACACGCTTGTAGAAAACATCAAATATCAACAAATTCCACAGAAACCAGTCTGGCTCCTTCAAGGGATCCCACTCTGGCATTTCCAATAACATATCAAAGTCAGATTGACTTAGGAAACTTGGCCGGTCAATCGCGAGCACCAGATCGCGCAAAGCACCATTTCGCATCCACTTGTAAAGGTCTACATTAAAAACCGATGTGCCCTTAGGCTTACTCACAATATCAGAAAATGAAGTTTGCTTTAGAATTCCCCTTAAAAGCGGTTTGACTTCCCATCCCTTAAGAAACCTGACATGAGGATCGAAAGCCAGCGCAATACGCATCACATCTTCATCTAAGAAGAAATATATTTGCTCTCTTTGATGCGCGAGATATAAATGATTGGTTACCACCCCACATTCATAAGCATCATTTAAAAGCTCGATCATGTGAACCTTCTCGTTATGATGCTGACTGCCAAGGTATAGCTCTTCTATATACCGCCTGTATTCGAGTGCCTCACGGACCGCTTGATCCCCAAAGCAACGACGGGCAACTTCAATATTGGAATAGACGGCCGTGGTATTGGCCGGGATTTTATACGAATGTGGATCATCTAATTCGGACAGCATACCCGCAACGATACGCAAACCAAGAGCTTTTTTTGCTGATAGGGGATTAATGAGAGCTGCTAGCCCCTCCAACATTACGCCCGAAGCCGGGATATGGCGGGCAGCCTCTAGCAAGGCTATTTTTTTGGCCAGCGAAGTTCCATGAAGTGAATCTGCGCCATTGCCCAAGAAAAAGTAACGCACCTCTGGGCAATACTGCGCCACATACTTGGCAATGGAAAGTTTACAGGGATAGGATTCAGCCGTAATGGGAAATCCAAGTGTCTCTGTGGTTTCAATAAGCAACTCTGGGTAAGCTTCTGGTGTGATCGTCACGAAAGTGTGATCTGTTTCTAAAAACTGGATTGCTTGCTTCGCATATTCTACTTCATACTCAAATTCCGGCGTTTTCATAATATAGCTAAATGATTTGGGTCGCTCCGGTGCAGGGATATGTTCATTGATCAATAATTGCATGAGCGTCGAATCAACCCCACCTGAAACCATGCCAGCGGATAAATATCCTGTCTGCTTGATATCATCCAAGTAAGCCTTCATCACCCGGCTCATTTCTTTGCGCAATTGAGCAATATTCTGGGAATTAACCCGCGTGAATAACGCACCTTCGGACCTAGGACGCAAATCCTTAATCAAACGCGTGTCAACGCGCCCATTGCGCCACCGGAATAACTCACCGGATAGAAGGCGTTGGATACCTTCAAAATACGTGTGCCGCCCTAAAACATACCGGAAAAGGAAATGTTGAGGTATAGCCTTTTCATTAACCGTGACCCGATCAAGCAAAACAAGATGGGGTTTAGGGCCATCCGCACAAAATACTCCATCCCCTAGTTCAGAAAAGTACAATTGTGGCACAGACAAGAGTGTCTTGTACACAGAAAACTCAGGAAGCCGCTTACTAAAGCAGGCTATCAGCGCATTCCCTCGCAACACATCGGCATTGACAGATTGCGTGCTGATCAGGTCTTGCGCTAACAATTGCTGGGCTGAAATAGGGTCGCCTTGTGAAGAATGTAAGAGCCCCAACTTGAGCACAATGACCTCGTCTGTCTCCGCGATGTCACCATAAGATGTATAGAGGAAAAGGTGGCCTGTCCCCTCCGCTTCGTAGTCAATAACCCTGGGCGAGACACCTAAACGCTCGGGCAATTCGTGCCATAAAAAAGACTCGGATTGGGTAAAACCAAAAACTGTAAAATCCCCCACCGGACGCCGGACGCCACTATGCCTGCTTTCGTATGAATTCGAGAAACCAGATGCTTGCACTTGCCCTGTATTCATTGTCTTTTCCTCATAATACTGGAGTCCTACTCATTCCTGTCGACGCCCCAACTCAGATACCATCGGCCCAACCGGATATGAGTACAGATGGCTCAAATAATCAGCCATTGCCTCATAATCAGAAGTTTCAATTTTCTGCCCTGTTGCATAAGGGAACGAATCTGGCACCGTTTGCGTGATCTGGGTGGGTGCACCATGATCATTCATAAACTGGACAACCCGGTCGAGTTCAGAACGCGGTTTTTGGCAAAGGTCTTGATAGTCCATAGTAAGGAAGCGATCCCCTCCCAGGGTCTCCCGGGCAGCCATAATACTTTGTTCCACAAAAAATACCTGCTCACAGATTTGCTCCACCATTCCCTTATGTTTTATACGCTCATATTCCTTTGGCCTTACCGACCACCACGACCGGGATGGATCACTTACCTCCGACAGTTCAAATGGGAGCGTTCGTGTCCGGGCAACCCATATAGACTGTGCCGTATCTAAACGATTTCTAACACATTGAATAAACAAGGCCGTCGGGAAAATTTCGGCCAGGGCCTCAGTTCGGACACTATTCCTGATACATTTGTTCACAAAAGGACGATCAAAAACACGCTCAGTGACGGCGACGGCACGATAGACACCCTGCCGATCATGCGTTGATAAATAGCCAGGAGGAACGTAATGTTCCTCCTCTGGAAACCACCGCTCCCATATCCCATTTGCCTCATTAGGCGCACCCCACCCTACAGTCGCCCCATAATAACTTTTGAATGATTTATCTCGAGATCGGTCCAGTCTAAGCCATTTCACCAGATGCGCCGAGAACGCCGGAAGAATCTCACTCCCCTGAACCCGCAATCGCTGCGCCAGGTTTGAGAAATAACAGGTAGTCATATAGCC